>JAFLTN010000046.1 GCA_022510445.1 Muribaculaceae bacterium | reverse complement strand
ACATCATAAAGAGGTTTTAAAAAAATCTTAAGAAATGGAGATGGAATGTATCAGATGCTGTCAGATCATAAACAACCCGTCAAGACCTGTAAAAAGAATCATGAGTGAATTCGGTAAAGTTTCCGACTATGGCAGACTGGAGGCGGAGAACACCCTGCTCACTTTGTTTGAATCGGGAGAACCAACGGATGAATACAAAAGTCTCTGCAAAGAATTCTATCTTAAATTCTAAAGCAGGCGAAATTTTATGACCCCGGCATTAACAAACATACAGACACACAGATTTGCGTTAACATTTTTTATGCAATAGGATGTAAACTTTAATATAAAAAATCGGTCTTTATTTATAAAAAGAGTCAATAATCATTAACAAGCAAAAAGACTTATGAGACGTTCAAGAAATATCATCGCATTATTTGCCTTATTTGCCTGTGCGGGTAGTGTAAATGCCCAGGACTATTTCGACGACATTTACTATAATCCGAAAAAAGATACCGGTGCTTCTGTCTCAACATCAAAGAAACAGTCTAACTATATAGCTGACAGGGCTAATATGGATGTGGACAGTTATAACCGGAGGGGACAATATTACCCTTCGGCGGTGGATACTATCGGACAGTATGTGGAAAACGGAGAGGATTTTATCTATACGCAGCAGATTCAAAAATATTACAATCCCACCATTGTGGTAGAAAACGCCAATGCTTTAGGCGACGTGCTTTCTAACGCCTACGGAAACGTCGACATCATTATAAATGATAATGGGTTGCCGGTGTTTTCACCCTGGACTTCATGGAATTCCCCATGGTATACGTATGCATGGTCTCCCTGGAACTGGAGCTTCGGTTTTTCCGGTTGGGGCTGGAATATCGGTTTCTATGATCCCTGGTATTCCTGGACGTGGGGTCCAAGTTGGGCCTGGGGTCCGAGCTGGGGATGGGGTCCTTCATGGGGCTGGGGCGGTCCCGGTTGGTGGCCCGGTTGGGGACATGGCCCGGGTTGGGGCGGTCCCGGATGGGGTCCAAAACCACCAATGGCTTCATGGCGTCCGCATGGCAACCGACCCGTAGCGCCTAATCCGGGCTGGAGCAGGCCATCGGCTCCCGGTGGAAACTTCAATATGTCGGCGCATCGCACGCCAACTTCAAACCGAGTTCCCGCCACTAACATGCGACCCGGCAACAATAATATGAATCCCGGAACGACAAGTACGGGACGCCCTTCAGGAGTTGTCAATAATAACGGAAGATGGGAATATAACACGACAGCCACCACCGGGCACAGACAAGCCGGAACGGGAGTGCTCCCGAACAACCGGAACGGTCAGACTGCTTCCCCGTCTAAAAACAACGTCACTACTCCAAACCGCAATACGGCCAAAAGTAGTCAGTCAACGGTCAGATCCAACGCCACTACCATAAGGAATAATAGTAATAATAATTCATCGATATCGAACTCACGCAACACATCCACCCCAAGAATGACCGGAGGAAGCAGCCGCAATACCGGAGGCGGAATGGGACGTTCAACCGGTGGCGGTGGTGGTAGCCGCGGCACACACAGATAATTTTTTTACCGGCTCTTTAATTGGAATGGTTATGAAAAAGATTATAATATCAAATTTCCTGCTTTTCGGAGGTTGTTTAGGTGTCTTTGCCCAGGGGGCTATCGATGCCTACAGCCTGTCGCAGCCGGATTTAAAAGGAACGGCACGTTTTATGGGTATGGCAGGAGCTTTCGGAGCCCTCGGTGGCGATTTGTCTACTCTCTCTCAGAATCCTGCAGGAATCGGGGTCTACAGAAGCAGCGACATAGGATTCACCCTTGACCTGGATCTTCAGAACTCCTCTTCCAAAGCTCAGGGATTGACCTATAATATGGATCAGACTAAGTTCCTGCTAAATAATATAGGTGCGGTTCTGACCTTAAAACTCCCCAGCACATCGTGCCCTAACCTTAATTTCGGGTTTACTTATAATAAAGCTGTTTCCTTCAATAGGGTCTACGGAGGAAATTTCAGGGATCTTAATAATTCAATGAGTAATTATATTGCCGGCATCGCCAATGCCGATAATATCGCTGAAAGCGAACTTGCAACAACAAGCGGGTATGATCCCTACAACCCCGGCTATAATGATTATGCGGCTCCCTGGATCACTATCCTCGGTTATGATTCCTATCTGATTAATCCCGATGTTGACCGGTATAACAATACTAAATGGTACGGCCTCTGGCAGGATTCAATGAACGGAAATTCTACGACCGGTTCCGGAACATTCCTTATGAAGGAAAGTGGAGCGGTGAATGAATTTAATATCGCCTTAGGGGGCAATATTTCAAATGTGGTCTATTGGGGCATGAATTTCGATATCATAAACCTTAACTACAGTCTTAGCTCTCTTTGGGGTGAATCTCTGGCCAATGCCGCTGTGGCGGGAACTAATAATACCTTCGTAAGAGCAAATGCCGACTGGAATCTCACCAATGTCTATAATGTGTCTGGTACCGGATTCAATTACCAGCTCGGTTTTATTCTAAAACCGGTTCAGGAATTCCGGCTCGGTTTTGCCTTCCATACTCCTACCTGGTACAACCTTACTGAAAATTTTGGAGGAACTGTCAACTATAAATTTGATAATTCCGAATCAGGTTATGCAACTACCAACGGTGGTAAATTGGGGTATAATTCCTATGGACTGAGAACTCCCTGGAAGATTATTGCCAGTGCTGCGGGAGTTATAGGAAACAACTTTATTATATCATTTGATTATGAATGGGCTAACTATGGAAAGATGCATTATTCGGAACCTTCCAATTATGGAGGAGGGTATTATGATGATTTCTGGCCTGACTTCTATGCATCCGCTCCGTCAGCTCCCAACACGTCTTTCCTTGACCCTACGGATCCCTATTATTATGAGAACTCTGATATTGCCTCTTATTACCAGTCAACCAATACTTTCCGTCTGGGAATGGAGTTCAAGCCAGTCTCGGCACTCAGCATCAGAGCCGGCTACAGCTATGTTTCTTCTCCGGTGAGAAGTGAGGCAAGGAACAATAATATGACAATTTATACCGCCGGCACAATGCCAAGCTATAGATTTGATAATTCAACGAATTACATAACTTGCGGTCTCGGCTACAGGTTCCAGAGATTTTATATTGATCTGGCCTATGTCTACAAGCATATTGATTCTGATTATCATGCCTATACGCCCGATCCGGTTAGCGAAGGAGGCTACGGAATCCCATCTCCTCAATCAAAGCTTTCCCTGAACAACAGCCAGGTGGTCTTAACGGCAGGATTCCGTTTTTAATGGCTCAAGCAATGAGGTGAGGAGCATGACCGGTTTGTTTCCAAGTCTTGAAGCATAAATAAATTTATCAGATCCCTCCTTAACCTTAAGTGTTTTTCTAATTTCTTCTGCCGTCTCAGGATAATTCCTCGAAACGATATTGGCCGGAAAACCTTTCAAAGTTTTCCGGTCTTGTTTTGTTATTATCTTTTCAATCTTAGTGATTCTACCCGGAAATCCCTCATAGAATGTATTGCTTACAAAAAGATGCGATGATCCGGCAAATTTTTTCAGACCGGGAAATTTTTTGATTAAGGAATTCCAAGGCTTTAATTTCATGAGCATTGCGGAAGGCTCATAGAGGAAAGAGGTTTCCGTCAGGTCTTCCGGTCCGGCAAAGTTTATTTCCTCTTTCTCAACCTCCGACAGATATTCTTCAAACCTTGAGATAACATTCCCTTCATTATCAAGATCAATAGCTTCGCAAAGGATGTTTCCTGAATTCTCTTTTCCTTGAGAACCTAATCGGCACGCTTCTTCTTTATCAAATTCCAACAAAATTTCCTTACATTCCCCTTTGACTCCGACTGCACGTATAGAAGTCAGCTCCGGAAAATCTTTTACCGTCTGAGTTATGTCGAGAAGCGGTGAGGCTTTTATCATGAGTTTCCCGGTTTTCTCCAAAATATCATTCAGGAACTTCCCGACATCCGGTTCACAGTCTGTGATGGCATAAACACGTCTTAAAGAAGCGTCTCGTCTCGCAGGATCAATAAAGATTACATCGAACATCAGCTGACTATCCCGCAGATAATCAATAGAGTCACCATTGATTACCTCGATATTTGCAATCTTTTTTATTTTAAGATTATGGGTTAAGGTTTCAGCTTTATTTTTGTCTTTTTCTATTGTTATGACCTTATCGCAGACATTTGAAAATTGCAGGCTGTCGATGCCCAAACCTCCTGTCATATCGAGGAGAAAAGAGGACTTTTCTATAAGCGATGCATGAAATTTAGCAATCGCCTCATGTGACGCCTGCTCTCCGGCGAGACTGTCGGGGAATAATACGCCAGGCTCTGAAATAAACTTTTTTAGCTTTTCTCGATATTTTTTTCTGGATTCAATCTGGATAACTGCAAAATCATAAGGAAAATCATCATGTTTCCCGGCATATTTTAACCTTAACTTTATCGGATCAGAATTAAGATTATCATTGATAAACCTAAAAAAGGAAGAGTCATGTTTCTGCATGGCGATTTTTCTTTTTGCAAAATTAATAACTTTGGGGCCGTTTTGTAAATTTTCAGTAACTTTGTGGTAAATTAGTTAGATAATGCCCCGACTATTAAAAATTTTCATCATTGCTTTATTGTTTACGGCCATACCGTCGTTTAATGCCGAGGCTAAAAATGATGATGACAAGATGTTTACTGTCATTATAGATGCCGGGCACGGAGGGAAGGATATCGGCGCTACGGATAATGGAGTAATGGAAAAAAATATAAATCTGAAAGTCGCGCGCCAGCTTGAGTCGTTAATAAAAAAGAAATTAAAGGATACAAAGGTTATATTGACAAGGGATGATGATTCTTATCTTACCCTTCAGCAAAGAGCTGACATTGCCAATAAAGCACAGGGCGATCTGTTTATCTCCATTCATGTAAATTCGGTTTCCAAGAAAAATAAGAACCGGAAAAATATTTCCGGAAGTTCCGTCTATACTTTAGGTCTTCATAAAGATGAGGATAACCTGCAGGTGGCCATGAGGGAAAATTCCGTGATTGAATATGAAAAAGATTTTGAGCAGAAATATAGTGGCTTCGATCCACAGCGCGACGAATCTTATATAATTTTTGAGATGGCCCAGAAAAAGAATCTCAGCCAAAGCATCAAGTTTGCCGAGACTGTGGAGAAGGAACTGGTGGCTTCAGGACGTCAGGACAGGGGAGTGCATCAGGCCGGTTTCTGGGTATTATGGGCCACTTCAATGCCATCGGTGTTAGTGGAGCTTGATTTTATCTGTAATCCGCAGTCGGCTAAATATATGTCGTCGGAAAAAGGTGAAAAGGAGCTTGCTACGGCAATCTTTAATGCGGTGGAAAAATATAAGGCATCTTCCTGGAAAAGAATCCCGAATAATAAGCCTGACAGCGATCATGTCTATTATCAGGGGAAAGAAAATGAAGATGAACGCCTCACTGACAGTTTTACTGAAGTCAATCCCATTCCGGAACAGGTTGCAGTTGTCAGTGGCAGGAAAAATAAAACAAACAATAATTCCGAAAATGTAAGTCTTAGAAATCCTGCTCTGACAAATTCTTCGTCATCCCGGAGAAGGAGACGGTCGGCTTCATCTAAAATGCTTTCCAACAATGTCTCCTATGAACTGGAATCACTTGAGCTTCAACAGAAGAAGACGACAAATATCCTGGTTGCTTCGGATGTTGACGTATTAGCTCAGGAAGTGAGTCCGCTTGCTTCTAACGACAGCAAAAAAAGTTCTAAAAAGAAAAAGGAGAAGGTAAAGAAAGAAAAGACAAAAAAAGAGTCAAAGAAGACAGTCGGTAAGAACCGTGAAGACAGCCATAATGCCAAGGTTAATAAACTGGTGACCGTTTACAAGATTCAACTTCTGGCTTCTTCAGATCTGTTGAATCAAAATAATTCACGATTCTGCGGACTTTCACCCATTTCTACCTATAAAGAGAATGATCTTTATAAGTATTATTATGGGGAAAGCACAGATAAAGCCGAACTTGAAGCTCTCCTGACCGATGTAAAGAAAAAAATTCCTGATGCTTTCATTGTCACAAGCACTAAAAGCATCACAACGTCAAAAAAATATTAAAATAAAATGAAGAGGTTTTTTACTAAAGAGGTTATTATAGGCATTTGCGTAATATCCGCCATAGTCATTTTGTTTATAGGCATTGAATTCCTTAAAGGCATCAATGTTTTTAAACCGGCAAACTTCTATGTGGCCAAATATGAGAATGTAGCCGGCCTGGAAGTGGCTGCTCCTGTTACAATTGACGGCTTTAAGGTGGGACAGGTCAGAAGCATTAATTATAATTACGAACACCCGGGTCTGATTGAAGTGGAACTTGCCCTGAATAAAAAGCTCCATATCCCTGAAGGCTCCCGTGCACTGATCGGCAGCACTCTCCTTAGCGGAAGTTATGTTGAAATCCAACTTGGCAAGAGCGACAGGATGATTCCTGTGGGTGGGGAGATAATGTCGGGGGCGACACCAGACCTTATGTCGAGTGTCAGCAATGACCTTTTACCGGCCGTGAGTTCAATCATGCCAAAAATTGACAGCCTTCTCTTATCATTGAACAGGCTTGCCGGCGACCCGGCTCTCCTTGCCTCGATTCAAAGTCTGGAGACAATAACAAAAAATGTGTCGTCAGCCTCGGAAAGTCTGAACCGTTTAATGAAAAGGGATGTGCCGGGTGTGATTGCCGGTGCCGATAATCTTTTGACGAATCTTGACAGTGTGTCTTCAAACCTTAATTTACTTTCCCTGGAACTTACACGGCTCCCCTTGTCGCAGACCATGACGAATGTGAATGAGCTGACGGCAAACCTCTCCAGATTCTCCGATCAGCTTAACGATCCAAACTCCACTTTAGGTCTGCTGACACACGATCCGGCTTTATATGATAATTTAAGAAGGGTCACTGCCGACGTTGATTCCCTCATTGTTGATATAAAGAAAAATCCTAAAAGGTATATTAGTATAAAATTATTGTAAATCAGTAATCTAATTTGGGAGACTCTATTATTTAAAGCCTTTCGGATTCAAAACACCGGAAGGTTTTTTTACTATTCCGGACACCTCGAATTTTTAAATCATTGAGAAACATTAGAATTACAAAAATTCGATTTTTGCAATAGCAAAATAACTTTTTTTTCAAAAATTTTTATCGTTATTTTGTAGTCCAATTCCAAACCCGACATGAAGGACAATTTCAAAAAGCAATGGGAAAAATGTGTTGATATCATTAAAGATATCATCGGGGAGCATAGAGCCAAGACGTGGTTCGGATGTGCCCGTCCTTTGGCTTTTGAAAACAATAAGCTGACCCTGGGTATTCCTTCACGTTTCTTCTATGAGAAGTATGAAGATGAACTCTATAAGGTGCTCTCTACTTCCTTGAGGAAAGTTTTCGGGGAAAATGTAAGACTGGAATACGAGATCGAAATAATAGAACAGGACAAGGATTCTAAAGTGACCATAGCCGGCACAAAACAAAGTCCGGCAATCAAGAATCGGTTTGTTCAGTCAATGCAAGCCGCTTCTCCGATGGGAGATGCCACTAATGAAAAGACTCCTGACTTCGATCCCCAGCTGAATGAATCGCTGACATTTGAGAACTACTGCGTGGGAGACAGCAACAAGCTGCCTTTTACCATAGCTGAGTATATAGCCAATAATCCGGGTAAGAATGATTTCAATCCTTTCTTCCTGTATGGAGAAGTGGGAGTGGGGAAGACACATCTTATTCAGGCCATAGGTATCAGGGTTAAGGAGACGCGGCCCCGTGCCAAAGTTATTTTTGTTACCTTACGCCAATTCCAGCAGCTCTATCAGAATGCGGTCATAAAAAAAGAGGTTCCCAGCTTTATCAATTGGTTCCAGCAAATGGATGTCTTGCTTATTGACGACCTTCAGGAACTTAGCCATAAAGGAGGCACCACCGACGCTCTGTTTGCCATCTTCAATCACCTGCATCAGAACGGAAAGGCATTGATTTTTACTTGCGACCGTCCTCCCATGGATCTGGATGGCATTGCCGACCGCTTGATCGACAGATTCAAATGGGGCATAACGGAAAAACTTTCAAAACCGGATTTTCAGCTTAAAAAGAAGATCCTTGAATTCAAGGCGTCGCGCAACGGACTGAATCTTTCAAATGATGTGATTGATCTTATAGCGAAACAGTCCACCGGCTCAGTGCGTGAACTTGAGGGTATTGTGATGGGTATCCTGACCCGCTCAATCGCTTTGAATGTGACCATAGATGTGGAGCTTGCCAAATCGGTGATGAAGCATACCATCAAGCCCTCAGAGACAAAGACAATCAATTTTGAAATGATTGTGGAGTCAACGGCCGATTTTTATTGTATTAATCCTGATAAGATTTTCACTAAGAGCCGGCTTCGCAATGTGGCGGATGCACGTCAGGTCATCATGTATCTGAGTCATAAACTTACAAATCTCTCATCAAGCGCGATAGGATTAAAATTAAACAGGACTCACACCACAGTGTTGCACGGAATATCGACTATTGAAGGAAGATTGCCGTTTGCCAAAGATCTTCAAAAGGCAATATCAGCCATAGAAAACGACCTGAAAAGATGAATCTCTTTCCAGGCCGTTTTTCCTTAACCCCTATATTTTTCTTTATTATAAGCCCGACAAGCCTCAGTTTCCCTTCATATCATATCTTATCTTATCAACCACCAGTCTCAGGTCGGGCGTTTTAATATTCAATTCTTTCAAGACTGCGGAATCATCCCGCAAGGCAATGATTAATTCATTTATTGATTTCGATTCAGTGGCATCTATAAATTTGGAATAGTGACTTACCGCATTTTTATAATCCCCCTTTTTCATGGAAACGTGACCGGCATTCAAAAGGTCTTCTTTATCCCTGTCGGGATTTGCCAATAACTTTTGATATTGTTTTTCCGCCTTTTCTATATTACCGTTTAATAATTCGCCCCAGGCAATGGCTCTGTTGGCTCCTTTATGGGATGGTTTCAGATATCCGGCATGATAGAAGTGTTCCAAGGCTTTGGAATAATTCCCTGAATCAAGGAGAGCCTGACCGGCACTCATCAACAAATGAAAATTTTCCGGATCTCTTGCAAGACTTCTTTCAAAATATTCTAAAGATTCTAAGGATTTCCCTGATTTTCTAAGACATATTGCCAGATTCTTATCAAGCCATTGGCTTTCAGGATTCATCAGTTCCGCCTTTTTATACCATTCTATCGCCTTATCATAAATTGCCAGTTTCTGATAACAATAACCTATTTTCTCCCAGATTCCGGATGTTCCGGCTTCCGCCTGATCCTGGATTTCCAAAAAATCAGCCGCTGCCTGCCAATAACCATATTTGAAGAAGAAATCAGCCGACAGTTTTAAAGTCTCCTTTTCTATTCCTAAAAGATCAGAAACAAGATTCAGGTTTTCAGCATTCAAAGGCTGCTCGAACGGATCATTGAACTCATTCTTTTTCCGGAAAAGTTTAAAAAACCGGTATAAATCCTGAATGTAGTGCTTAAGGTTTCTTGACATTTCAAGTTTACGGTTGTCAGCAAATTCCGGTTTCAGAATTTTTTCAGCTTCCTTCATCTGATTCTCCAGCCTGTTGAACATCATGGACCTTTGAGTTTCCGGTAGTCCTTTTAAAGACAGCAGAAATGAATAGAGATCTGAATCGCACATCACAAAGTCAAGCCTTGATAAGGTGTCATCGTCGGCAATACCTGATTGATTCTCAAATTCAGGATGCTCGGGAAGAAAAGGCAGGAACCAGTTGTTTATCTGATAGAAGAAAGGGAATCCCTTTAAATTGGAAAAGGTTGTCATCATGACGTCGGCTCCTTCCATCTGCAGATCGTTCAGTTCCTGAAGTTTATCGCCGATGCCACTCGATTCAATAATTTCTTCCCAATCCGGATTAGCGTCTGACAGGAAATTTTCTGAATCCAACGACATATTTCTCATCTTTTCAATGATATCCGGTCGAATTTTCATTAAGCCGGGAATGACTTCTTCCTTCATTTTTGAAGTCACCCTCTTGGTGTCGAAAGCACGCAGTAAATTCCCTATAACTTCTTTTACATTGCTTTTCATTTCCGGATTCTCTTTCATAAGGGTAAGTCTGGATTTAATTTCCAGATTTTCAGAAATCCTTTTAGAATGAAGAAGGGTAAGGATAACTACGGCGACGACAGAACGTGATTTAATCAGAGGATCTTCTTGATTCTCATATACATCCAGCAGAAGATTAAAAGCCTTGTCATCGAAGAAAGAGATATTCCCGAGGAATAAGGCAGATAATATCGAGGCCTTAAGCGCGCGTGAAATCTGAGGATTAATTAGAATATCCGATAATTCCTGATATTCATCGTCCTGGGCTCCGAACATGGTCCAGACATAGTTGAAAAAGTTTTTTATGGCTTCAAGGTCACCATCCGGGCGATGGGAGTTTTGTGATTCTGAAGAGTCTTCCTGTGGATTAATTTCTAAAAAACTTTTGAAAAGGGCACCGACTGAATTCTGACGAAGTTGCTCCATCCGCTTGGTGGAATAATATAATTCCGGACTGTCTATGAGTAAACTGTTCCTTAAAATCAGATCATTGGTTTTGCGTAAAGTTTCCTTTATATTCAATATCAGGCTGTCTTTATTGTTATCTTCAAAACCTTCGCTGACATAATGGAGCATATATTTATATGCCTCTTCAAGTTTGGAGATCCGGTCAATCTCTTTATTCATAGAAGCAAAAACCGAGGCTTCTCTTTTTATAGCATCGAAGGCTTCATAAAATCTTGAGGATTCTATGTAGCGGGAAATTTTTTTATGAGATTCCTGACAGGAAATAGTCTTTTGCATATCCTTTTGTTCTGTTTTTTACATAAATAAATCAAAAATCATGCCGAACTTAATTTATTGAGTTCAACATAAGGAATAATTGCGTGCAATCCGTTAACTTTGCAAAAATAATCATAAAATTCAATTGACCTATGGTAATTCAACGCTGGCAATCGTTTTTGCTGTTTATTGCGGCCGCTGTGATGGCTTGTTTCTCATTCATCTCCTTAGGACAAATCACTACCACGGATTATACATTTAATTTCACAAGTCTGGGATTTTATCAGGAAGGGATCCCCACCGAAGGCACTGAAAGAATAATAATTCACACCTGGTATTTCTTCATGTTGTCAATAACGACAATAGTGTTATTGCTGATTGACATTTTTCTTTTCAGAAATCTTAGACTTCAAAAAAGGGTTTGCCTCGTATCGATCCTGTTCATAGTTGCAGATGCTTGTGTGGCAGGTTTACTGGGATAT
Organism: Muribaculaceae bacterium; assembly: GCA_022510445.1. Classification (GTDB taxonomy): domain Bacteria; phylum Bacteroidota; class Bacteroidia; order Bacteroidales; family Muribaculaceae; genus Lepagella. The sequence continues at coordinate 7,884 of JAFLTN010000046.1, read as the reverse complement.
TGTGGCATCGACGGAGGTCAGATCGGATGGTCTACGGTTGTCTTATGTCCGTTCATAGCATTATTCTCTTCAATATTTGCATATTATAGGATGTCGGCAGATTATAATCTCTTAAAATCAGCCGATAGAATCCGATAAGAATATAATTCAATAAAGAAAGATAGCCATCTGTAAGGGTGGGAGATTTAGATTATGGCAAAAGAACTAAAAGATCTCACAAAAAGAAGTGAGGATTATTCAAAATGGTATAATGAACTTGTAATTAAGGCTGATCTTGCAGAACAAAGTCCTGTGAGAGGTTGTATGGTCATCAAGCCTTATGGTTATGCAATATGGGAAAAAATGCAGCAGACCCTGGATTCGATGTTCAAGGCCACTGGCGTTCAGAACGCGTATTTCCCGCTATTGATTCCAAAATCATATCTTTGCAGAGAGGCTGAACATGTGGAAGGCTTTGCAAAGGAATGTGCAATTGTAACCCATTACAGACTAAAGAATGACCCTAATGGAAGTGGCGTAATAGTCGATCCGGAAGCTAAGCTGGAGGAAGAATATGTTATCCGGCCCACTTCCGAAACAATCATCTGGGGAACTTATAAAAACTGGATTCACAGCTATAGGGATCTTCCTCTTCTCATTAATCAATGGGCAAATGTGATGAGATGGGAAATGAGAACACGTATGTTTCTGAGAACTGCAGAATTCTTATGGCAGGAAGGCCACTGTGCTCATGAAACGGAGGAAGAATCAGAGGCACGCACAGTGGAAATGATTAATATTTATGCTGATTTTGCTCAGAATTACATGGCAATGCCGGTGATTAAGGGAGTCAAGTCGGAAAATGAAAGGTTTGCCGGAGCGGTAAATACATATACAATCGAAGCCATGATGCAGGATGGAAAGGCTCTTCAGGCCGGAACATCACATAATCTCGGACAAAATTTTGCCAAAGCTTTCGATGTTACCTTCATGAACAAAGAAAACAAGCCGGAATATGTCTGGGCCAACTCCTGGGGTGTGTCGACACGTCTGATGGGTGCTTTAATAATGACCCATTCCGATGATAACGGTCTTGTGCTTCCTCCTAAACTTGCTCCTATTCAGGTTGTGATCGTGCCTATTTATAAAACACGGGAGCAGCTTGATGAGATTTCAGAAAAGATCAGACCGATCATAGCTGAAATGAAGAAGAAAGGGATCAGTGTGAAATATGATGATGCAGATAATCGTCGCCCGGGATTCAAATTTGCTGATTACGAACTTAAGGGAATACCTGTCAGACTTGCTATAGGTTCAAGAGATCTGGAGAATGGGACGGTTGAGATAATGCGTCGCGATACCCTTGAAAAGGAAACAGTCGCCCTTGAAGGTATAGTGGAAAGAATTGAAAGAGAACTGGAAGATATTCAGAAATCTCTTTTTGAACGTGCCCTTAAATTGAGGGAGTCTAATACTATAAAAATTGATTCTTATGATGAGTTTAAGGAAAAAATTGAAAAGGGTGGTTTCTTCCTTGCTCATTGGGACGGAACAACTGAAACAGAAGAAAAGATAAAGGAGGAAACAAAAGCCACCATTCGCTGCATACCTCTGGAAGGTGAAGAGGAAGAGGGAGTCTGCATGGTGACGGGCAAACCTTCAAAGAGAAGAGTCATAATTGCCAGGGCATATTAATTACTTTCGGGAACCCTTACAAAAATTTAAATGAATATGATTGATATCAGGAAGGGGATTTTATCTTTAGCAACTCTCGCATCTGCCGTTGCCTGGGCAGGTGAACTGACTATTTCCGATTATTGCGACCAGAAACTTGCAGTTCCAAACCGTATCAAAGAGATAACCGCAATGCCCGACGGTCTCAACTACGCAGCTATAAGCGACGATGAATCTTCTATCGAGCTTTTCAGTTATAAGACCGGCAAAAAAGTGGGAGAGCTGTTTAATCTGAATGAGGTGAAGGGTGATCTTAAAATAGATTCATTCGAAGGATTTTCAGTAAGCGATAACGGTAAAAAGGTTCTTTTATGGAACAAAAGCGAAAAGATTTATCGTTATAGTTTCAGAGCCGAATACTACGTTTACGACACGTTCAGAAAGACACTGGCAAGAGTCAGTGACAAAGGTCCTCAAAGATGTGCCACAATCTCTCATGATGGAAGATATGTGGCCTACGAAAGAGATAACAACATATTCATTTCTAACATTGATTACAAAACCGACAATGCCATAACAACCGACGGAGAGTCAGGTAAAATAATAAATGGAAGTCCAGACTGGAGTTATGAGGAGGAATTTGACTTAAGGAATTCTATCAGGTGGAGCGCTGACGACACTATCCTTGCCTATCTTAAATTTGATGAGAGGAATGTGCCGGCCTATACTTTCGACGTTTACAAAGGATTTTGCGACGACGATCCTCTTAAGGATTTATATCCCGCCACTTTTTCCTATAAATATCCCCTGGCAGGATATGATTGTTCCATAGTATCGGTTCATTCCTATAATCTTGACTCCAGGGTGACCAAGAAAATGGATATTCCCATTGCTGATACTGATTATGTGCCATCTATAGAATTCGGAGCAGACGGCAGCAAACTTATGGTGATGGTTGTCAATAAGGAACAGAATAACCTCAAGCTATATAATGTCAATCCGTCATCCACTGTTGCCAGATTAATTTACACTGATTCTTCAGACACATGGTTAAGTCCCAAATCCTACCAGATGATTGATTACGGGACCACCGATTTTGTCATTGCCAGTGAAAAAAGCGGACAGAACCACCTTTATCTTTATGACTATGCGGGCACATTAAAAAAACAGTTGACTTCAGGAAACTATAATGTGACTGCATATTATGGCAGAGATAAAAAGGGCACTCATTTTCTTCAGTCAACAGCGCTGGGTCCCATTTACCGTAGCATTGTCAGCATAGATGCAAGGGGAGTGTCTAAAATGCTTTCCGGCAAAACCGGCACCTCTTCAGCCCAGTTCAGTAAGAACCTGGATTATTACATCATGACTTTCAGCAGTTCCACTGTTCCTACACAATACACCTTATGCAATTCTTCGGGAATCAAACTTGCTGACCTTGAACTAAACACATCTTACGCTCAGAAATATTCAAATGCGCCCAAAATGGAATTCCTCACGGTTAAAAATGATGCAGGTCAGGAAATGAATGCATTTATGATTAAACCTGTAGGATTTGACGGTTCAAAAAAATATCCGCTTCTGATGTATCAATATAACGGGCCTGAATCCCAGGAGGTCTTAGACCGCTGGAGAATGGAGGGAATCTTCTATCTGGCTTCGCAGGGATATGTGATTGCCTGTGTTGACGGAAGAGGAACCGGTAACCGTAATACAGAATGGTCTCGCTGTGTCTATAAGAATCTTGGAGACCTGGAAACAAAAGATCAGCTGGCGGCAATAAAACATTTCGCCTCTCTTCCCTTTATTGACAGCAACCGTCTCGGCTGTTTCGGCTGGAGCTACGGAGGCTATATGTCGCTGATGGAAGCAGGAGCTAAAGGCTCGCCGTTGAAGGCTGCGGTGGCAATGGCCGCTGTCACTCATTGGGAATTTTATGATGCCATTTACACTGAAAGATTCATGCAGACACCATCGCAGAATCCTAACGGCTATTTCAATTCTTCGGCTTTGAACCATACTTCCGACGTGAAATCAAAACTGCTTGTCATTTCAGGTTCTGATGATGATAATGTGCACATGTATAATACTTTAAAATATACATCCAAATTAAGTTCAGAAGGAAAAGTGTGTGACATGATGATCTATGCCGGATTTGAACATAGTCTGGGAATGTGTGATGCAAGGGTTCAGCTTTTTAGAAAAATAAATGACTTTCTTGAAACTAACCTGAAGAATTAACGATACTAAACATTTCTTTAATTTTATCTGTTTAAATTAAGGATACATATTTTAAAAGTACCCTTATTTCTAAAAGTAGCATGAGAGATCTTGGAAAAGTTAATACCAGCATGGTTTTCGGACTGTGGAGAAATCTGACAGTCTGTCTGGTTGCTGTTATGGTGACTATACTAATCTCAAAGATACTTCCTTATTATCTTTCTCCGATCGTAGCATTAGTGGTTGCGACGGGATTATATGTTTATATTTATAATGTCCGGGCTTCAGGCGATAAATCCTGTATGGTGCCGACAATTACAATACTTTACAGTATAGTGGGTTATGCATTCCTGACAATAATCCTCAATATGTTTCATATCTGGGGATTGTTTGAAATGCCTAAAGAATTTGTGTTTTTTACTAATCCCTTTATACCGGCCCTTATTCTTAATCCTGTGAGTTTTATAATAATCACAGGCATTTATCTCTATCACAATAAGCTGAAATTGTGTATTAATTGCAAGCTGCAACGCAGTTTCGGAGGCCAAAGAGGAGCTGTGGGTGTCTTAAACAGGGAGGCTCATATCCAGATGCGGAATTTTATAATATTTTCCGGACTATTATCTTTGGCCGTATGGGCTTATTATCAGTTTTATTATATAGACGTTAACGTTAACGGCAGAGACACCTATATCTTCACCTGGCTAACAATAATTGCAGTTTTCCTTGATGAGTTATATTTTTCAATAAGATATTATAATCTTTATCTTGATTTCTTGGAAAGTAATGAACTCATCACCCCTGCCGAATTGCGGGATATGACTGCCAAGACCTATCTTAGATTCTACGTGATCTGCGGAGACAATATTTATTTGAACCAACATGCAAACGAGTATGGGTTTTCTAATAATGAAGTCTTCGACACTCCTTTCTTCACAAAACAGACCATGAACGGCATATTGGCCGAAGATGTGAAAAAAGTGATAGAAAAAATGACCGGAGTAAAAAACGGAGAACTCAGATTCTTTTATGGAAGAAAGAGTCCCGATGATGACAAACATAGTCTTTTAAGATATTTCTATTTTCTTGACGGTGATATTTCCGATTATCCGGAACTGGAAGCGAAAGGGGAATGGGTCAGCTTTGACAAGGTGAAATATTTATATTCCAACAATCCGGGCAAAATGGCTGAACTGGCTGTTTATGACATCACACGGCTGGCAACTATAATGCTTACTGAAAAGATTTTTAATGAAGAGGGGTATAGAAAAACCGGATTGAAATCTTATAATCCTTCATTTAACCTTATTGAAGTTAAAAAGTCAAAGTTGGATTTCCAGGATGATAAATGGATTGAAATATCAATGTTCAATTCCGACACGCCCTTATATGGCTTGAAAAAATGGTGGAGAAGGTTAACCGGCAACAAAAAGAAGAAAATCCAATAATAACGATTCTTGGTCCCACAGCAAGCGGAAAGACCAAAAGGGCGGTGACGCTTGCCGAAGTCTGGGGCGCGGAAATTATAAGTGCCGATTCCCGTCAGGTCTATAGAAATATGGATCTGGGTACCGGAAAGGATCTTGAGGAATACGGCGACATCCCTTATCATTTAATTGACATATGCGATGCGGGAGAGAAGTATAATCTCCACAGATATATAAAAGACTTCCGGACGGCATTGAAATTAATCAGGAACAATGCTGCAAACTGTATTGTCTGCGGAGGTTCCGGAATGTATCTCGAAAATGCCCTGGCAGATATTGAACTGCCTGATGTCCCTCAGAACCGGGAATTAAGAAAGAAACTTGAATCAAAGAATCTTGATGAACTGTCAGAGATTCTTAAAACCTATAAAAGTCTTCATAACACAACTGACATTGATACCCCGAAGCGGGCTATCAGAGCTATTGAAATAGGAGAATATTACCGAAACAATCCCGACCTGGCAAAGAATGCGGATAGAAAAAACAGAAATCCCTTAAAGTCTTTGATTATTGGCATAGAAATCCCGAGAGAGGAAAGAGTAGAGAGAATAGACTCAAGGTTAAGGACGAGATTGGAAAACGGGATGCTTGATGAAATCAAAAGTCTTATAGACAAAGGCATCAAACCGGAAGATCTGATTTATTATGGCCTTGAATATAAATATCTCACCTTACACATTATCGGAAAGCTTTCCTACGATGAAATGTTTCATAGACTCTCAATCGCAATTCATCAGTTCTCGAAAAGACAGATGACCTGGTTCAGAGGAATGGAGAAAAGAGGTTTTCATATTAACTGGTTCCCCTTTGATATGGACAAGGATGCATTTAATTCCAAAGTTTTAAAGCTTTATTCCGAATTATAAGTGGCTTACGTTAAAATCATAGTCAGGGGATGTTGAAAATCATGTTACTTCGGAATCTTATCTTTTAGGGGTAGGACACACAATCCTGTCGCCGATATCTTTAGCCATTCTCGACCTTAACTGTAAGATACCGCTGATTCTCCGGTGAAGTTCCTTCTCTTTTTCAGGGGTATTGTCACTGATATTTTTTAACTCTTCCATTAACTTTTTAAGCTCAGTGTCAATTATTCCGTTCTTAAGCACGTTTAAAGAATTTATAACAATGGGAAGAATCTTTTCTTCAGACGATTCTTGCTTAAGGTTTCTCGAAAACAGATTGCTTAAATGGTGTTTTTCCGCACAAGCTTCAAGAGTAATGGCTCTTATATCGCCGTCTTCATGGCTTCCTAATTTGTCTGCGATATAATTCTTAGAGAATTCTTCGGTTTCCGAAACTTTAAGCTGAGAAAGCTGATTCTCGAGTCTGGTTTGTTCTTTCTCTATTCCTGCCATCGAAAGGCTCTTGACCGCTATTTCATCATATCCTTCTTTCCTTTTCTCGTCTATCCTTGCTTCAAGAGTCTTCCTGAATTCAGACAAATCAGTCTTAAAATGAGGAACAAGGTTTCTGAGAGTTTCAAAAACCTTGAGGTTTAAGGAATCTGTGAAAGTTATATTGTCAATTGCCAGCTCTTCATCAATATATTCAAAGACTGTCTGGTAAATTCCCGGCGTTTCATCCATCTCCTCATCCCATAATCTCATAAACCCGTATTTGATGCAGTTTATGATCACTTCTTTTTCCAAGGGAAAGAGGGGAGAAGAGTTATGAGTGACAGCCCGGGAGGACGTTTCATTTTGTTTTGGATCTCCATTTTCCGGGAACTGACGGTTGACATCATTAATCCGTCTCTTTATTCGTTCTTTTTCTATAATAGAGGTTCTTGCCTTAGCTATTTCTGAGCTTAGGGTTGTTTCTGCTATATCCAGAAGCTGACTGCATTCTTTAATGTAGACATCCCGCTTAATTTTGTCGGCTATATGGGCTATACTCTCCACTATGCTTCTTATGGCCTCCCATCTTTTCTGAGGATCACCCTTTGCATCTTCAAGAAGCACCTTACTCTTAAACTGAATTATGTCAATCTCATTTTCAGAAAGATAGTTCTTGAGTTGTTCAGGAGTCAATTTAGCAGCAAGGGAATCAGGATCGTCGCCGGGAGGAAGCGGCACAGCTTTTATGTTCATGTTATGATCCAGAAACATATCAATACCCCTTAAAGATGCCTTTATGCCTGCCGGATCTCCGTCATAAATTAATGTGACATTAGGAGTGAACCTATGGATGAGTGATATCTGTCCGTCTGTAAGGGCTGTGCCTGAAGATGCCACAACGTTCCGGACTCCGCTTTGCCACATTCCTATTACATCCAGATAACCTTCCACAAGATAACATTTGTTTTCCCTCACTATTGAAGGCCGGGCCTGGAATATGCCGTAAAGTTCCTTATTCTTTACATAAATTTCGGTTTCAGGCGAATTAATGTATTTGGCAGGGCCACCCTTAAGATCCCGTCCTCCGAAAGCTATTGTCTTGCCGGAAGAGTTAAGAATGGGGAAAATAACCCTTCCTCTGAATCTGTCATAATTATTCCCTTGCTGGTTTGTCCCGACAAGAC
>JAFLTN010000045.1 GCA_022510445.1 Muribaculaceae bacterium | reverse complement strand
ATAGAATAGCTAATGACGGAGTAAAATTTGTAAACAGCTATGTTGCCAATTCTTTGAGTGGTCCCAGCAGAGCTTGTATGCTGACGGGAAAGCATAGCCACAAAAACGGTTTTACTGATAATACCACCTGTGTTTTTGACGGTTCACAACCCACTTTTCCAAAATATCTTCAAAAAGCCGGTTATCAGACGGCACTTTTCGGCAAATGGCACTTAGAAAGCCTGCCACAAGGGTTCGACCGCTGGGAGATTGTTCCCGGGCAAGGAGATTACTATAATCCTGATTTCATTATTGAAACGGGAGACACAATTCAGAAACATGGTTATCTCACCAATTTAATAACCGATATGAGTCTTAACTGGCTGGAAAATGAGAGAGACAAGAATAAACCTTTCTGCCTTCTGATTCATCACAAAGCGATTCATAGAAATTGGATGAGTGATACATGCAACTTGGCTTTGTATGAAGACCGCACCTATCCCCTACCGGAAAATTTCTATGACAATTATGAGGGAAGAGAGGCAGCCAAGACAGCTGAAATGAGAGTAGCTGATCATATGGATGTGCTTTATGATCTCAAAATGAACCGTCCGGATAAATATAGTGATCTCAAAGAAAGATATGAGAGCTATTACAATCGTATGGATCCGGAACAGAAAGCGAAATGGGACGCCTTCTATGATCCTATAATAGAAGATTTTTATTCTAAAAATCTTGAAGGGAAAGAACTCGCGGAATGGAAATTTCAACGATATATAAAAGACTATCTGAAAACTGTAAAAAGCCTTGACGACAATGTAGGCCGGGTTCTGGATTATCTCGAAGAACATGACCTTCTAAAGAATACATTGGTGGTTTATACTTCCGACCAGGGGTTTTATATGGGAGAACATGGTTGGTTTGACAAGAGATTCATGTATGAGGAATCTCTCAACACTCCACTTATCATGATGCTTCCGGAAGGATTCGACCGCAGGGGTGAAATAACCGAGATGGTTCAGAACATTGACTATGCCCCCACCTTCCTTGAACTCGCCGGTTTAGAAGTTCCCGAGGATATTCAGGGAGAATCTTTTCTTCCTTTATTAAAGGGAGAGCAACCTGAAAACTGGAGAAATGCAATTTATTATCATTTCTACGAATATCCAGCAGAACATGCTGTAAAACGCCATTATGGAGTCAGGGATGAAAGATATAAACTTATTCATTTCTATAACGATATTGACAATTGGGAACTTTATGATCTTCAAGAAGATCCTCATGAAATGAACAATATCTACGGGAAACCCGGAACCGAAGAAATCACCAAACGAATGATGGAGAAACTCAGGCAACAACAAGAGAAATATGATGATCCCATCAGACATCAATACCCAATATGATCATGAAAAGATTATTGTCTGCCCTATTTATATTCCAGAGCTTGCTTTGCAGCTCTGCGGCTGAACAACCTTTTATTCCTCAGCCGGCTGAATATACTGTAAATGATGGTTTTTTCATAATCCCGGATTCTCTTAAGATAAGCTCTAATCTTTCACCTTCCCTCACTAATCAAATTATCAGTGAGCTGGAACACCCTTTTAAAATTTCTGAAAATAATCCGGATATCATTCTCTCGTTGGATCCGTCAATAGGGGAAGAAGGCTACACACTGAACATTAAACCTAAGTCAATCCAAATAAGTGCTTCAAATGATAAAGGATTATATTACGGAATCCAATCCCTTTATCAACTGTTTAATCAAAATGGGAGGAAAAATAAGACCATACAAAGTTGTTATATTAACGATTATCCCAGATTTCAGTACCGGGCACTCATGTTGGATCCCGTCAGATATTTTATTCCAAAAGAGGAAGTAAAAAAAATAATTGACATAGCATCCTCACTGAAGTTCAATACCCTTCATATGCATCTTTCGGATGATAATGGATGGCGGCTGGAAATAAAAAAATATCCCAAATTAACTGAAGTAGGGGCATGGAGAGTAGAGCGTGAGGAATATTTCCCTGGAAGGATGAATCAGCAGAGTCCGGAAGAACCTACACCCGTCGGAGGCTACTACTCCCAAGAAGATATGAAGGAAATTGTGGAATATGCATCTGAGAAATATATCAATGTAATCCCCGAAATCGAAATGCCTGCTCATGCAGCGGCTGCCATCGCTTCCTATCCGGAACTTGCGTGTCCGGTAGTTGATAAATTTGTTGGTGTATTCCCTGGCATTGGAGGTCCGGATGCCTCAATAATCATGTGTGGAGGTAACGATAAAGTCTATGATTTTTATTGTGACGTTCTGGATGAAGTGATAGATATATTCCCTTCACAATATATCCATTTAGGAGGCGACGAGGCAGATAAGTCCATCTGGAAACAATGCCCTCTTTGCAATTCAAGAATTAAGAATGAAAATCTTGACGGTTATGAGGGTCTTCAAGCTTATTTTATGGATAGGATAAACTCATATGTAAAGTCTAAAGGACGGACATCAATGGGTTGGGATGAGGTCACATATGGAAATCCAAAGGAAGAAATGGTTATCTTAGGATGGCAGGGTGATGGAAATGTGGCTGTGAAAGATGCGGCAAAGTCAGGAAGGAAGTTCATTATGACACCGGCAAAAACACTCTATCTCATACGCTATCAAGGGCCTCAATGGTTTGAACCCATGACTTATTTCGGGAATAATACCATGAAAGATGCATATGAATATGAACCGGTGAAAGAAAATTGGAGTCCTGAACTCAAAAAACTTTTGTTAGGAATTCAAGGCTCCCTTTGGACAGAATTCTGCAACAGTGATCAAGACGTTGAATATCTTCTTTTTCCTCGACTCATCGCTATAGCCGATGCGTCATGGAGACCTGAGAAATCTGCAAATTACCAAGGATTTCTAAATGCTCTTGATAATTTTCTGCCCGAATTAGACAAGAGGGAGATATGTTATGCAAAATCCATGTATAACATTCAGCACAAAGCCCTTCCAACCGGGGAAAGTGTAAAATTGGATCTTGTTTGTGAAAGACCGGATGTGGAAATTATTTATTCAACTGAAAATGGTGAAGAAAAATTTAATAACCCGCTCTTTTTCTCAAAACCTGTCAAATTAACTGCAAATACTTACTTGGATGGAAAACCGGTAGGTAAAGAATTGCAATTGAACCTCAATTTTAATAGCGCTACAGGGAAAAAAGTAAGTTCTAAAAATTGCAAAAATAATATCTCGGAAGTTTTGACCAATGGTTTGAGAGGATCTGAAAAACACTCTGATTTTGAATGGGCCGGATGGCATGGAGAGGATGCTGAATTTATTATTGATCTTGAGAACTCTCAAAAAATTAATAATTGTATTTTAGGAACTATTGGCTCAAGTGATTTTTGTGTAGCAATGCCAAGTGAAGTTACAATTTTTGGTTCTGAAGACGGGAAAAATTATTCTTTTATTTCCTCTTTCAAAACTCCGGAAGAATTGATATATGCTAAGGGTGCACAAAAATTTGACATTAATTTCGGGAATTTAGACGTAAATGCACGTTATTTAAAATTTGTCGCAAAGAATCCCGGACGCGTCCCTGAAGGTTTTCCCAGATGGGGAGCACCTGTCTGGATTTATTTTGACGAAGTGATTGTTAATTGATTTCAACTAAATACTCAAAATGAAGAATAAAATATCTTTTATTATATTATCGGCAATCGGGATAATTCCTGCAATGGCTCAATCCACTGCCCGAGAGAGCTTCAACGCAGATTGGACTTTTGAAAAAGACGGTCAAAGCCGTCAGTTGGATCTTCCTCATGACTGGGGTGTGGAATACGCTTTTGAGCAGGTTTACCCCGGAGAAACCGGTAAACTACCCTGGTGGGGAGTGGCCAGATATTCAAAAATATTAAATGCATCTCAGGATGACCTAAACTCAGGAGAAAGATTTCTTCTGGATATCGACGGGGCCATGTCTGGTGCTAAAGTATGGTGTAACGATGAACTGGTGACTGAATGGCCCTATGGCTATGCATCATTTCGTGCGGATCTCACACCATTTCTTAAACCAGGAGACAATCTCATTGCAGTGACTTTAAATAATCCCGAAAATTCTTCAAGATGGTATCCGGGTGGTGGTATCTACAGAAATGTCTGGCTTACAAAAGAATCTCCTGTAGCTGTAGGACAATGGGGAACGTATCTTGTGGCTACCCCCGGGAAAAATGACACTGCGGAAGTCACAATCGACATAACGCTTGAAAGTCATGTAAAACCTTATGTTGGAGATGTTATAACTAAAATTTTTGACGGTGATAAAGTTATTGCCACAGAATCTACTACCGATACAATAAGTGACGGCAAGACTATCCGACAACAATTCAACCTCAAAAACATTAAATTATGGAGTCCTGACAATCCAAAACTCTATGAGGCGAAGACCTTTGTAATGAATCCCGACGGTGGAGAAGCTGAGTATTCCACTCCGTTTGGAATTAGATCGGTGGAATTCAATTCCGAAGGTTTCTTTCTTAATGGAGAAAAAAATTTCCTTAAAGGTGTGTGTCTTCACCATGATGCCGGAGCACTTGGTGCAGTCTGGAGTAATGATGCGTGGGTAAGGCGCCTTAATCTTCTCAAGGAGATGGGATGTAATGCCATCAGAACTTCTCATAACCCTCCGGCATCTGAACTTTTACAGCTTTGTGACAGTCTCGGTTTTATGGTGATGGATGAATTTACAGATAGCTGGACGCTCCCCTTGAATAAAAAGCCAAACGGGTACGTAAGTTTATTTAATGACTGGGCAGAAAAAGATCTTAAAGCGATGATTCATAGAGATCGTAATCATCCGTCTGTGATTATGTGGAGTATCGGCAATGAATGTGAGGAACAGCTTGATCCGACCACATGGTGGGTGCCTATGATGCTTTATGATATCTGCAAACAGGAAGATCCCACAAGAGTTGTCACTTCCGGGAATAATAAACTTCCTGCTTATAAAACAGCCTATCATCTTGTTAATGATGTTTATGGTTTTAATTATAAACCTCATGCCTATGCCGATTTTCATGACAGATATCCCAATCAGCCGGTTTTAGGAGCTGAAACTTCTTCTTGCGTATCAAGTCGAGGATTTTATTTGTTTCCTGTTTCAGATGATAAAGGTAAAGGATGGAATGAAGGAGAACCATTCCAAGTAAGTTCTTATGATCTTTATGCTCCGGGTTGGGCTTCAAAACCCGACTATGAATGGGAATTCGAAGACCGGGCACCATATCTAACAGGTGAATTTGTCTGGACCGGAATTGACTATCTCGGCGAGCCTACTCCATATAATGTCGACTGGTCTATCCTGACTAATTTCCAGAACGAAGAGGAAAAGGCTAAAGCGGAAGAGGCTCTGCGTCAGCAAGCTCAGACTCCTCCTCCATCGAGAAGCTCTTATTTTGGAATAATTGATTTGGCCGGGTTCCCCAAAGATCGTTTCTATCTTTATCAGTCAAGATGGAATCCGGAACTTCCGATGGCACATATTCTCCCGCATTGGAGTTGGGATGGTCGAGAAGGTGAGATTACACCAGTTCATGTTTATACTTCCGGTGATAGCGCCGAGCTGTTTGTCAACGGTAAATCCCATGGTATGAAAAAGAAAGGCGAGGGAGAATATCGCCTAAGATGGGATGAGATAGTTTACGAACCGGGGACAGTTGAAGTAATTTCCTACAAAGATGGAAAAGAATGGGCACGTGATAAGGTAAAAACCTCAGGAAAACCTTCATCTATTAAACTTAGTGAAGATTTCATGGGAGATGATCTCATGTATATTCGGGTTGAAGTTACAGATAAGAATGGTCAGATGGTACCTTATGCCAATAACAATCTGGAATTTACGATTTCAGGTCCCGGAAAGATTGTCGCCTGTGATGCCGGCGACCCGACAAGTCATATCCCGTTCTATTCAACAAAATTACCTGCTTTCAATGGGCTTTGCTCCGTCATCGTAAAAAGAACCGGAAATGGAAAGATTATTTTAAATGCCAAATCTAAAGGTCTTAAATCAGCTTCAATCAAAATTTAATGAATCAGTTACCATTTGGAACTCCCTTTGCAATAATGGCAAAACCCGTTGGGTCAGCATGTAATCTGCGCTGTAAATATTGCTATTATCTGGAAAAAGGGAAATACTATAAAAAAGAGGAGTCTCAGCTTATGAATGCTGAGACTCTCGAACTTTTTATCCGGGAATATATTTTAAGCCAACCCACTAAAGAAGTAGTATTCAACTGGCATGGAGGAGAGGCTTTGATCAGGCCTCTTAAATTCTATAAAAAAATTATCAAACTGCAACAGAAATACGGAGAAGGAAGAGATATTTCCAACACCATACAGACTAATGCCACTTTACTGACTCCTGATTGGTGCAGATTCTTCAAACAGAACAAATGGCTTGTTGGAGTCTCTATTGATGGACCTCAATATCTGCATGATAAATATAGATTAACTCACAAAGGGAAATCCACCTTCAATATGGTTTTGGAGGGAATTGAGCTGCTTAATAAATATCGTGTGGACTGGAACATTCTTGCCACTGTCAACGCTGCAAACGCAGATTATCCTGAAGAGACCTATCAATTTCTTAAGAATTTGGGTACTCCGTTCATTCAATTCACACCTGTGGTGGAGAGAATAAAAGATGACGGAATGTTAGCGAATCAATCGGAACAGGATATAAAACTTGCTGACTTTTCAATTACACCTGAAAAATGGGGAAATTTTTTATGCAAAGTCTACGATTTATGGGTTAAGCAAGATGTAGGAGAAGTTTATGTCCAGTTATTTGATGCCACTTTAGCAAACCGCATGGGTCTACCCTCCCCTGTTTGCACGATGTCGAAAGAATGTGGAAACGCCCTTGCGGTTGAATTTAACGGTGATGTTTATTCGTGTGATCACTTTGTTTTCCCTTCTTACAAAATCGGCAACATTCATCGTGATCCCTTCTGGAGAATGGTAATGAATGACAGGCAAAAAAAATTCGGTAGTGCAAAATATGACACACTACCGAAAAAATGTATTGAATGTCCTCATCTATGGGGTTGTCATGGTGAATGTCCCCGTAACCGATTTATAAAGACTGAAGAACCGGGAAAGAATTTAAATTATCTTTGTGAAGGTTACAGAATGTTTTTTGAACACGTCACTTCCGACATGGATTTTATGAAAAAAGAATTGGAAGGGGAACGTCCACCTGCAAATATTATGGCATTAAAGCAAAAGTGATTTAGCGTCAATATTTGTTGACTCGATGTCCTTATAATATCTGTAAGTTCCCATCTTCAAATCTTCACATGCTGCATCATCACACACAATAATTGATTTTGGATGAAGCTGGAGAGCAGAGATGGTCCATTGGTGAGTCACTCCACCTTCTACACCATGCTGAAGAGCCCTGCTCTTGTTAAAGCCGTTTACAATCAGCATGACACTTTTTGCATCCATGATTGTACCTACACCTACTGTCAGGGCATAACGTGGAACCTTTGTGACGTCGTTCCCAAAAAATCTGGAATTGGCAAACATAGTTTCCTTTGTCAATGTTTTCATTCTGGTTCTCGATGTCAAAGATGAACCCGGTTCGTTAAAGGCTATATGTCCGTCAGTTCCCACACCTCCGATAAACAGGTCGATTCCTCCGTAACTTTTTATTTTCTCTTCATAATCATTACACTCTTTCTCGTAATCTTTTGCATTTCCATCAAGGATATTGACATTCTTTTCATCTATGTCGATATGATTGAAAAAATTGGTCCACATGAAAGTGTAATAACTCTGCTCATGATTTCTCGGAATGCCGCAATATTCATCCATATTGAAGGTCACAACATTCTTGAATGAAACTTTCCCTTCTTTATTGAGCTTTATGAGATTTCTATACATTCCTAATGGAGAACTCCCGGTAGGAAGTCCTAACACAAAAGGCCTTTCAGGTGTTGGATTAGCTTTGTTAATTCGAGCGGCAACATAATTGGCTGCCCATGCCGAAACATTCTCATAGTCTGGTTCGATTATCAGTCGCATATAATTTTGATTTGTGTGAATTTTAATTGTACTATTATGACAACAAAGATAACTTTATTTGTTTTAAAAAAAAAGAAATTTGATTATTTTTGCATTATAAACAATCCAAATCTATAACCTATGAAAACTAATCTGAGCTCCAAAATTAAACTTGAACAAATACCAAGGCGTTATTATGATCCTCAGGATGAGGTGGAACTCACCGAAATTACACAAAAGGAAAAGATCTATACCAAAATTTTTGAAAATGCTGCCGGAGGTAGTGAATATCTGGCGGAAACAATAGTGAAATATATTAACCGTTCAATTGAGAATAAAGGTAAATGTGTTATGGCTCTGGATTCTGCTCCAAGCCTTGACGGCACTTTTTCTGAGCTCATCCGGCTTAACTCGCAAGGAGCGGTTGACTTCTCTAAGGTAACAATTGTATCGTTGTGTGAATTTTACCCGCTCTCCCCTAATGGTCCAAGCACCTTAAAGCGTCTCAAGGATCTCTTTCTTGATCATATAAACATTAATCCTAAAAATATTCTTACTTTTGACATGGATGTGTCAAAAGAAAATATGTATGCCAGCTGTAAGGATTATGAAAAGATTATTGAGAAAAAAGGTGGCATCGACATCACGGTTTGTGAAATTGGTCCCTCGGGTAATTTAGCATTCAATGGTCCCGGAAGTCCGGAATCAAAAATGTGTCGTCTCGTGCTTCTTAACGATGAAATGAGGCACACCATTGCAAACGAATATCACTGTGAGGAAGTGCCGACAACCGGCGTGTCTCTTGGTATTGCCAACATTCTCCAATCGGGTCATGTCTTAACCATGGCCTGGGGTGAAAACAGAGCGAAAATTGTTAAGGAAACTGTGGAAGATGCACCCGACAGCAATGTTCCTGCTTCCTTTTTGCAAGGTCATCCCCATGCCATTGTAGTCGTTGACCTTCCCGCTGCAGAATATCTCACAAGAATTTCCCGCCCATGGAAAGTAACATCATGTGAATGGACCGATAAAATGATTCGTAGAGCCATTGTCTGGCTTTGCAATAAAACCGGGAAACCGATTCTTAAGCTAACCGACACTGATTATAATGCAGCCGGGTTGGGAGAATTGCTTGCTCTTTATGGAAGCGCATATAACGTTAATATAAAAATTTTCAATGATCTTCAACACACCATTACAGGGTGGCCGGGAGGAAAGCCTGGGGCGGACGACACTTATCGCCCGGAGAGGGCTCTTCCCTACCCGAAAAGAGTCTTGATTTTCAGTCCTCATCCGGATGATGACGTCATATCAATGGGAGGAACTCTTAAACGTCTTGTTGATCAAGGGCATGACGTCCATGTCGCATATCAGACTTCCGGAAATATTGCTGTCGGTGATGAAGATATGTTGAGATATCTTATGTTTATCAATGCCATATCATCAAGATTCGGTTTGGATTCAGCAGAATACGCCAAAGTTTCAAATGAAATCCACGATTTCCTGAATCAGAAAAAGAGTGGTGATTCCGATATCGAAGATATCAGATTTCTAAAGACTAAAATTCGTCAGGGAGAAGCCAAGATTGCCTGTCATTATGTAGGAGTAAAACCTGAAAACATTCATTTCTTGAATCTTCCGTTTTATGAAACGGGTACAATTAAAAAAGGAGATCTCACAGAAAAAGATATCAGAGTAGTCAGAGACCTCATTTCAATGATTAAACCCCATGAAATATTTGTGGCCGGTGACCTTGCTGATCCTCACGGCACTCATAAAGTATGCACAGACGCTGTCTTTGCAGTGATTGATGAGATGAAAGATGATGAATGGATGAAAGACTGTAAAATCTGGATGTATAGAGGAGCCTGGGCTGAATGGGAGATAGACCATATTGAAATGGCAGTGCCTATCAGTCCGGAGGAATTGAGATTTAAACGAAACTCAATTTTGAAACATCAGAGCCAAATGGAAAATGCTCCCTTCCTGGGTAATGATGACCGCCTCTTCTGGCAACGGGCTGAAGACAGAAACAGAGCCACAGCGAAACTTTATCATGATCTGGGTCTTGCTTCATATGAAGCCATTGAAGCTTTTGTTGAATATCACCCTATCAGAGAATAAATAATTCGGAGTCGACATTTTTTTTGACAAAATCTGTGCTATCATATCTTTCTTGGTCATAGTTTATAAATTTTGTTAACAGAATTCATAAAACCGTAAACTTAAAAAAAGTTTTCGGTTTTTTTATTAATTTTGCAGCTCTTAAAAAACTATGACAAAAGATATAAATATTGCGGAGTATAATCATCTTCTTAATTTCATCAACAGGGAGCTAAGAGCCAAAGGTCTTAAAGCAACGACAATGGATTCTATAGCTTCTTCCTACAAAATTTCAAAAAGAACCCTTTATGAAATTTTTAAGAATAAAGATGAAATGATTGAAGAGGCTATTGCTTTATGGCATAGAGAGACGGCTTTAAAGTATACTGATATTTTTTCTTCTTCGTCAAATATCATGGAAGCTGTCTTAAAATGTTTCCTTTTAAACAGGGATATCGTAGGGAAAACAAGTGTGGAATTTTTTCGGGATTTTCATGAATTTGCAAAAAAAAGGATGGAAATATCCGGAAAAAAAAGAACCCATTTCTATGAATATCTAACTGAAATTTTGAAAAAAGGTGTGGAAGAAGGATATTTTCGTCAAGATATAGTCATTCCGGTTCAATGCCAGTTGATAACAATACAAATGGAATCTTTGAGAAGAATGGAAGAACTCTTTCCTGAAAATATGTCGATTGTAGATGTTTTTGACTCTATTATAATCACGTTCTTGCGCGGCATCTCAACTCCCAAAGGGATAGAAACTTTAGATTTATTATTAAAGGATATTGCATAACACTTTTACCAAGGAATTCAAGAAATGGCTTCATTAAAAAGAATATTTGTTTTAATTTTTTCCTATGTTGCTTTAACAAGCATATCCAATGCGGAGACTTTGACTTTATCCCGGGAACAATGCCTTGAAATAGCCCTTCAGGAAAGCACCACAGTGAAAGTTGCTGATATGGAGGTTAAAAAAGTCGATTATGCAAAAAAGGAGACCTTATCCTCACTTTTTCCCACAATTGATTTCTCCGGTGCTTATCAGCGTTCAATAGAATTACAGACTATCCGAATGGACCTCGGAGGACAAAGTCAAAATATTAAGATGGGATCTGACAACACCTGGAATCTCGGTTTCTCAGCTTCTCTTCCTATTATTGCCCCAACTCTTTGGAAAGCCATTGATATTTCCGATGCACAGATCCTTTCCTCGCTTGAAGAAGCAAGAGCTTCAAGACTCGATCTGGTTAATAATGTGAATAAAGCATATTATGCCTTAATGCTTGCCATTGCTTCTAAGGAGGTCATAAACAAGAATTATGAGATTGCTAAATTAAATTCTGAAGTTTACAAAAAACAATTTGAAAATGGAACAGCTTCGGAATATGATGTCCTTCGTTCTTCTGTTCAGGTAAAAAATATTGAACCGGATCTCCTTCAGGCTGATATTGCAATAAAACAATGTCAGTTGCAGCTTAAAGTGTTGATGGGCATATCCGATGAGGTCGATATCATTCCTGATTCTCAACTTAAAGATCTGTCTGACCGGATGTTTGCAATTCCATCTTCTCAATCCTTAAATCTTGATGATAACACCTCTTTGAGGACACTGGAAATCCAAAGAAATATTCTTTCCAAAAACGTTCAGCTAAAGAAACTGGCATGGGTTCCCACAATCGGAGCATCCTTTAATTTGGCATGGACTTCTTTAAGCAATGGATCTCCATTTAGAAATCAATATTTTAATCCCTACAGTAATGTTGGACTCGCATTATCGGTTCCAATTTTTTCAGGTGGTTCAAAATTATACGGACTTCGGCAGGCACAGGTTCAGCTTAAGGAAATAGAACTTCAAAAGGAATATCTGCTTAATTCATTGAATATGCAAGTGGAATTAGCGATTGATAATATGAATAGAGAGGCGGCTCAGATCAGTTCAAGTAAAGAAAGTGTTGCACAGGCAAACAAGGCTTATGATATTATGCAGAAAAGTTTTGAGATAGGCGCCGCATCTTATCTTGATTTAAGAGACGCCGAACTGGCTAACACATCTGCCCAGTTATCTTATCTCCAGTCTATTTATAATTATTTGATATCTTCTTCAGAATTAGACACATTGATTGGGAAGGAAAACTGGTGATTCAATCAAATTAGAAAATCTTTACAAAATGAAAAAAATAAATTATCTTTTGTTATGCGGAGTTGTTTTCTCTTCATGTTCAAACAAGGAAACAACTGTTAATGATTCCGAAGATGAAAAACCGGTGGTAAAAGTAGAAAAGGTATATAACCAGGAGGTTGTGCAGGAAGGAAATTACACAGCCACAGTGGAGCCGGAACTGATAAACAATATATCCTCATCCACCCCTAACAGAATTAAGGAAATATTTGTAGATGAAGGATTTAATGTTGCTAAAGGACAAAAAATCGCAATACTTGATGATGTTAATATTGCCACCTATGAAACGCAGGTGGCAAATGCTAAAGCAAACCTGGATAATATAAAGGTAAATTATGACCGTGCCGTTGAATTACTCAAAATAGGTGGGGGCACCCAACAAAATGTCGATCAAATGAAACTTCAGCTTACAAACGCAGAAAATTCTCTTGCATCGGCAGAAAGGACCCTTAAGAATGTCAGGGAGAATACAATCCTGGTCTCACCTATAAATGGTGTTGTCACAGCAAGAAATTATGACCCGGGAGATATGACTGGTGCTTTGCCGATTGTTACTGTGGCCCAGGTAAAGCCGGTTAAAATAGTTATCAATGTTCCGGAGAGCGAACTTTCAAAAATAAAGAAAGGGATGGAAGCGCAGGTGACTTTTGACACTTACGGCGATGAAGTCTTTGTAGGGAAAATAAATATGGTCTCTCCTATAGTTGATACCAACAGCCGTACATTCGGAGTTGAAATAGGTCTGCCAAATTCTGACGGAAGAATACTCCCCGGAATGTTCGGACGTGTTAAGCTCGGACTCGGTATGGCAAATCATGTGGTTGTTCCGGATCGTGCCGTGGTTAAACAGCCGGGATCCGGCAATCAGTATGTTTATGTTTACCATAATGGGTCAGTAAGTTATAATAAGGTAGAATTAGGTCAAAGAATAAATAATTCTTATGAACTCCTCTCCGGAGTGGAAGACGGAGACACTGTAATCGTTACCGGCCAGAGCAAACTGGCCGACGGGATACAGGTCAGGATTACTGAATAATAATTAAGCTCCCTATTTATTTCTAACCATCAACTCGAATCTTTATGTCATTATATGCAGCTGCTGTGAAGCGTCCGATCATGACCACCTTGTGTTTTGTCACGGTCATTATACTGGGACTCTTCTCGCTTTTGAAACTTCCTGTTGACCTTTTTCCGGATATTGACACAAATACAATCATGGTGATTACCATATATCCCGGAGCAAGTGCCGAAGACATTGAACAAAATGTTACCAAACCTCTCGAAAACACCCTTAATTCCGTAGAGCATCTTAAACATATAACTTCAAATTCAAGAGAAAATACATCTGTTATAACCCTGGAATTTGAATATGGTTATGATATAGATGTATTGACCAATGATGTAAGGGATAAGCTTGATATGGTTGAGTCGATGTTGCCTGATGATGCCGAGAATCCCATAATATTCAAGTTCTCTACAGATATGATTCCTATTGTCATACTTTCAGTAGAAGCCAAAGAGAGTATGGCGGGATTATATAAGATTCTTGATGATAATGTGGCGAATCCTCTTGCCAGAGTTGATGGAGTCGGTTCGGTTTCAATCTCAGGAGCACCGAAAAGAGAAATCCATGTCTACGTTGATCCCAACAGGATTGAGGCGTATAATCTTTCTGTTGAAACTATATCTTCGATCATTGGAGCCGAGAACCGTAATATCCCCGGCGGTTCCTTTGATATAGGTTCAAATACCTATTCACTCCGTGTGCAGGGAGAATTTAAAGATTCTAAACAGATGGAAAATATTCCTGTGGGTTCATTCCAGGGTAAAATAATATATCTTAAAGATGTCGCGAAAGTAGAGGATTCCTTGGAAGAAAGGACTCAGCAGACTTATATCGGTGGAAAAGAAGGAGCTACCATAATTATACAGAAACAATCAGGTGCTAATTCTGTAGCTATCTCGGAGAAAGTGATGCAGATGCTTCCGCGACTCCAGAAAAACCTTCCGTCAGACGTTAAATTAGGAGTCGTCGTTGACACATCTGATAATATCCGTAACACAATTGCTTCACTTGAGGAGACGGTTTTATATGCGCTTCTTTTTGTTATGATAGTAGTATTCTTCTTCCTGGGTCGTTGGAGAGCTACTATGATCATAGTCATTACTATCCCTATTTCTTTAATTGCTTCATTCATTTACCTTTTTGCCACCGGAAACACTCTGAATATCGTTTCCCTTTCTGCCCTATCGATTTCTATAGGAATGGTGGTGGATGATGCCATAGTGGTTCTTGAAAATGTCACGACTCATATAGAAAGAGGAGCCGATCCAAAACAGGCTGCTGTTCATGGCACCAACGAAGTCGCTGTTTCGGTAATTGCTTCAACATTAACCCTTATAGCAGTATTCTTCCCTTTGACTTTGGTTACCGGAATGACCGGCGTCTTGTTCCGTCAGCTTGGATGGATGGTGACCATCATGATGATTATTTCAACGGTTTGCGCACTCTCGCTTACTCCAATGCTATGTTCCCAATGGCTTAGACTCAATACCGTACATTCCAGAATATATAATATTATCTACGCTCCAGTACAAAAAAGTCTCGATAAATTTGATAATGCCTATGCAAGATTGCTCAAACTGGTGGTTGCTCATAGAACCGTAACAATTATAATCTGTCTTGGCACATTCGTAGGATCAATATTTCTTATGAAACATGTGGGAACAGAATTTTTCCCTACCCAGGACAACGGACGTATCGGAGTCTCTTTGGAAACCCCCATCGGAACAAGAGTAGAGATAACGCAGGATGCAATGCAAAGACTTGACTCTTTATGGAGAGAAAAATATCCTGAGATTTTAGTCTCAAGCTATACGGTAGGTCCCGCAAGTTCCGACAACACCTATGCATCTCTGTCTGACAACGGTCCCCATATAGCCTCTATGAATATCCGTCTTCTTGATCCCGGAGACAGAGACCGGGGTATCAAAGAGATTGCTGATGGCATGAGAACAGATATCGAAACTCAGTTTCCTGAATTTAATAAGGCCCAGGTAAACATTGGTGGTGGAAGAGGGGCCGGCATGGGTGGTCAGTCTACAGTTGACTTTGAAATCTATGGATATGACTTTAATGAAACAGATTCGGTTGCCAGAACTTTGAAACAGATTCTCGAAGGGATTGAGGGAACAGCCGACATCACAATCTCGAGGTCAGATTATCAGCCCGAGTATCACGTAGATTTTGACCGTGAGAAACTGGCTCTTTACGGTCTCAACTTGCAGACGGCAGCTTTTTATTTGAGAAACAGAATCAATGGTTCAACAGCATCCCAATATCGCGAAGATGGTGAAGAATACGATATTAAAGTGATGTATGACAAAAATTTCAGAACATCTCTTGAAGATATTGAAAATATCGTCATCTATACGCCAACCGGAGCAGGAGTTAAAGTAAAGGAATTGGGTCAGGTTGTAGAACGTTTCACTCCTCCTACCATTGAAAGGAAAGACCGCGAAAGGGTCATAACCGTTTCTGCTGTAGTTGATGGAGTTCCTATGAGTCAAATTGTGGAACAAGCTGAAATAGAAATCGACCAGCTTCATCTCCCTTCCGGCATCACGATTGAGTTATCCGGTTCTTATGAGGATCAACAGGATTCATTCTCAGATCTTCTATTGTTAGGAGTCCTCATTATTATTCTTGTCTATATCGTTATGGCGGCTCAATTTGAAAGTTTCACTTATCCGGGTATCATAATGACATCCTTGTTGTTTGCATTTTCCGGAGTATTCATAATTCTATGGATAAGCGGCCACACCTTGAATGTAATGAGCATGATTGGTGCTATCATGCTGATTGGTATCGTAGTTAAAAACGGTATAGTGCTCATTGATTATATTTCTCTTAATCGAGAAAGGGGCATGGGAATCAGAAATGCCGTTATCTCCGGAGGTAAATCCCGTCTTCGTCCCGTAATAATGACGACCATGACAACAATTCTTGGCATGGTGCCAATGGCTGTGGGAAGCGGACAAGGAGCGGAAATGTGGCGCCCTATGGGAACAGCCGTCATTGGTGGTCTCACCTTCTCAACCATACTGACCCTTTTGTTCGTTCCTGTTCTTTATTGCGTCTTTGCAGGAAACGGCGTGAAAAACATCAGAAGGAAACTTCGTAAGCAAGCAATAAGGGCAAGAAAATAAACCACTAATATCAAAATAAAGTGCAAGCAATCTTCATAGCATTCGACCAAGCCCATTATGAGGCGGTGATAGATATTCTTGAGAAAAGTTCATGCCGTGGTTTCACATCTTTCGGCGAAATTCAGGGAAGAGGATCCAAAACAGGCGATCCTCATTATGGCTCGCATGCATGGCCGGCTCTTGACGGGGCAATCCTTACTATCGTTGAAGATGAAAGAGTTGAGCTTGTTTTATCTAAATTAAAAACGCTCGACGAATCTAAACCGCTTTTAGGACTCCGGGCATTTGTGTGGCCTATAACGCAAACAATCTGATAATAATCAGCCATTTGCTGCCGGATGACCATTCATAATTAACCCATATTGAGGAATGGAAAATAACATTCAAACTTTTTATATAGTATCAATTTGAATATTTTAGAAATAAAAATTTTCACTAAATTTGCATAGATTATTATAAAAGGTTTCTATGGGCGGTTTTTTTGGTGCGGCCTTAAATCACAGTTGCCGCAACGATTTATTCTATGGAGTAGATTATAACTCACATCTCGGAACACGCAGAGCGGGAATGGTCACTTATGACGCTGATGACAACCGATTCTGCAGGAGTATTCACTCCATTGAAAACACCTATTTTCGTTCCAAATTTGAAGACGAGTTAAATAAATTTAAGGGAGATCTCGGGATCGGTGTAATTAGTGATAATGATCCCCAGCCGATAGTTATTAATTCTCATTTAGGGAAGTTTGCAGTAGTTACTGTCGCCAAGATCAATAACATCGACCAATTGGAGAAGGAGCTTCTGGAACAGGGAGCACACTTCGGAGAGCTAAGTTCCGGAAAGACAAATCCCACAGAACTTGTAGCCCTACTGATCAACGAGGGTCAGACTTTTGAAGAAGGGATAACAAATCTTTTTAAAAGAATTGAAGGATCCTGTTCTTTATTAATTCTTACAGAAACTTCTATCATTGCGGCAAGAGACCAGTTGGGAAGAACTCCTGTGATTCTTGGAGAAAAGATTGACGGAAGCGGATTTGCGGCCACGTCGGAATCAACAGCATTTCCCAATCTTGGTTACAGACATCTTAGAGATCTCGGACCGGGAGAGGTGGTTAAAT
Source organism: Muribaculaceae bacterium (assembly GCA_022510445.1). Classification (GTDB taxonomy): domain Bacteria; phylum Bacteroidota; class Bacteroidia; order Bacteroidales; family Muribaculaceae; genus Lepagella. The sequence continues at coordinate 2,059 of JAFLTN010000045.1, read as the reverse complement.
TTGACTCAAAAGAAATTAAGGTTCTAATCCAGCCGGGAAAAGATATGCAGATATGTTCTTTCCTCTGGGTGTATTATGGTTTCCCGACTTCTTCATATGAAGGAACCAATGTTGAAGAAATGCGCTTCAAATCGGGTTATAAAATGGGAAAAACCGATGAATCTATGGTGGATTGTGCTTCAGGTATTCCGGATTCCGGAGTAGGCATGGCTTTAGGTTATGCAGCCGGAAAAGGAGTGCCCTACTTACGGTGCATTTCAAAGTATACTCCCACATGGCCTCGGAGCTTTACTCCTTCAGAACAGGAAAGAAGAAACCTGGTGGCTAAAATGAAGCTGGTTGCAAATGAAAAAATGCTCAAAGATAAAAAAGCAATTTTCTGTGACGACTCTATCGTAAGAGGAACCCAGCTCAAAGATAATGTCTCAGACTTGTATGAACTTGGAGCAAAAGAAGTGCACATCAGGATTGCATGTCCGCCTTTGATTTATGGATGTCCTTTCATCGGATTCACTTCATCGAAGAGTGATATGGAGCTCATCACTCGAAGAATAATTAATGAATTTGAAGGAGATCCTAATAAGAATCTTGAAGAATATGCAACTACAGGCTCAGAGAGATATAATAAATTGGTTGACAAAATCAAAGATACATTTGGATTGACATCTCTGAAGTTTAACCCCATAGAGACATTAGTCGAATCAATCGGTTTGCCTAAAGAAAAGATCTGTACTCACTGCTTTGATGGTTCAAGCCGCTTCCACCCCTGTGAAAATTGCTGCTGCAAAAAACAGGATAAAGATTAAAACAGATTTTCAGATAAAACAATGTAGGTAGTGAAACAAAATAAATTTCTCTACCTATTTTGTTTTCTTCCCACATCTTATATTACCGTACAAGGTGAGTCCATGCAAAATAAATTGCATGTTTTTTATAAAGATTAAATCCCTATTTGGATTTAAAATCCCTACAAAGCAACAGTTCTTATCTTCTTTGGGATTTTCATTCTATTTTCCTGTTTATTGTTAGATCTTATGGTATTAAGATCGTTCTGAAAAAACCGTTTCAAAAGATTTAAGCAAAATATGAGGTCGTTAAAACCATTATCCAGGAGTAATCCCAAACTTTCAATCACCTTCTTGAGCTATGAAAAACTCATCGTTCAGCTCGGTAAAGAAGAACTTAGAGTATTTTTTTTGATCTATCTGAAGAAATTAATAAGTTTAAGATAAAGACTTATATCTAAAATTTTATTAAATTTGCATCTGCAGACCGAATTGCGGAGGCCCGGTCAAGGGAACAAGCGGGAGGGTCTGTAATATTATAGAGAGCGTTTATCGACGCCGATTCTTGACTAATCGGAATTCTCGCAAAATTCTTATTGTTCGTCAAGGATTGTGCAACGGTAGATGTCTTGTGGATATGTTTTATCCGCATGGGATTATGATACTACTGTGTCATTTCCCTTTCGTATATTCATATTCTGCGTAGGCTTCTGCAGTTGCCATCCACGAACAAGGGCAATGCGAGAAGCCTCGATTAGTAGGATGGTAACCGATACAGACCCTACGCTTTTTCGTTTTAGATAATATTTGTTGGATCCGGGAGTCTGCCAACATCACTTTAATAACCGGCCAACAATGAAAAAAGGTCTCATTCTCCTAACTTCCATCCTCCTGTTGTCATCAGGTTATGGAGTAGCACAGTTAACTAAACAACAGTTAAAAGAACGTCAGGAACTTGCCAAACAGACAAAGAAACAGCTAAACGAAAAGGCAAGCAAAGCAGCCCGTAAAGAAGCAAAGAAACTTAAAAAGGAAGGATGGAAAACTGCTCCCGGAGCACTTCCATTGGAAAAACAACTCGACCGTTCCTATCTGATGCAGATGGAATACACTTCCGATGGTTTCCCTCAATACATCATGGCAGAAGGAATGAGTACTGCCGGTAATTATGATGCCGGTAAAATGCAGGCTCTTGAACTTGCAAAGCAAAATCTTGCAGGACAGATCCAGACAGAAATAACTGCACTTATTGAAAATACAGTTGCCAACGACCA
>JAFLTN010000044.1 GCA_022510445.1 Muribaculaceae bacterium | reverse complement strand
ATAGATCTTATAGATATCTACGAAACGTGAACATGCATAGAGAAGGGCTCTTGAAGCATCGAGTTTGGCTTTCATAGTGGAAAGAATTTCCGCCACAGCCGGGAATTCGATGATTGCTTTTCCGAATTGTTTGCGGTCTTTTGCATATGCAAGAGCTTCACGATAAGCTGCCTCACTGATTCCAACTGACTGAGCTGCGATTCCAAGACGGGCTCCATTCATAAGTGCCATCACATATTTGATAAGACCCATACGGGTGCTTCCCACAAGTTCTGCCGGAGCATCTTTGTAAACAAGCTCACATGTCGGGCTCCCTTTGATACCCATCTTGTTCTCTATACGGCGCACGGTGACTCCTCCGTTCCTCTTATCATAGATGAACATGGAAAGCCCGCGTCCGTCTTTAGAACCCTCTTCAGAACGGGCAAGAACAAGATGAATGTCGCTGTCGCCGTTAGTAATGAACCTCTTCACACCGTTTAGGACATATGATCCGTCTTCTTTTTTAGTGGCCTTAAGCATAACCGACTGGAGATCGGAACCTGCATCGGGTTCTGTAAGGTCCATAGACATTGTTTCGCCCTCACATACCCTCGGAATATATTTTTCTTTCTGAGCGTCGTCGGCAAACTCATAAATTGTTTCTGCACAATCCTGAAGACCCCAGAGATTTTCAAATCCTGCGTCTGCACGGCTCACCATGTCTGCTGCCATTATATAGGGAGTGATGGGGAAATTCAAACCTCCGAGCCTTCTTGGCATTGACATTCCCATTAATCCCGCTTTTCTGCAGGCATCAAGATTTTTTTCTGTGCCTGAAGCGTAGACAACCCTTCCGTTTTTGACCACCGGGCCTTCATGATCCACATCTTCTGCATTCTCGGCTATCACGTTGGCGCATATATCCCCAACAATTTCCAGCACTTTGTCATAGCTGTCCATTGCATCGGCAAAATTCTGCGGTGCGTAATCATATTTATCCTTATCTGAGAAATTTCTTTCTTTCAGTTCCACTATCTTTTCCATCATAGGATGATTAAGATGGTGTTTTAAGGATTCATTGTCTGTATAGAAATTAGCCATTTTAATATTTAATTGTAAGGTTTCTAAAGAATTCCTGTGCGGCTTTGGTTAGAGAATTGTTAGTGTTCCCCGGCTTATTTTGAATTCTTTTTATAATATTTAATAAGTTTTGGAAGAACGTCCTCAATTTTCCCTGTGATCACATAGTCTGCAATCTTGTTGATTGGAGCCTCTGGGTCAGAATTCACGGAGATTATGAGAGCGGAATCCTGCATTCCGGCAATATGCTGGATCTGGCCTGATATTCCGCAGGCAATATATAGCTTCGGTCGCACGGTGACACCTGTCTGTCCGATCTGACGGTCATGGTCAATCCATCCGGCATCTACTGCCGCACGGCTTGCTCCCACTTCTGCCCCCAAAGTGTTGGCTAACTGTTCGAGAAGTTCAAAATTTTCTTTACTGCCTACACCATAACCTCCGGCAACTATTATCGGACTCCCTTTAAGGTTTACTTTTGATTTTTCAACATTTCGGTCGATTATTTCAATGATGAAATCTTCCGGCTTGGTGTATTTATTCACATCCATATTTTTGATTTCACCCTTATAGTTTGAATCGCGCTCCTCTCTTTTCATCACACCTTCGCGCACCGTTGCCATCTGTGGCCTGCAATCGGGATTTACGATAGTGGCCACAATGTTACCTCCGAAGGCTGGACGGATCTGATAAAGAAGGTCTTTATATTCCTTGCCGGTTTTTACATCAGTATAATCTCCGATCTCAAGAGATGTGCAGTCAGCCGTGAGACCGCTATGTAGAGCTGAGGATACTCTGGGACCCAGATCGCGACCGATTGAAGTGGCACCCATGAATGCGATTCTTGGTTCTATCTCTTTAAACAGATTAATCAGTATGGATGAATGAGGAAGGGAGGTGTAAGGATAAAGACGGTCGTCTTCAAATTTATACACAGTGTCCACTCCATATGGAAGTATCTGCTTCTCTATATCTTTGAGTTTATCACCGGCCACTACAGCTTCCAGTTTGATTCCCAGTTTGTCTGCAAGTTGTCTCCCTTTAGTGAGGAGTTCAAGGCTTACGTCAGAAATTTTGCCGTCTTCGTATTCGCAGTAGACGATGAGGTTGTTTTTATCAGCCATTTTAATTCTTTTTTATTGATCAACCGATCGTGTGATTTGCGATAAGGTCAATGATTAAATTCTCAAGTTCTTCTTCCGTATTTTCAATTTTTCTTGCCTCTTTGGCAGTGAAAACTACATTTTCAATGCTCTTGACTTTTGTAGGCGAGCCGGAAAGGCCGCATTGTGCCAGATCTGCGTTAACATCGGCTGCAGTCCATTCTCCGATTTTGAGGTAAGGACGGCTTTCGATGAATTCTTTTTTATTCTCATCAGCAGCTACTTCGGAAGGCACGGCGGCATATTTATATTTCTGAAGAGCTTTGGCATTTCTCGGACGACATTCCGCTGCCGAACCGTTTACTGTTATGACGAGAGGAAGTTTACCTTTCACAGTCTCTACTCCTGATTCTATTCTTCTTTTCACAGTTACGAGGCCGTTGTCGGCGTTTATGATTTCTTCGGCATAAGTTATCTGCGGAATTCCTAATTTCTCAGCCACCTGGGGACCCACCTGTGCAGTATCTCCGTCAATTGCCTGGCGGCCGCCGATTATGATGTCAAAATCACCGATTTTTTTAATTGCTGCACTTAATGCATAGGAAGTTGCCAGCGTGTCACTTCCCGCAAACGCGCGGTCGGAAAGCACTATGCCGTTATCTGCCCCACGGAATAATCCCTCTCTTATAATTTCGGCTGCTCTTGCCGGACCCATGGTGAGAACTGTCACTTTACTTCCGGGATACATGTCCTTTAGTTTGAGCGCCTGCTCCAAAGCATTCAGGTCCTCAGGGTTAAAGATGGCCGGTAAAGCTGCACGATTCACAGTCCCGTCGGCTTTCATGGCATCTTTACCCACATTTCGGGTATCAGGTACTTGTTTTGCCAGTACAATGATATTCAAACTCATATAACGATATATTGTTAGTTGTTTATAGTCGGTTTTTTTAATATTGATGCGTTAATTTGCAAAATTACTGAAATTATTCAATTATTGCACAAAAATCGTCCTTTCGTGCTTAAATTTGCTTTATTAATTAAGAATTTATTAATTTTGCTTGCTGACTCCTTCGCGGGGTAAAGAAATTTTCTTTTATCATTAATATTTCTAAAAATAGGAAGATTTGAATAAAATTTTATTGTTTACGCTTCTGTTTCTGGTCCCTTCATTTGCAGGAGCAGCCACTAAGAAAAAGTCATCAAAGCCGGCTGTTGATCCCGAAACGGTTTTTGAAAAGGGTAAAGAAGCTTTTTATAATTATGATTTTGAAGAAGCCGAAGAGCAGTTTGAGGAATATCAAAGATTGCAGGAGAAAAAGAAAAAACCGCTCGATCCTGAATTTGAAGATCTGGAACGTCAGCTTGGAATCGCTTCAAATGCGTTCGACAGGGTTGAGAAAATAGTAGTCATAGATTCAATATCAGTTCCTGCTGACGACTTTTATAAATATTATAAAATTTCTAAATCTTCCGGAAAACTGCAAAAGGGGAGAGGTGGGGCCGTAAACCTTGACTTACCTGAAAATGAATTTAGTTTTTCAAACGATTCCGATGATTACTTTATCTGGTCGGAGCCTGGTTCCGAGGGTTTCAGATCCCTGAAAGAGGGCATCCGGCTCATAAGCTCTGACTGGATTATTGAAGATATTCGTTTCTCTGAGCAGGAAGAGGGTATTAATTATATTTTCCCTTTCATGTCGCCTGATGGACAAACTCTCTACTTTGCAAGCGATGGTCCCGGTTCCATGGGAGGTTATGATCTTTTTGTGGCTCAGAGGGATCCCATTTCAGGTGAATTCAAACAGCCTCTAAATATGGGTATGCCGTTCAATTCCCCTTATGATGACTTGCTTATGGCTGTTGATGAAGAGAATGGAATCGGATGGTGGGCCACCGATAGAGATTCCGGGGAAGGAAAAATCACAGTTTATGTTTATTTATTAAATGACATCAGGAGGAATTATCCTTCTGACACTGAAAATCTGGTGAGTCTTGCCAGACTCGATGACTTTAAAATGACACAGACAGGTCAGGATGGACAGCCGCTTGAAAATATTCCTTCCGTTCCGCAAATTGCATACGGTCAGAAAGCAACTGCCGGAGATTTTTATTTGAATATGGGGGGAGGAAAGATATATCGTTCCCTGAAAGATTTTAAAAATAAGAAGGCGGCGCAGCAGATGTCGTTATATTTGAAAAAGGAGAATGAACTTGAAAGCGAACAACGGAAGCTTAGGGATTTGAGAATGCGCTATAAATCAAATGATAAAGGACTCATGTCTGAGATAGGGCAACTTGAAAAGAAAGTGGAACAACTCCGTTTGGAAGCCAAGGCATTAAAAAGCGAAGTCTATAGATTGGAACGTTCTTAGATCCCTTGAGTATAAAAAAATAAGGCTAAGAATAGGTTTTCTGATTCAAAGTCGGGGATTTTAGTGGCTGAATGTTGTGTATATCAACGAAAATAACTAATTTTGCACCCGGTTTCCCGAAAAATGGGTGTGATGACCCGTTCCAGGGAATAAATTAAAAATTATAAAAAATTATGAATTGCTACGAAACCGTTTTCATTTTAACTCCCGTTTTGTCTGATGATCAGATGAAGGAAGCGGTAGAAAAATTCAAAGGCGTGCTCACCCAGAACGGTGCGGAAATCGTCAATGAGGAGGAATGGGGCCTGAAAAAACTGGCTTATCCAATCCAGAAGAAGTCTACCGGTTTTTATTGCCTGCTGGAATTCAAGGGCGAACCAACCATTGTAAAGAAACTCGACATTGCTTTCCGTCGTGATGAAAGAGTTATTCGTTTCCTTACATTCCGTCTTGACAAATATGCACAGGAATATGCAGTGAAACGCAGAAACCTGAGAGCTAAGAAAGATAGTGAAAAACCCGCTGAAGCTACTGCTGAAGCATAAAAATAAGCTCAATCATGGCAGCAAATAGCGAAATCAGATATCTCACACCTCTTACGGTAGAGACAAGAAAGAAAAAATATTGTCGTTTCAAAAGAAGCGGTATTAAGTATATTGACTATAAGGATCCCGAATTCCTCAAAAAATTCCTTAATGAACAAGGTAAAATCCTTCCCAGAAGAATCACCGGTACTTCCTTAAAGTTCCAGAGAAGAGTTGCACAGGCGGTAAAGAGGGCTCGTCACCTTGCATTGCTTCCTTATGTAGCCGACCTAATGAAATAATTCACTAACACCGACAAAAACAATCTGCAATGAAAGTAATTCTTAAAGAGAACATAGCCGACCTCGGTTATAAGGATGATATTGTCGAGGTTAAGGACGGATATGGAAGAAATTATCTTATCCCACAGGGTAAAGCTATCATAGCTTCTACTGCCGCACTTAAGAGACTTGCCGAAGACCAGAAGCAAAGAGCTCATAAAATTGCTAAAATTAAAGCTGATGCGGAAGCAGCTGCTGCCGCTCTCGAAGGTGTTCGTCTCACTATCGGTGCCAAAACAAGTAGCAAAGGCACTATCTTCGGTTCTGTCAACGCCCTTCAGATTGCTGAAGCTCTTGAAAAACTCGGGCATATGGTTGACCGCAAGATCATCCAGATCAAGGATCCCGTTAAGGAAGTCGGCGTTTACAAGGCTGTTATAGTCTTCCATAAAGACGTAGCTAAGGAAATTGAATTTGAAGTTGTTGCTGAATAATTTCATTTAAATTTTTCCTTACGATTATATAAATTCAGGGTGTCTTCCATCTGAGGAAGTGACACCCTGAATTTTTTCATGTCTCATTTTTATCCTTCTCTCTTTTTTATCTATGAAGGTCTTTGACAAAATAGGATTCCCTGTTCATAAAAAATTCGGAATTTTTTATTAAATTTGCGATTCAGGCATCCTGTCAGGAAAAAGTGCTTTATAATAGAAGTTAAACTCACCTCATTGACAGAAGATTTAAAGTTAGTGCAGTCGCCCGGATTTGTGTTAGCAGTTTTGTTTAATGGGGACAAAATTAATAGAAAACTCATAAACTCATGAAATTCAATATCGATGGCAAGTTATTTCAGCAGCAATTGACAGCTGTCAATAAGGTGATTAATTCAAAAAATGCTTTGTCAATTCTTGACAATTTTCTTTTTGAATTGAACGGCTCTGAGCTCACAATCACCGGAAGCGATCAGGAAAATGTCGTGACTGCTCATATAGAGGTTTTAGATACCGACGGTTATGGATCCGTGGCAGTGCCGGCAAAAACTTTACTTGAAATAACTAAAGAAATCAACAATCAGCCTGTTACTTTCTCACTGAACGACACCACAGGGGAAATAGATATGGAGTTTCTCAACGGAAAATTCCGGTTTATGGGAATTAATGCCGATGAATTCCCAAGAGGAGAGGAATCGGAAGAAGGATTATCCCTTGTCTTGCCGGGTGCAATTGTCCTTAAGGCTATTGAAAAAACGGTTTATGCCGTCAGCCAGGAAAATATTCGGCCAATAATGACCGGTATATATTGGGATATTCAGGAAGAGGATATAGTGTTCGTCGCAAGTGACACCCATAAACTTGTGAGGTATACTGTCAAAGATATCAAGCCCGGTTTTTCACGCGGATTCATCATGCCATCGAAACCTGCCAACATCCTGAAGGGGATAATCGGTAAGGAAGACACTGTGACAATAAAAATAGGGGAGAAAGGTGCCTCTTTCTCATTCGGAGATTTTTCTTTGACCTGTCGTTTCATAAAAGGCAATTATCCTAATTACAACCGGGTGATTCCGGCTGACAACCCTTTCAGTGTTGTCGCTGACCGTCAGTCGATGTTGAATGCAATGAGAAGGGTTGCTATTTTTGCAAGCAAAGCCTCTAATCTTGTTAAGATGGAATTACGTGACGGATATATAAGACTGGCGGCCCAAGACCTGGATTATGGTACATCTGCTGAAGAAAAGGTGTTGTGTGATTACCGGGGCAATGATATGACAATCGGTTTTAATTCCGTATTTACGGTGGAGATTCTTAATAACATGGGAGGAGAATCCGCTGTGATAAAACTTTCAGACCCCGCTCGACCCGGTGTTTTCCTGCCTTTGGAACAGGAACCCGGAACGGAACTCGTCACAATCCAGATGCCTATGCAGGTGATTGACTAATAAGGATTCAATTAAAATCAATGTTTTTAAAATGAAGCTAAATTTATCCCGGCCGTTGATTTTCTTTGACCTGGAAACCACCGGAACTAATGTCACCAGAGACAGAATTGTTGAGATCTCCTATATAAAGGTTTTTCCCGATGGAAGCGAGGAAAAAAAATGCCGTAGGATAAATCCGGAAATGCCGATCCCTCCGGCAAGCACCGCAGTGCATCATATCACGGATGATGACGTCAGGAATGAACCCACATTCCGGCAGATTGCAAAATCTTTGAATGAAATATTTGAAGGTTGTGACATAGCCGGCTATAACAGCAATAAATTTGATGTGCCTCTGCTAATGGAAGAATTCGGACGTTGCGGTATCAATTTCGATGTCGCCGGCCGTCATTTCGTAGATGTGCAGAATATTTTCCATAAAATGGAACAAAGAACTTTAGTGGCGGCTTATAGATTTTATTGCGGAAAGGAACTGGAAGGTGCTCATAATGCTTTGGCCGATACTCAGGCCACTCTTGAAGTCTTGAAAGAGCAGATAAAAAAATACCCTGACCTTGAAAATAATGTAGAGGCTCTTGCTAAGTTTTCTTCCGTAGGCAGAAATATTGACCTGGCTGCCCGGATCATTCTTGACGACAATGATGAGCCGGTCTTCAACTTCGGAAAGCATAAGGGGAAACCGGTCAGGGAGGTATTGCGTAAAGAACCCTCTTTCTTCGACTGGATGATGCAGGGTGATTTCCCCAAAAACACAAAGGATGTTTTATGCCAGCTAAAATATAAATTCAGCCACGAATAATTATAGCCTGATGTTGAATGGGAAACATATAGTGTTGGGAATAACTGGCGGTATTGCCGCATATAAGTCGGTTGTTCTGCTAAGGCTTCTTGTTAAGAATGGTGCTGAAGTTCAGGTAGTGATGACTCCCAATGCTTGCGAATTTGTAAGGCCGCTGACTTTCTCCACATTAAGCGGCAAGCCTGTGATCACTCAGTTTTTCTCGGCAAATTCCGGAGAATGGCACAGTCATGTAGACCTGGGTATTTGGGCTGATCTTTTTGTGATTGCTCCCGCAACAGCTTCTACAATAGGAAAAATGGCTAACGGAATAGCCGATAATATGTTAGTGACAACTTATCTTTCTGCAAAGGAAGATGTTATGATAGCTCCTGCCATGGATCTGGATATGTGGCGCCATCCTTCCACTCAAAGGAATATCGACTGCCTTAAGAAAGATGGGGTCATAGTTATTCAACCTGATGCCGGGGAACTCGCAAGCGGACTCTCCGGAAAGGGCAGGATGGCCGAACCGGAAATAATTTTAAGGGAAATAAAAGAATACTTCCGCCGCAAAGAGACGCTCAAAGGAATTAAAGCACTTGTAACAGCCGGTCCTACTTACGAAAAATTGGATCCCGTCAGGTTTATCGGTAATTATTCCAGTGGAAAAATGGGGTTTGAAATAGCGGATGAACTTCATAGAAGAGGGGCGGAGGTAACATTGATTTCTGGCCCTGTCTCTGTTAAACCATACTCGGATGAAATTAATTTGATTGGCGTTGAATCAGCCCGGGAAATGTATCGGGAGGCTTTGAAATGTTTCCCTGACGCAGATCTGGCTGTTTTTGCAGCTGCCGTGGCGGACTACGCCCCCGAAAAGATTTCAGAGTTAAAGATTAAGAGGGAGAATGAGGAGGAACTTGAGATTAAACTGGTTCGCAATCCTGATATTGCGGCGGAATTGGGAAAAAGAAAAACATCACGGCAGATTACGGTAGGCTTCGCTCTTGAAACCCATAATGAAAAGGAGAACGCACTAAAAAAATTAAAGTCAAAAAATCTTGACTGGATAGTTTTGAATTCTTTGCAAGATCCTGAGGCAGGATTCATGAAAGAAACCAACAAGGTGACTATTTGGAATAAAGAGAACAGTAAATTCCCTTTTGAAGCCAAATCAAAAAGAGAGGTTGCTTCAGATATTATTGATGTGATATCACAAAGCCTCGAAAAGTCAGGATCCATTGTTGGGTAATATCTTTTTTTCAATAAAAAGATCAACATTTGCGTTATTTCTTTGATGAAGTTAAATAAATACTTTAAAAGAATAATTTTATCTCTTGCGGTTCTTTTAGTTTCCGTGATTTATTCAGGACCGGTTAAGTCGCAAGAGTTGTTTTGTACCGTTGATGTCAACACAAGTTCAATTGAGGGTACCAATAAGAGTGTTTTTGAAACTCTGAAGGAATCCATATCCGATTATTTTAATGAAACGAAATGGACAAATACAGTCTTTTCGGCTAATGAACGGATAGAATGTAGGTTTTTCCTGACCGTCAAGGAATATGAGGGCGACAGAATCAAGGGTGAAATTCAGGTTCAGCTTTCGCGACCTGTCTATAACAGCAATTACACAACCACTTTATTCAATTTCAAAGATACGAAGGTGGAATTCGATTATCGGGAGGGGGAACCAATAATTTTTAATGAAAACACCTGGTCAAACAATCTTACAGGAATTCTTGATTTCTATGCCTATCTCTTTCTGGCACTCGATTTCGACAGTTTCTCTCCCAATGGAGGACAGCCATATTTCGACAGGGCGGCCTCTATTGTTCAGCAGGCACAGTCGAGCGGTGAAATCGGGTGGAGAACTTTTGAAGACACGAAAAACCGAAGCGCCGTTTTAAATGCTTTTACCGATGCCAACACAGGTATGATCAGAGACCTGTTATATCAATATCATAGAAGAGGGCTCGACGAAATGGTGACAAGCCCTGATAAAGGCCGGGCGTCGATTACTGCTTCACTGAAGGATATCAAGGAAATTTATGATAACGCTCCTATGTCGGTGGCTCTTTCCATTTTCCGGGATTCTAAGCTTGACGAATTGGTTAATATCTACTCCAAGGCGCCACAGACCGAACGAGACGAAGTTTATGAAATTCTGCAGCCTGTTTATCCCACCGACAGGGAAAGGCTAAATAAAATAAGGAAACCCGATGAATTCTAATCGGGAAATATTATGCTCTCGAAACTGAATATAGAGAATTATGCACTGATAGAAAAGGCGTCGATTGATTTCCCGGATGGATTTATTGTCATTACCGGTGAAACGGGTTCGGGAAAATCTATTATGCTCGATGCCTTGTCTCTTCTTCTCGGTGTGAGGGCTGACAGCAAGACTGTGGCTGACAAATCTAAAAAGACCATTGTGGAGGCGGTTTTCTCTTCCCCGCCGAAGGAACTTGAAACAATCTGCCGTGACAACGCTATCGACTGGGATAATAATGAAATTATCATAAGAAGGGAAATATCCACTTCAGGGAAAAGCAGAAGTTTTGTTAATGACACACCGGTGAATCTTTCTGTCCTTTCTGAAATTTCCCGTAATCTTGTTGATATTCATTCCCAACATGCCAATATCGCTCTTACCGATGGTGAAAGACAGCTTAAAATGCTCGACGCCTTCGTGGATAACTCTCAATTATTGCTTGATTACCAAGAGGTGTTCAAAAAATATATTTCTTTAAGGAACCGGCTCCGGCAAATCAGGGAATCAACACAGGAAAGACAGGAAAATAAAGAATATATCATTTTCAGGCTTGAACAGCTTGAGAAACTGAAACCTCGCAAAGGAGAACTGGAAGCACTTGAAAAGGAACTGGAAATCTTAAGTGATGCCGACAGGATAAAGTCAGATCTCGCCGTTGCTTCCCGACTCATGGAGGGAAATGCGGGAGGAGCTTTGAAAAGTCTCAATAGCGCCGCTTCCATTCTTCATGGCATCGATTTTTCTCTTTTCGGCCATGATGAAGATGGTGATCTGGCGCAAAGGCTTGATTCGGTTAAGATAGAACTTCGCGACATATCTGACACTATTGCAGGTTATCTGGAAAAGATTGAGAGTAATCCGGAACGTCTTGAGAAGATTCAGTCACGTGTCAACAATATTTATGATGCTTTGAAAAGATTCAAGGTGAAGGATGAAGCGGAACTTGTTGATCTCTATAATAGTCTCCGGCAGGAGCTGAATTGTCTCACGGGAGATAATTCCGACATCGCCGAGATGGACAGGGAACTGAAAATTCTGGCCAAGGAATTGAAAATTAAGGCCGACCGGCTTTCTGAATCCCGTCTCTCCGGTGCGTTACGGTTCTCAGAGGAAATTGAAGTCAAGGCACGTCCGCTCGGGTTGCCTAATCTGAGATTTGAGGTTGAATTGAACAAAGGCAAGATGAACTCTTACGGACAGGATAATCTCACTTTTAAATGCAGCTTCAATAAAAATAATATTCTCAGGCCTGTTTCATCCATTGCATCGGGAGGTGAAATATCCCGCTTGATGCTCGCGATAAAGTCTCTCATGGCCGACACCATGCATCTGCCCACCGTTATTTTTGATGAAATTGACACCGGTGTTTCCGGAGAAATTGCCCATAAAATGGGAAAAATGATGAAAGAAATGTCGGCAAGGATGCAGGTAATGGCTGTGACTCACCTGCCGCAGGTGGCTGCCAACGGTCTGTCGCATCTTAAGGTTTATAAAAACGATGAGTCGGAAAAAACCGTGTCACATATCAGGCTTCTTGACCCGCAGGAGAGGATTAAGGAAATTGCAGGTATGCTTTCCGGAATGGAAATTAACGATGCTGCAATGAAAAATGCTAATTTCTTATTGAATTCTTGATAATGGACAGATCTGATTATATTTTTGGCATTCGCCCCGTAATGGAGGCAATGGAAGCCGGAAAAAGCATTGATAAAATTTTGATTAAAAGAGAACTTACCGGCGACCTTGCTAAAGAGCTGATGGATATGGCCCGTCGCTTTGGAATCTATTGTCAGAAAGTTCCGCTTGAAAAACTGAATCGCATAACGGCTAAGAATCATCAGGGAGTCATTGCCATTATTTCACCCATTAGATATCATGAACTTGAAAATGTGGTGATCGGGCTCTATGAAGAAGGAAAGACTCCTTTGGGAATGATTCTCGACGGCGTGACCGATGCCCGCAACTTCGGGGCTATAGCCCGAAGCTGTGAGTGTGCCGGTGCTGATTTCATTGTCATTCCGGAGCGGGGAAGTGCTTCAGCCACTTCTGATGCCGTGAGGGCGTCGGCCGGTGCACTCTTCCATCTTCCGGTGTGCAGGGTCAGGGATTGCACGGCTGCCGTGAAAATTCTTCAGGAAAACGGTTATAAAATAGTCGGCGCCTCTGAAAAAGGGGCACGAAATTACACTGATGTTGATTTTACGGTGCCGGTGGCTGTCGTCATGGGTGCTGAAGATGTCGGAATTTCAACCGATGTCATAAGGAAATGTGATGATCTTGCAGCCATACCTATAAAAGGAAAGGTGGGTTCCCTGAATGTTTCCGTAGCCGCGGGAATCTTTTTATATGAAGCCGTGCGCCAGCGCTCTCTTACTTCAGAATTATGATATATTAAGGTTTTGGGGTAAATTTGCATTGAAATAATCTCTTTTTATGATTAACCGAGTCTTGATAAGGATAAAGACAGTGCAGCTGCTCTATTCCTATTTGCTGGTGGAAAAGCCCTTTTCACTGGAATCTCAGCCCTCTTCTCCCACAAAGGAAAAAAGATATGCATATTCTCTCTATCTTGATATGATATATCTGATTTTCAGATTGTCGCATATCATTTCCGGGAAGAAGAACAGTTTTCCATTGGCAGATACCAGATTTGTTAAAAAAATAGAGGGTGATGAACGCCTGAAGTCATTGATAGTCAAATATTCGAGCGGCGGGTTCCCTTTTGAGTCTGCTCTTTCTCCCTTAGCCGACGAAATAGTGCGGAGCCTTATCTTCCGGGAATTTCTTGAAAACAGAGATAAGAATAATTTCAATGACAATATCTGGGAAGAAATATTCAATGTCATAATTCTGAACAATCGGGAAGTCATCGGAATATTTTCCACCCTTCCCAATTATTCCTTGTCAGGTGTGGAAAGAATGAGGGAATTGATGAAGGAAACTTTCGCTAATTTCTATGCCACACGTGATAATATCGAAGATGCCCTGTCACTTCTGGAACACAGCATGCAAAAGGCAAGGGAATTATATATGCGTCTCCTTTTGTTGCCTGTGGAACTTACTCGCTTACGCCTGAATCAGCTTGAGGAGAATAGAAAAAAGCACCTTCCCTCTCTCGAAGATCTCAATCCTAAAATGAGATTTGTTGATAACCGGGTGCCCCGGAGGATAGAAGAAAATAAATCTTTTGCGGAATATATCGAGCGGAATAAATTGTCTTGGATTGCAGAAGATAAGGAACTTCTTGAAAAAATCTTGAAAAGCATCCTTGATTCGGAAATTTACCGAAGATATATGGACGATGATTCATCTTCTGAAATTTCCGACACCGAACTATGGAGAGAATTGTTCAGACAAGTGATTTTCAACAATGAAGATCTTTTAGAATATCTTGAATCCAAATCTTTGTTCTGGAATGACGATCTCGAGATAACGGGGACCTTTGTCCTGAAGACTCTGAAGAGACTGGAAGATAAGGAGACGGCTGAAAAAGCAGTCTTGCCGATGTATAAGGATCATGAGGATTCCGTTTTCGGTTCCTCTTTATTTGCCGATGTCATCAGGAATAAAGACGTTTACCGTAAATATATCGAGGAGTCGGTGACTAACGAAAGATGGGAGGCTGACCGTCTTGCATTCATGGACGTGGTCATTACAATGACGGCCATCTCTGAAATCATCAATTATCCCAAGATTCCGCTTGTGGTCAGCATCAATGAGTATATTGAAATTGC
This sequence comes from Muribaculaceae bacterium, assembly GCA_022510445.1. GTDB lineage: Bacteria > Bacteroidota > Bacteroidia > Bacteroidales > Muribaculaceae > Lepagella. Next base: position 5,735 of record JAFLTN010000044.1, on the reverse strand, counting down.
CAAGAGCTACAGTTCATCCAAAAGCGGAGCCTTTGTAAACGGTCTGCTGGCATCTGTCATAGATAAACTGCGACTTGAAGGAAAGATTATGAAATAATCCCGAGCCTTCATAATATTAAAATCAGAAACATAAAAGCTTTATATGAATCTTATGAAAACAATGATGTTACTTCAGGCTGAATCGGCCGGCGGCGGTTTTAGCGGTATGATCATGATCATAGCTATGATCGTGATATTTTATTTCTTTATGATCCGTCCGCAGTCAAAAAAACAAAAGGAGATAAAAAAAGCCCGCGAAGCCATGCAGACCGGAGATAAGGTTGTGACAGCCGGCGGTATACACGGAAAAATTAAGGAAATTTCTGACAACACAATCATTATGGAGGTGGCTCCGGGCGTCTCGATAAAAGTAGACAAAGGGTCTGTGTTCCCCGCAGGACAGCAGGAACCTGTTCAGAAACAATAACCCAATTATATATTTTTGTCTGACTGATGGGGCAAAAATTTGATCAGGTAAAAGAAAAGTGGGCGATTCTGAAAACAAAATCAGGATTCCGCGATTTTATGCTCTTCCTGATTTTTGTGGCCGTCAGCACTGTGATCTGGTTTATCTTAGCTTTCAACGACAGCGCCCAGGATCATTTCAATGTCAGGCTTCAGGTGGTGAATATGCCTGATTCGGTAACCTTTATCAGCGACCTTCCTGAAAAAATTCATGTGGTTGTAAGTGACAAGGGCACAAGTCTTTGGCGCAACGGCTATTTGAAAAATCCGTCGGTTTCGGTCGATTTCAAAGAATATGCTTCTGACGGCGTGCTCAGATATTCTTATTCCGATATGCAATCTGCCCTTAAAGAGACTTTTGGGGGAAACGCTCAGATAACATCTGTCTCTTTGGACTCTTTACAGCTATATTACACCACTTCTCCGGGAAAGAAAGTTCCCGTTGTGGTTGATTGTGAAGTCTACCCGGCATCGGGAAGTGTGCTCGAAGGATCCATAAAGTCTTCGCCTGCTTCAGTTTATGTATATTCCGATAAACATGAAACAGATACCATTCATTATGTTACCACTGAAAAACTGACTCTTCGCAATCTTTCCGAAACAACCACGCGGGAGGTAAAGATAAGAAAAATCAAAGGAGCGAGGGCGATGCCGTCTTCGGTGTCGGTAACCGTGCCCATCGAACCGTTAGTCCGCAAAGAGGCTATGATATCGGTGACATCCTTGAATGTGCCCAAAGGTGAACAGCTCCTCCTTTTCCCCTCAAGGGTGCCGGTGGAATATTATGTGGCTATGAGCCGTCTTTCCGACGATGAGGATAATAATATCGAGCTCGTGGTTGATTATAACGAAATTTCTGACACCTTGTCAAGAAAACTAAAGGTCAAGGCTGTAAATTACCCCGGTCGGCTGAAGAATCTTAAGCTCAGATCTGACAGCGTTGAATTTGCTATCGTTAAAGACTGATGGTTATTGGAATTACAGGAGGAATCGGTTCCGGTAAAAGCGTTGTGTCAAGAGTCCTTAGATGTAACGGCTGCCGGGTCTACGATTGCGATTCTGCAGCCAAAAGACTGATGAGTGAATCTAAATCGATAAGAAAGGATATAATCGGTTGTGTGGGCCTCGGGGCCTATACTCATGACGGTAATCTTGATAAGGCTTATCTCGCGTCAAAGATATTCAATGATTCTGATCTCAGGTTAGCCGTCAACGGAATAGTGCATAGTGCTGTAAAAAAAGATATTGAAAAGAAAATTTCAGAGCTTTTCACACCATTCTTTATTGAATCCGCAATACTTGCTTCTTCAGGTCTCGCTGAATTATGCGAAAAAATATGGCTGATAGATGCCCCTTTTGATGTTAAGGTAAAAAGAGTGATGGAGCGTGATCACCTTGATGAAGAAGACGTCTTAAAAAGAATTGAAACCCAAAAAAAAGAATCGGAAGCCTTGCCGAAAGATAAGATTGTGATTTTAATGAACGACGGAACTTCCCCTGTTCTTATAAAATTGCTTGAAAATATAGGTAAACATAACAATATTGAGACATTATGCTTAAAGAAATTTTAGCAATTACCGGCAAGCCCGGTTTGTTCCGCATAGTAAGCCATAGCGGTAAAACCCTTATTGTGGAAGATTTGCTTACTGACAAAAAATTCCCCGTGTCTATGAGAGATCGCGTGGTTTCTCTTGGAGACATAGCAATGTATACTGATAACGGAGAAAAACCGTTAGGAGAAATTCTCGATCTTATCTTTACTGCCGAGAAAGGGAAACCTTTAGATATAAAAGAGATTGCTGCCTCAGTTTCCTTGAAAGGACAGTTCGAAAAATATCTGCCTGATTTTGATCGTGACCGTGTGCATGACAGCGATGTGAAAAAACTTTTCTCATGGTATAATCTCCTTGTGGGTAAGGGATTTGATAAATTCACAGAAACTCAGGACGAGAAAAAGAATAACGAAGAAGAACAACATCCGGCTTAGGCTGAATAATCTTTTATGATAAAAGATGCCGTCTGAAGATCAAGGGATTTTCAGACGGCTGATTTTTGTGGGATTTTCCGGAAAATTCGATTCTGAGGGGGAGGGGTCAGACAGGTGAAAAAATTTATGAAAAAAAATAAAAAAAATTTGTTTGAAAGTAATAACTTTTTTTTGTAATTTTGAAACATAATAGGCGTTTCAGAAACCAAATACTTAACAAAACTTAAAACTTGGCAACTAACCTACAGATACACAAACGGTTCCCTCTCTCCCGAAAAATGAGGTCATCTTTTTCTCCTCCCGGAGGAGAGATCTGAATAAACCTCATCCTCACTTGGTGAAAGAAAAAATTGAAAAAATAAATTAAATTAACTCTATTTATTAACTAAATTCAAATTTCTATGAAACTTTACAAATTTGGATTGCCGATCGTAGCACTCGCGCTCCTCGCAAGCTGCTCCGACGACAAGTTCGATGGACCGAAAGAAGAGACTGCCGATGCTCTCTATCTTTCTTTGCAGATCAAACCAGTAACAGGTACTCGTACTGCAACCGGTAGTACTGGAGAAGAAGTGGGTAAAACGGGAGAAAATGAAATCAGTTCAGCGATGGTTATTTTGGTAGATGAGAATTTCAAAGTAAAAACATCTGCTACTCTTTCACCCACTAAAATTGGCTCAACAAACAATTACAACGCGACCGGTGAAGTTGACCGTTCTAAAGTCACTGATTTAGTTGATGCTACATTGAAAGTATTTGTTGTATGTAATCCTCCAAGTGGTTTTAATCCTCAACCTGATGCTGACATACAAAAGGTATTGTATGCGGCTACTAATGATGCCACTTATAATACTTTCGTAGCCAAATACTCTACTGCTGAAAATTTCCTTATGACAAATGCTGATCAGGAGAAATGGGAAATTACACTTACGGCTGCTGATCTCGCACCAGGTGCACACCTTCAGGACAATCCTTTCCCGATGGGTCCAATAAAAGTTCAACGTGCGGTGGCTCGTTTCGATATTTATACCCAAAAGGGAACGGATGGAACTCAACAAGTTTCTGTAGCCGATGAAGACAATCCTTTGAATTTTACCGTTGCTTTAGCCGACGAGGAAGGTGATGCTACTATATCAGTCACACTTACAGAAGCTGCACTTCTCAATGTTAGTAAATCATTTAACGTCTTTAAGACTCTTGCTGAGGCTAAATCAACTTCATATGCAAACACTGATTGGAAATTCTTCCTTGATGAGTATAATTCTACTGCAACTGCATTTAACTACAGCCGTGTAGTTAATGATCCAGAATCAAGCAATAAGGTTAACTTCATTTCAGCAAATGCAGAAACTCCTGCTGATCTTTCTCAGATAGGTACTTATTTCTATAATAACGCATTTAAAGATAATGAAGGAGTTTCTGTTCAAGAAGATCCGGAATCATTTACATTCAAAACTCTCAATGGTCTAGAGAATAGTACTCAAAAACCTACTAATAGCGAGATAGAAGAAATTTGGACAGGTTATGGTATCTTTGATTATTGTAGCGCAAATACCATACATAATCCAGCAGACCAGAAGAAAGTTATCTCTACAGGTGTCCTTTTCAAGGCCCAAATGACAGGTAGTGCATTTGATGACGCAGAAGGAGGTGTATATGTCTTCAATGGTAAGATTTATGGTGAATTTGGAGATTTGAAGTCATATTATACTGCTCAAGAGACAAGTAATAATAATGCAGATTTTACATATTTGAAGAGAGCTATTGAAGCTGCTATGGATGCATACAATGTTGCACAAAACAATACCACAGTTGAAACAAAAGTTAAATTCACTGATGCAAGTGCAACTGAATTAGCTTTGAAAAAATACTTAGTTGCTCAGAAATTTACAGTTTATGAACCGGGAGAAGATGGTAATTACTATTGCTACTATTATTACTGGAACCGTCACAATGACAATAATGCTCCCGCAACAATGGGTGTAATGGAATTCGGCGTAGTCCGTAATAATATTTACAAACTTAGAGTTACTGATATTAATCAACTCGGTCACCCATCAAAATCTGAAGATGACCCGACTCCTAACAAACCGGATGATCCAGACGAAGATAATGACTTCTATATGAGTGTTGAAGTTCAAGTTCTTCCTTGGGTAGTTCGCGTTAACGATATTCAATTCTAATCAGAACTCAGATATTTTCAGAAAAGGGAGAGTTGCCTCTCCCTTTTTTACTAAATTTTTTCTTTATGTTGCATATAATAGATGTTTATAGATATCTTATCGCTATAGAACAGGTAAAGGATCAGATGAGACCCTCTGAAGGTAAATTCTATGATATAGACGATTTTTTGGCAAGAAATAAAATTAATCAAAAAAATATTGCAAGAATTATCGTAACATTAAAAGAGGAAATCTTTAAAACCTTCCCCAATAGTCAGATTTATGTAGGAATCTCTTGCAATAATAATTTTGAGACCAGAATCGCTGATCATTTTAATGATGTGGATAACGATTCTGCTAAATTCGATAAGGAAACCTCTGCTGTAGGAATTAAATTATGGGATGCAGATTTAGCTGCAGAATTAGAAACGGCGCTATCAGACCCATCAGAGTTCCCGGCAAACAAGGGTCCGTTTACACGCCATAGACCCTCTGCTTCGAGGTTTGTACCCGGCGGAAACGGCGGTAACGATAACAACGATGACTCTCCCTCCGATATCATTTATATTGGAGTGTTGGATCCCAACAGAAATTAATTTTTAAAAAGCGAATAGCTAAGCTCGAAGAGCTTATCAATGGTTAACCCCGGCATAAGTGAAGCAACGAGGAACTTGCTGGGGTACAAAGCGAAAAACACCCACCATCCTCGGAGAGGATGTCTATCATTACCATCTCCGCCAAGCTTGTTGGGGATAACTATCACGAATATTATTACTTTAAATCGTATGTCTTTAGAACTTTTCAGAGAAAATGTGGATATAAATGATTACCTAAAAGGTGTCAGAGGTTTTAGCTTCCACAATTTTACCGTTAACGGTCATGAATTCTATCTTCTTTACCCTTCAGGTTTCCATGAAGGTTTGAAAACTTATGTATATTCAAGAGATTTTGAACCACCGATTCCCACAATTCTAATTCTAACTAATGAAGGAAAGGGAATCGGGAATCTTTATAAATATTTCGGCAAAGTAGAGGTTTTTTATCAATTGAATAATAACATCTTAAACCGTTCTATCGAGAAC
>JAFLTN010000043.1 GCA_022510445.1 Muribaculaceae bacterium | reverse complement strand
CTATCTCAAACTCAGCTTATACTGAAGAAGTGAGCACAGACATTTACAATCGTTCCTCAGCAGATCTCGTAGTTTCAGACCAGATCGTTACTTACACCTATAATTGCGACTGGGCACACTCAAAAGCCGGTGAGAAATCAGTAAAGGCTAAGGCTGTACAGGAAGCTCTCAAAGCAAACGGTGGTGGCGACGTTATCGTGAACCCACAATTTGAAGTGAAGAAAAAAAGAGGACTCTTCGGCAGCAAGATCCAATATGTAACAGTAACCGGACATCCTGCAACTTACAAACATGTCCGTCCTATGACTCAGGCTGAAGCTGACATCATAGTAACCCTTAAAAACCATAAAAAATAATTAACCATGAGGAAAGGCTTAATATTATTTGTCGCCATATTTGGCGTAGTGTTAAGCTCTTGCACCACAATTCGCGATACAGCCAATACTGTGACTCCTGAGTCAATGGTCGTCAATATGACTGTCGCAGACCTTGATGTTGACGAATCTTTAGTATCTGCCACGGTAAGTTGGAATTGGAATCCGTTTAACCGAATCTCATCCAAGAAGAGTGCGGCTGATATGGCCGCATTGAGAGAAAGTGGCGCCGATGTGCTCGTGGAGCCTATCTATGAAATAAATAAACGTGGTTTGTTCAGAGGAGGTTCTGTTACAGTGACTGGCCACCCTGCTACTTTCAAAAATTTCCGTCCGATGACAGAAAAAGATGCGGAAATTATTGCAACCATGAAAAATAAGGTTGCTGTAGCCACACCGGCCATTCCCACTTCAGCTCCTTCTTTCCTGGACAAACTCAGACCGGCCAAAGAGCCTAAACCAAAAAAATCTATAAGCTTAGGGGAGGATAATTCCAAAAGTTTTATTGATTTGATTTATGGATTCCCAAGCAGTTCCGATATTGATGGCGGCAAATCGCTTGGAGTAATGTATGGCAGTTACAACACATGGGGCTGGTATGCTAAAGCTTCAATTGACTGGTCAGAAGATGACACTGGATTCCTTATTACCGGCGGTGCAATCCGCAGACTTCCTTTGAATTTCTCAGTTTTTGCCGGTTTAGGTGTAGGAAAAGGATTGCCCGACGCGTTTACAATTCCAATTGAACTCGGTGTGAAATGGAATTTGAAACGATTCAATATAATGCTTGGCTATCAATACGGAATAAATTGTAACAGTGATGCAGGAGCTTCCAAACCTTTCATAGGACTTGGTTATAATTTCTGAGAAATTTTACAATCATGATAAAAAATGACTTCCATTCTCCGGGAGTCATTTTTTTAGGTAACTTCTAAGGATTAAAATGATTGACTTCTGAAATTCATTCAAAAGTAGCAAATCTCACCATAAGACAGGAATTTCGATTAATAATTTATAAGAGGCAGCGGATAACGGGACTGCTTCAATGCCTGAATCATTTTTTCCAGAATGTGGGTGTCAGGAGCATTATTAAGGCGAAGATTTCAAGACGTCCGGCCAACATAAGGAATGACATGACCCATTTCCCGATACTCGGTAGAAAATCGTAAGACCCTGTCACTCCTGTCACACCAGATCCCAAGCCGTTGTTCGACACACATGAGATGGAGGAAAAGAATGCATCCACAATGGGGAAATCAAGAGCTGACAAAAGTATTCCGCCGAAAAGTATCAGGGCTGTGTATATCAATAAAAATGCTATGATTTCATTGGTGTTTTCGGGTGTTATCAGCTGATTGTTTACTTTTATTGCCTTCATACTCCTTGGTGAAACGCTCCTTTTTACTTCAATCTTGAAATTCTTGAAAAGATAGACAAGTCTGTCAAGTTTAGCTCCTCCGGTAGTGGACCCGGCACAAGCACCGAAATACATCATGATGATGGTCAAAACAAGGCTTAGTTCACCCCAAGCCTCAAAATTTCCGACTCCGAACCCTGTGGAAGTCATAGCAGAGACTATATGAAATATCGGATCTATCGTAAGGTTCTGCCATCCTTTGTAGTTCCCGGAATGTAGAATTGAAATTATCGTTAAAAGGTAATTTATAAATATCAGGATCACAAAGGCCCTCAAAACATCATTTTTACATACCTGCCTGAAATATCCTTTTATAGCTGCATAAATTAGTCCGAAGTTGACTCCGCCCAAGAACATGAAAATGCTCAATATGAGCTTGATATAGAATGAATTGTAAGCCGCTATACTTTCGTTCATAGTGGAATAGCCACCTGTGGAAATGGCAGCAAACGCATGGCAGACACTTTCAAATAAATCCATCGGACCAATCCATAACAAAAGAATAAGGATTAGGGTAAGTGTGCCATAAAGCAACCATAAGATCTTTGCAGTATTCGCTATTCTTGCTCCTATCTTGTCATGTGTGATGCCAGAAACCTCTGCATGAAACATGAATACGCCTTTACTGTTATTTAGAGAAGGAATGATGGCAAGGGTGAACAATACAATCCCCAAGCCTCCTATCCATTGAGTCATGGCTCTCCATAACACAAGCCCCATGCTGCAACCTTCTATATCTCTTATAACAGTGGCTCCTGTCGTGGTAAATCCTGACATCGTTTCAAAGAAACCTTCGCTTATATTCAGATGTGACGAACCGAATATGAATGGTAACATACCGAAGGATGAAAAAACAATCCATACCATGCAAGTTATCATACATCCGTCTTTCCTCCCGAGGTTGTCGCTTCCGGGTTTTATGAGAAACTTTAAAATCAATCCGCAAATTAAAGTCACTCCGATTGTGCCGATAAATGCAAGCCAGTCACTCTCATGATTGAAGACACAAACAAATAAGGGAACTGTCATGAAGAGAGCCTCGAAAATCAGAAGCTGTCCCAGAACTGTAAGTTGTTTCGGGATATTGATGATTCTGCTGTTGGAGGTTCTTTCTATGGAATGAATTCTTCTCATTTTTTGAACAGTTTTTCCACTTTGTCTAATGAACCGTTTAAACAGAAAACTATAACACTGTCTCCCGGCTCAAAAATTGTGTTGCCGGTTACGATTTCTCCCATCCCTTTCCTTATTAATCCGGCAAAAGTGAGTTCTTTCGGTAGTTTTAATTCTTTTACAGGCTGTTTTGTCAACGAAGATCCTTCCCTTATCTCCATTTTTGCCACTTCGGCATCTTTCATTGCAAAACATTTGGAGGAAGACTGGTCGGAATCCAGTATTATCTGGAATATGGCGTTTGCGGTTATTATGGGTTTATTTATGATGGCTCCTATGCCGAAAGACTCTGCCTTTGCTATATACTGTTCTTTTTCAATCTCGGCCACGGTCCTAATCACTCCATTGTCAATAGCTGTAAGGCAACCGAGAATATTGCCCTCTGTGCTGTCGGACAGAGCAACGAAAGCATCGCAATTGTTTAAGCCCGCCTCTTCAAGTACGTCTTGTTCGCTTCCGTCTCCAAAAATCACTTCCACATCCGAACAGTTCTCTGCGATTTTTCTGCATCTCTCAAGACTTTTGTCTACAATCACAAATGAGAATCTCTTGCCGGCGAGTTTGACCGTAAGTTCTGCCACTGCACTTCCTCCCATAAGAATTACTTTTCTTATCGGTTGTTCTTCTTTACCGGTTATGACTTTTACCTTTCCAATACCTTCCGGAATTGTGGTTATGTAAAGAATGTCGTTTGGCTCTATCCTGTCTTCTCCATGAGGAATTATAGTTCTGTTCCCTCTTTTCAAAGCTGAAATATGCATAGTCCTGCTTTCTTTATACATGTCTTTCAAAAGTGAACCGCATATCGGAGAGTCGTCGCAAACAGTTATGGCAGCCATGACTATAGTTCCATCGTTGAAGTCATTCCATCCGTAACACCAGGAATGTTCCAGAGAACTGATTACTGAAAGAGCTACCAGATAATCCGGGTATACCACATGGTCAACCCCCATATTCCTAATTAACCCTACATTTGTTTTCTCCAGAAAATCATATTTGTCAACCCGGGCAATAGTCTTTTTGGCTCCCATTGATTTCGCCATGGCACATATGACAAGATTTGTGGCTGTATCGGCTGTGACTGCGACAAATATATCCGCTTTTTCAGTATTGGCTTCTCTTAGGGTTTTGAAGTCTATCGGTTCTCCATAGAATGTGCGGAGATTGAAATCTGATTCTAATGCCGACAATTGAGCCCGGTCATTGTCTATGAGAAAAACATCCTGATGTTCATCTGCAAAATATTTGGCTAAATGTATGCCTACTCTTCCCGCTCCAACTATGGTAATTTTCATTCGTAAATCAAATATGTGTTATATATAAAACTACGTAACCCTTTTACTTATTATCCAATAGTCATGGTGACCATGAAATGAGAGCTGATTACTATTCCTCAAATTCAAAAAACAGGGGAGATTACCAATCCTTGTTAATACTTATCTCTTTTTTTGTAACTTTGCACAGTTTTATGGGAGGACATGAAATAGTGACTCAGGTTTTGCCAGATTGCAGGCAACCGCTGACTTTCCGGAAGGAGGAGAGACTGCATCATAAATCATTGGTGGAATCTCTTTTCCGGCATGGCAGCAATATCTATGAATTCCCTTTCCGGTTAACCTGGATGGCTTTGAATTCTGAACAGCTCTCTAATTCTTTTCGTAATGGAGTCCCGGATGGGATAGGTGGGCTTCAGATGATGGTCACTGTCCCTAAGAAGAAAAGGAGAAAGGCTGTAGACCGAGTCTTGATGAGGAGAAGAATCCGGGAAGCCTATCGTCTCAACCGTGTCCCGTTAAAAAAAATATTGGAAAATAGAAATGATATCCGCACTCTTCAGCTTGCATTCGTGTTTATTCACGACAAGAATCTTCCCTTTGCAATGATAGAGGAAAGATTCAGAACACTCATGCATAAGCTGATTAAACGGATAGAAAGCATTGAAAAGATTTGAAATGTCAAGAATTTTCATATATCTGATAGAATTTTACCGACATGCCATTTCTCCCCATTTCCCTCCGGCTTGCAGATACACCCCGACCTGCAGCCAGTATGCAATTGATGCAATAAGGAAATACGGAGCTTTCAGGGGTAGCTGGTTGGCCATTAAAAGAATAAGTCGGTGTAACCCATGGGGAGGAAGCGGATATGACCCGGTGCCTTGACATCCATACCCATCATCTCCCTCCACAGCCGGAAGGAGTGGTCTGTGCTACTCCCGACAGGTTCCATCCTGTGGATAATCAATATTTTTCTATTGGAATTCATCCTTGGAAAACAACTGTTGAACCCACTCCTGAGGAATGGAACAAGCTTGAGGAATTGGCTTCAGATTCCCGGATCGTTGCAATAGGCGAGTGTGGTGTAGACACTTTGAAAGGGGGTCCTTTATTCCGTCAGATGATTGTGATGAAACGTCATATTGAAATTTCAGAAAGGTTTTTAAAGCCACTCGTTATTCATGATGTGAAAGCTCATGAAATTATTATTGGACTTAAAAAAGAGCTGAAACCTACACAAAAGTGGGTAGTGCATGGCTTCAGGGGAAAGCCAACAGTGGCAAAAATGCTGACCGATGCCGGTATTTATCTGTCTTTCGGAGAAAAATTCAACTCCGAGACTTTGATGAATGTAGCGGAGGAGATGATTCTGGCGGAAACCGATGAATCTCACTTGACTATTGAGCAGATTATTTTTCAGATATCTTCTGTAAAAGGTTATGATATGACCCCCATAATTGGAAGAAATACAAGTCTTTTCCTTGGAGGTCTTAATTAAATCAAAGATGAAATTAAAAAAATTAATATTGCTTTTACCCCTTATAGCGGCAATCTTCCCGGTTTATGGAATCAGATTGGAACCGATACCATATGCCGATTTCTCATCCTGGAAAAAACGTGGAATAACCGAATCAAAACTTATTGGAGGAAATCATAAAACAATCTACGAGGTGGCGCCAGAAGGTAGCGATGAAGGGAATAAGCCATATTATAATGAAGGAGGCTCTCCCTGGGCCACAAGTAACGTATATGCCAAAGTGGCCGGTGTGGTGAAAGGGTCGAATACTGTCTCTCCTGCCATTCACGGTGGAAATCGCTGTGCCAAGATGGAGGCTAAGATGGAGCAGGTTAAGGTGCTGGGGCTCGTTAACATGGATGTAATGGTTGCCGGTACAATTTTCTTAGGACAGGTCTACGAACCCATTACTTCACCAAAAGGACCCTTTTCAAAGATGGAAATGGGAATACCATACACAAAACGCCCTTCGGCTCTTGTGTATGACTTCAAGGTGGATATGCCTGATGATGACACAAGGATTAAATCAACAGGTTTTTCTCCCAAAAAAACTTTAAAAGGCAGGGACAATGCCGAAGTTTACGTCCTTCTTCAGAAACGTTGGGAAGATGCCGACGGAAATATTTATGCGCAAAGAGTCGGAACCGGAAGAGAACGTTATGATAGGTCGATCCCCTGGACAGCCGGCCATAAGTTGCCCATCCATTATGGTGATATCACAGGAAAGGCCTTTTTCAAACCTTGGATGGGGCTTTTAAATGGAGATAAGGCTTATTATGCCAAAAATTCCAAAGGTAAGCTGGTTCCGGTAGAAGAGGTTAGCTGGGCACCGTCAGATGCAACTCCTACCCATGTGCTCGTAATGGTTTCCTCTTCCTGTGGTGAGCCTTTCGTCGGAACCGAAGGATTAACCATTTATGTCGACAATATAGCTTTTGGATTCGAGTGAATAATATTGTAATAAAGAGTGTCATGACAACGTTAAATTATAATACCCCGTTCCCCAATTTTTGTTAATGGGGGGTCTTGATACACTCATCTCTAAGGATAATTTTTAGGAAATGAAAATTGCAATCATAGGTTATGGCAGAATGGGGCGTCTCATCGAGGATGTGGCAAAAAAACAGGGCCATGAAATTTCCTGCATCATAGATGTGGATAACATCGGTGACTTCTCTTCACGAAAATTCCGCGATAGCGATGTCGCTATAGAATTTACTACTCCCGGAAGTGCTGTCGATGGTATACTGGCATCTTTTGCCGCAAAAGTTCCCGTTGTTGTAGGCACCACAGGTTGGGACAAATCATTGGCCGATATTAAAAGCATGTGTGAGAAAGGAGCCGGAACAATCCTGTATGCTTCAAATTTCTCCATCGGCATGAATATCTTCATGTCTCTTAACCGTTATATGTGTCGCATTATGAATGGGTTTGAAGCTTACTCGCCTTCACTTTCCGAAACCCATCATATCCATAAACTCGATCATCCATCCGGCACTGCCGTCACTCTGGCAGATCAGATCATCTCCTTGACGGGAAGAATCAGGAAATGGGTTGAAAAAGAGATGGGTGAGCAATGTGAAGACGGCATCCTTCCCGTCTATCATAAAAGAGAAGGGGAAGTCCCGGGAATCCATTCCGTTGTCTGGGAATCGGATTGCGACACTATTACCCTGACACATGATGCAAAAAACAGGCTCGGATTTGCCAGAGGAGCAGTGAGTGCCGCTCTCTGGCTTGCCGGCAAGAAGGGTTTCTTCACTATGGGTGATTTCCTATCCGATGTCACCGGCACCAATGGTCTCTTTGAATAACATTTTAATCTACCCGAATTCAGATGAATCAGGATAATCCCAATTGGCACGAATCTCATCAAAAACCGATAGGTAATAAAGGAAAACGAAAGACCGGCTATTTTGACCAAAGACCCTTCAGAGAAAGGATTAAAGACGTGAAGACCTCCCGCTGGATTCGTTTTGGGATTGTGTCACTTCTGTTCTTCCTTTGGGTGATCTGGATGGGCAACCCGTGGCTTTTGCTCCTCTGGTTTATCCTGGCGGATATCTATATCACTGCCTATATACCCTGGGGATGGTGGAAAAAGACTACGGGTGCCACAAGAACCGTGATGGGATGGGTGGATGCGATTGTTTATGCACTGGTTCTCGTCTATATCATTTTCGCGTTTATTGGACAGAATTATAAGATACCATCCTCCAGTCTTGAGAAATCTTTGCTGGTAGGTGACTATCTATGGGTCAATAAAGCTTTATATGGTCCGAGGGTCCCCCAGACTCCTCTGCATTTCCCGCTGGCTCAGCATACGATGCCTATCTTGAATACTAAAAGCTATATTGAAAATCCTCAGCTTTCCTACCACCGGCTTCCGGGTCTTCGGGAGATCAGGAGAGGAGATATCGTGGTTTTCAATTATCCACAGGGAGACACGGTCCCTTCAAAAGTGGATCCCAAATATGGCGACTATTATCAGATTGCATATTCTCTGAGAAGTTCCGGAGTTGCTGACCCGATGGCTTACATGAAGAGTAATCCTCAGATCTTCGGTGAAATTATATGGCGTCCGGTCGACCGCCGTGAAAATTATGTGAAACGGGCCATCGGACTGCCCGGAGAAAGGCTTATGATACGTAATGACTCGGTATTTATAAACGGTGAGCCAATCGCGGAGCCCGATAATATTCAATTCAACTATATAATACCTGTATCAACCAAAATCCCGGCTGATAAATGGCGGGAAATAGGAGTGAGGGGAGACGATTATGGCAGCGAGCCAATCCGCGATTCTTTCACAGGTTTCGCATTTTATAACGTGCCTCTCACTTATGAAATGAAGGCTAAGGTTGAACAATGGCCTGAGGTAAACGGACCTCTTGTCAGGGAGGGGCTGTCGGGAATGTATGATCTTTCCGGAGTGTTTCCGCTTGGCAACAATTATGGATGGACAAGACCCGATTTAGGTGAGTTCTGGATTCCGAAAAGAGGTTCAACACTTCATCTCACAATAGAAAACCTCCCGGTCTATGAAAGGGCAATACGTGTTTATGAAGGCAACGACCTTGAAGTAAAAGACGGAAAGATACATATTAATGGTGTCCCTACGGATTATTACACATTCAAACTTGATTATTATTGGATGATGGGTGATAACAGAGACAGATCGGCCGATTCACGTTATTGGGGTTTTGTGCCGGAAGATCACATCGTGGGGACTCCGATGATTGTCCTGGCTTCTTTTGACGAGGAAAGAGATTTGTTCGACGGTAAGATAAGATGGAACCGTATTCTGAAGAATGCCAATCCTGACAATAAATGGTAAAATTTCCTCCATATATGGCTTCGGCTCAATGGTATGCCGTTTGGCTTAAATCTATTTCCAACGGGATGAATGAAATTGATGCAATTCAAAGGGCTAACCGTGTGAACGGTATTGAGCGGAAGGAGCTTGTCAGGTGTCGGATAATGACCGGAAAGGGGGAGAGCCTTCTGCTTTCAATGGCAGTGGAAGGTGGTTCAAGAAAGCTCCGTGAAATTAATAAGGAACAGGGATTAAGTCTATCCGCGCATGGAAACTGGAGGAAGAATCATCTGGGTGCCCTTGAGGCCCTTTATGGTAAGACCCCATTTTACGAGCATATCATGAGTGGCTTGTTTCCTGTTTTTAAAAATCAGGATCTGACTGCTCTCTCTTCTTTCAATTCCGGAATTCACAAAGTGCTTTCGGAATTTCTTTTGGGAGATTTTTATTTTAATGAAAAGAATAATCCTTTTTCTGAAAACGTTGTCTTAATGGAAAGGGGAAAGGAAATTGCAAAAAGAATTAATCCGAAAATATCGATAATAGATTCGCTTATGCATCTTGGCAGAGAATCACTTCCGGCACTTTTTCAGCTGAATCTGTCGGTGTGATTGAAGCCGCCCCACTGATTAAAAGGGAATTTTAAATCTGTTTGTAGGGAACTGAATCAAATGTTTCGTAAAATTGCCATATGTCTTCTTATGATTTTCGGCATGGGTATGGCCCTTTATGCCGACAAGACCGACGTATCGCAACTTCCTTTAAATCCTCAGATTAAAGTTAAGGCTTACACAGGATTCTATAGATTTGTCGACGAATACGGTGACACAGTCAGAATGACTATAATCCGTGATGTCTTTGTCTATCCTCCGATGAAGTTTAAAAATAAAAAGCAAGAAGAATTTTATTGGAGGACAGTGAGAGATGTCAGGAAGACGCTCCCTTATGCCAAACTGGCATTCTCAACACTCTGTGAAACTTATGAATACATACAGACCATCCCTGACAAGAAAACAAGGGAGAAACATCTGAAACAACTTGAAAAGGATATCTTTGAGCAATATAAGCCGGTGGTGAAGACCATGACAAAGGGTCAGGGCAAGATTCTTTTGAAACTTATAAACCGGGAAACAGACCAAAGTTCCTATAGTATTGTCAAAGCTTTTCTCGGCACTTTCCGGGCCGGTTTCTGGCAGACTTTCGGGCGTTTTTTCGGTATGAATATGAAAGCCGGCTTTAAGCCCGATAAAAATGATGAAGACGCTATTATAGACCGCATTGCAACACTAATAGAACAAGGTGCTTTGTAAAACGGTTTCCATCAATTTTCTGTTTCATTGACATCCTGTCAAATTTGTTTACAAAATTTTTGGTAATATAAAAATATTGAGTAAATTTGCACTCGCTTCAGTGAAGCCCAAATTTCTTTGGAGGGATGGGTGAGTGGCTGAAACCAACAGTTTGCTAAACTGTCGTAGGAGTAATCCTACCACGAGTTCGAATCTCGTTCCCTCCGCCACCTCGCTTATTTTGCGATAGAGCAAGAAAATAAAATCAGAAATTCACTCGATTAATTTTATCGGCGCTGAATTTCTGATTTTGCTTTATGTATTGTGATATAGGGTCAGCAGAAATATTAATCCGGGTTTTATAAATTCAGGATATTTGGTCAATCTGGGATAAGAGAGTTTCAATATCTGTCTTTTCAGTTGCCCAATCTGTTACAAACCTAACTGTTGAGCTTTCCCGGCCTCGGGGTCCCCAGTATTCAAAAGAGGCTGTTTCCATCAGACGGTCAATTACTTTGTTCGGCAGATTGAAGAATTGTTGGTTTGTGGGAGAATCAATGAAGGGCCTGAATCCCCGTTTTATAAAGCCCTCTTTCAGTTCGGTGGCTCTTGTTATTGCATTCTCTGCTATTTTGGTATAAAGCCCGTCGGTAAATAATGTTTCAAACTGAATCCCTAACAATCGTCCTTTGGCAAGGAGGGCTCCATGCTGTTTGATTAGTGGTATGGAACGTGGAATCAGTTTCCCTTTGGGAATAACCACAGCCTCTCCGAAAAGAGCTCCTACTTTGGTGCCACCGATATAGAAGACATCGCATATTTCCGACAATACTTTCAGATTGATATCCGGATTTGCCGCCAATCCATATCCTAACCTGGCTCCGTCAAGATAAAGAGGAGCGTTGAATTTCTTGCATATTCTTTTCAATGCTTTAAGTTCCTTCAGGGAATAGAGTGTGCCGAATTCAGTGGGATAAGAAATATATACCAACCCGGGCTCTACCATATGCTCATATGTATCGTCATTATAGAAATCGGTAAAGTATTTTTCTAATTCGTTCGGATCTATCTTTCCGTCATGACCCGGCAGAGTCAATACCTTATGCCCGGTGGCTTCAATGGCACCGGATTCATGTACATTGATATGACCGCTATCGGCGGCAATTACTCCCTGATGGTGCCGGAGAATCCCGTCGATCACTGTTGCATTTGTCTGTGTGCCTCCTACCATAAAAAATATTCTTGCTTCCGGTGACCCACATTCTTCTCTGATAAGTTTCTTGGCTCTTTCCGTGTATTCATCAGTGCCATAACCCGGAGTTTGCTCCAGATTGGTTTTGAAGAGTTTCTCCATGATGAGCGGATGAGCCCCTCGCATGTAATCTGTATCGAAATGTAGTTTTGCCATTTTGGTTTATCTTTGGTATATAAGTTTTCAGTTTATTTTCGAATAGTCAGAATAGTGTCTTAGTGGTTTTAGTGGTTAATCCTGAACAAAGAGTGAGGGAGGAGACTGACTGCTTGGGTAAGTTCTATGGCCTATAATGAGATTGCACAGGCTAATCCGAGCTGATTTGTAGAAACTGCCGGAGCAAGAAACACATTGGCATTATAGCGTTTCTTGAAAAAGGCCTTGGATATTACCGGATATAACCAGTAAGCAGCCTCTGCGCATAGTATTCCGATCCCGGCTCCGGCTATCACATCGTTAAGCCAGTGACAGTTGTTATAAAGTCGCATGAAAGCGGTGCCTCCCGCAACCAGATAACCGGCAACACCGATCCATGGTGATTTATGCCAATATTCCCTACGTAATAGCTCGGCCCCGGCAAAGGCGTTGGCAGTGTGACCCGATGGGAATGACATGTCATTCTTTCCATTGGGCCGGGGACTATGAACTATATGTTTTAACGATAATACGGAGGCTTCTGTCAGAATATAGGCCGTGGCATAAATTATGGTGGCATCTGCCACATTATGAATCCCTTTATAACCAAATAGATTCATACCGTATCCAACAGCCGCCGGCAATAATTGTGTATAATTATCGAAACTTAACTTATGATGATGGTTTTCTTGAAGATGATTCCTGATGGGAATATTGATATCCTTTTTCCATCCCTTTGTGAAGCCGATACTGCCAATCGCTATTAATGAACCCGGAATGATTAGCTGTCGGGCATTAAACCGATAAGGATTTCTTTCAATTTTAGGATAAACAGACTTGTCGCTAAGAATAATCTCTTCGCTTGAAAAAGGTTCTTCCGTCAATGACATTGTTTCGGAATCCCTTTCTTGAGGAGGTATATCCCTGTCTTCCGGATTTACGGCTATTAAATTAAAAGAGATCAGTGAAGAAAGGAATAGAAGTATAAATCTCGTCATTTCTTCATGGTGAAATGTCGTGAAGCGAGACGGTTGCCGTCTGCAAACACTTCCACTGTATAATCTCCCGGAGTAAGAGTAGTGTTTACATCCCAATAAACACTTACGCTTAATTCCTCATTGGCATATTCCATCTGGCGTTTGGCTGTGGCAGCTACATTTGCGCCGTCAAGTTGGAAAGTATCGTTGCCCCCTAATAAAACACCTTCAGGAGTGAGTATCCTGATATAAAAGTCTTTCATGCCAGGGGAGGCTGTGTTATTGGGACTTACGATAAAACTAACGCCAAGTTGTTTAGCTTTGGTGATATTTTTTTCTACCTTTCCTTTCTTATTATATGCCTGGAAAGAAAGTCCTGTGATGTTTAGCTTTTTGGCTAATTTTACCGTCTGGGTCAGTTCCTTGTTCTGAGTGGTGGCTTGAGTCACCTGCGATGAGAGTTGTTCGTTACGTTGGGTGACCTGTTGGATCTCTTGGCGAAGGCCTTCATTTTCTTCTCCAAGTCGCCTTATCTCTTCAAGATAGTGTTTGACAATTCCCTTCAGAGTTGCAATTTCCCCTTCAAGCTCTTTGATTCTCTTTCGGTTGGCAGCATTGTTTTTCTTTTCTTGATCAAGTTCTGACAGCAACCCTTCCACCTTAAGTCGGGCTTCGTTGTATTTTTGAATCAGTGAATCATTCTTAAGATAGATCTGCTGATCTTCATACTGATTGAAATCGGCATTCAGCTGGTTGAATTCATTTGTGAGCAGAAGCCTGTCGTTGGCAAGCCGGAGGCTCTCCATTTCGGCCCGAGCCTGATTAACCTCATCGGTCCTTGTTGAGTTGTTTATGATTAATATTACTACAAGAGCAATCAGGCATAGCACCGTTGCACCGCCTCCGAAGATTATTAGTTTTTGGTTTCTGTTCATATCCTTTTCAGGCAAAAGAGCCTCATAGTGCAAAGTTAATCTTAAAAAAGGGAACTGCCAAAATGGCATTGTTCCTGCTTCCGGAATTCCTGCTTTAAATCACTTATTGAGATAAAAAAGAGATGGCCGATGTTCTCAGGGAGATCATCGGCCACTCATTGCTTTTTGTCTTTATTTCTTGCTTTACACTCAATTACTGAGCAGGAGCAGCTTCAGCAGCAACAGCAACAACAGTGTCGGTTACAACTGAATCAGGAGCAACTGTGTCTTCTACAACGGCTACGTCTGCAGCTACTACCTCTTCAACAGGTACAGTGTCTTCAGCTTCTTTTTCAGCCTTGTTACCACCACAGCTTACCATGGCTACGCTGAAAAGAACAGCAAGTGAAAGAAATAATTTTTTCATCTCTTAAGAAATTTAAAAATAATAAAACAATATTTGCTATCAAAAACGGTGCAAAGTTAATATTATTTTTTTGAAAACAAGGATTTAGGGTATTTTTTTTTGATTTTGCACCTAAAAATGAATGTTTTTAACACTGTTAAGTTAAAAAATCAGCAAATTAGGCCTCAACTTAACACTCTATTCCAGCATTTTGGCAACTAATATTACCGCTATCAGGATCGGCGCAGGATATCTTACAACCCATATCACAGCTTTTGTAATCAATTTATTAGTCTTTCCATGGTTTGTCAGTTCTCCCCTGAAATATTTCCGAGGAATTATCCAGCCTATGAAAATGCAGGTGAGTATGGCTGCTGCCGGTAGCATTAGATTGGTGGCTATCGTATCAAAGAAATCGAAAATATTCTGCCCCAAGATCCTGATGTGGTTAAGCACTCCCTGTGAAAGAGAACATAATGCGCTTAGTGGAAATAACGGCAACATGACTGCCAGACAGGATTTTTTTCTTTTCCATCCTAATTTTTCTACTGCATAGGCCGTCGAAACTTCAGCCAGGGAGATGGTCGACGTCAGAGCGGCAACAAGCAGGAGCAGGAAAAAAAGTGATGACCATAGCCTTGTCAGCGGCATACTCGAAAAGACTTCGGGAAGAGTCACAAACACCAGTGTGGCTCCTTCAAGAGATTCTCCATCAAGACCGAAGGTCATTACTGCGGGAAAAATTATTATCCCCATCAGTAGAGCAACCACCAGGTCAAGAGCTGAAACTGTTACGGCTGTAGTTATCAGATTTGTCTTTTTCGGGAAATAGGCGGAATAAGTTATGAGGATACCCATTCCCAATGAGAGGGAGAAGAATGCCTGACCTAAGGCATTGATGACTACTGCCGGCGTAATCTTTGAAAAGTCGGGGTGGAAAAAATAGGCAAGACCCTCTCCGGCTTTTGGGAAAGACAATGAGACCGCTGCAAAAATCAACAGGAGCATGAACAGCACAGGCATCATGATATTGCTCATTTTCTCGATACCTTTCTGCACTCCCTTCATCAGAACGAATATATTTATACCGATTATAACGAAAGTGGCAATTAAAGGTCGCCAGCTTTCTGAAATATATTCATTCATTTTCATCCGGAACGACATGTCAATGCTCTCGACTCCGGTTTTTGAGACTGTATAAAGGTCACCGGTGACTGACTGCCACAGATATTCCAGAGTCCAGGCTGCCACAACCATATAAAAAGATAATATCAGGTAAGAGGCAAGGAGGGCTAAAGCTCCCGTAAGCCACCATCTTTTTCGTGGTGCAAGTTTTCGGAAGGCTCCCAGCGCGTCTTTGCCTGTCCCTCTGCCTAATGCAAATTCAGCAAGCATAACAGGTATGCCCAGCAGACAGATGCATATTATATAGATGATAAGGAATGCGGCCCCACCGTTGGCTTGTGTCTCGGCTGGAAATCTCCAGACGTTTCCAAGTCCTACGGCTGATCCTACTGTGGCTGCGATGAGACCTATCTTACTTCCGAACTGAGTTTTAGCTGCCATATCGCAAATATAATCAAATTATTTAATTTTCTTATGTTTGCTTTATTCTATTTATGGAAACGGAAAGATTTTTTAGCAATGGCGTGGCTGTGTTTGGTGTCTTATCTATAAAAAAAGAGTGTTTCATAAATTTTATGAAACACCCAAATTTACTAAAAATTAAAATTTTCTTTACTTAAGGCGTGCGGAGGCTTCCTTGATTCTTCTTAGGGCCTCACGGATATTGTCGTCGGAAGTGGCATAACTGAGCCTCATGTATCCCGGGGCACAGAAAGCTTCTCCGTCAACACATGCCACATGCGCCTCCTGAAGCAGATACATTACATAATCTCCACTGCTCTTAATTTCGAAATCTCCATATTTGGTTCCGATATAAGAACTTACTTCAGGGAAAAGATAGAAAGCTCCCTGCGGCTCGTTTATTTTCCATCCCGGGATCTCTTTAGCCAGCGACACTATCAGGTCTCTACGTCTTTCGAATGCTTTCCGCATTTCCTCCACACATTCTTGAGGGCCGGTATAGGCGGCTTCTGCAGCTTTCTGTGAAATCGAGGCAGGTCCGGATGTGTATTGACCTTGCAGTTTGGTAGCTGCTTTAGCCACTTCCAAAGGAGCTGCCAGATAACCGACACGCCAGCCGGTCATCGCATAAGCTTTTGAGACGCCGTTGATTATGACTGTCCGCTCTTTCATCCCCGGAAATTCCGCTATGGAATGAACCTCTCCGTTCACAAAATTAATATGCTCGTAAATCTCGTCGGAAAGAACGGTGATTTCAGGATATTTCTTAAGAACTTCAACTAACGAGGCAAGCTCTTCCCTGGTATATATGCTCCCTGTCGGATTAGAAGGGGAATTCAAAAGCAACATCCTTGTCTTTGGCGTAATGGCCTTCTCAAGTTGTTCTGCCGTGATCTTGAAATCGGCTTCTACACCTGAATAGACCTCCACAGTCTTTCCTTCCGCAAGTTTCACCATCTCTACGTAGCTTACCCATGCCGGTGTCGGTAAGATTACTTCGTCACCCGGATTTATAAGTGCCAGGATAGCATTGCAAAGTTCCTGCTTGGCTCCGTTTCCCACCACTATCTGTTCGGGAGTGAAATCAAGACCGTTTTCTTTTTTCATCTTATCACAGATGGCTTTTCTCAATGTGAGATAACCGGGAACCGGTGAATAGCGGGAATAATTGTCGTCGATAGCCTTCTTGGCTGCCTCTTTTATGAAATTAGGAGTGTCAAAATCCGGTTCTCCAACCGACATATTGATGACATCAACTCCAGCTGCCTTTAATTCAGCGCTTTTCTGCGACATGGCCAAAGTGGCTGAGGGGGCAAGATTTTTTATCCTGTTTGAAATATTCATTTTTTAATATTCTAACAATTCTTTTTACCTGATTAAATTGACAAACGTTTCAGAGTGTTCATTAATTCCGAATTAATCGGCTTGTCGTTCTTGATTGCTTTTGTGAAGGGCACATAAACAATCTCGTCGTTTTTGATTCCGACCATCACGTTTCTTTGATCGTCGAGCAAGGCATCCACCGCTGCGGCTCCCATTCTTGAAGCAAGGATACGGTCGAATGCTGTCGGAGAACCACCTCTCTGAAGATGGCCTAAAATTGTGACCCTGACGTCATAATCAGGATATTCCTTCTTGACCCTTTCTGCAAGACCCATTGCGCCTCCGGTGGCGGGAGACTCTGCTACGAGTACGATAGAGGAGTTTTTAGATTTGCGGAATCCATTTGCAATAAGTTCGTCAAGTTGGTCCACCTGAGTTGATATTTCCGGAATGATGGCTGCTTCTGCACCGGCTGCAATTGCTCCATTGAGGGCAAGGAAACCGGCGTCCCGGCCCATCACTTCTATAAAGAACAGCCGTTCATGGGAGGTGGCTGTGTCTCTGATCTTGTCCACACAGTCCATGATGGTGTTCAGAGCTGTATCGTATCCGATGGTGGAGTCGGTGCCATAAAGGTCATTGTCAATGGTGCCGGGAAGCCCCACAACCTGGAAATTGAATTCGTTAGCAAAGATTCTGGCACCTGTCAGGGATCCGTCTCCCCCTATCACCACCAATGAGTCTATTCCGTGGCGCTGTAAAACATCGAAGGCACACTGGCGTCCTTCCGGAGTAGTGAATTCCTTGCATCTTGCTGTCTTAAGGATTGTGCCGCCTCTTTGTATAATATTCGATACGTTTTGTGTGGAAAATTCCTGGATCTCATCTGTGATTAGACCCTTATATCCCCTCATGATACCGAAAACCTTGAATCCTGCAACTATGGCCGCACGCGTCACCGCACGGATAGCAGCATTCATGCCGGGTGCATCACCTCCGGAAGTCAGGATGCCGACAGCTCTTTGTTTACTCATAACTTTATTTTTTATTAGACCCTGTTTCACAATTTTTTGGGGTAATGCGAGAACAACGGGTAAATGATTAATATTTAAAAATTAAAACTTAACAAATTCAGAATCTATTCGAAAATCCGCCGTCCCCGCATTATAACAAAAATTGGGGAATCGGGTCTTAATTTCACAAAATTAGAAATTTTA
This sequence comes from Muribaculaceae bacterium, assembly GCA_022510445.1. Lineage (GTDB taxonomy): Bacteria > Bacteroidota > Bacteroidia > Bacteroidales > Muribaculaceae > Lepagella. The sequence goes on along the minus strand of JAFLTN010000043.1, from coordinate 1,854 downwards.
AGATAAGTGACCAAAAAATTGGTTAAATTTGCCGTAACAGATAAAACTTTAATCCTTTTGGCCCTTTTCAGTTATTTTTGGGACCGGGATTCTGTATTTTTCTTGAGAAAATGGAAAAAATTAAAAATATAATTTTTGATCTGGGAGGTGTCGTAATTGATTTGCAGAGAGAGTGTGCTGTTGCAGCTCTCGAAAATCTCGGAATTAAGCAAGCCGGCACCCTTTTGGGAGAGTATGGACAGAAAGGACCCTTCGGAGAACTGGAAACGGGTGAACTCACCGATGCCGAATTCTATGATCTTCTCCTTCCTCAGGCACTTCCTGGCACAACCTGTACGGATCTTCGCAATGCTTTCGAGGCTTTCCTCAAGGAGCTACCCAAAGAACGGCTCATCATGATTCGGGAATTGCGGAAGTCCGGCTATAAACTTTTCGTGTTGTCCAACACAAATCCAGTCATGTTTAATAACTGGATTGACACAGCTTTTCGTGCAGAGGGACTCACTATGAATGATTATTTCGACGGTATTGCGCTTTCTTTTCAGGAAAGGACTCTTAAGCCTGATCCGCAGATCTTCAGGAATGTAATATCCAGGTATAATCTTGTCCCTTCCGAGACTTTAATGCTTGATGATTCCGAGAAGAATTGCAATGCCGCCAAAAGCGTAGGCCTTAATGCTATCAGAATAACTAAATCAGGAGAAAACACTTTCGACTCCGTCTGCCGCCGTCTTCTCCTTGATAATCCTTTGAAATGAAACGGAGAGGTGCCGCAATAGGAACTTTCGATGGGGTTCATCGCGGACATAAGTCTGTCTTGAAAACTCTCACTGATCTTTGCAGTCTTAAGGGTCTCGAACCTGTGGCCATAACATTCGACAGGCATCCTTTGGCCCATATTGATCCGAGCCGAATGCCGCCGTCGCTCACTCTTCTGCCTAAGAAGAAAGAACTCCTTAACAGAAACGGGGTGATGCCGGTGGTCTATCAGTTCAACGAGGATTTAAGATGTCTTACCGCCGAGCAATGGATGTTGAAAATCAGAGATGAACTCGAAGTTGATCTTCTTGTGATCGGATATGACAACACTTTCGGGTGTGACGGCATCAATCTTTCGCTCAATGATTACCGTAATCTCGGGAAAAAGTTGGGAATAGAGGTTGTTGAAGCTCCCGAACTGAAAGGTATCAGTAGTTCAGCAATCAGAAAGGCTATAAGGGCCGGTCATGTAGATAAGGCTGCCGAGATGGCCGATCGATTGCCCTCTGTCTCCGGAATTGTAGTTCCGGGGAATAAGCTTGGTAGATCGTTGGGTTTCCCCACCGCTAATCTCCAGGCAGAGGAGGGTATCGCTATCCCCGGAAACGGTGTCTATGCCGCTCAGGCGGTCCTCCCTGCCGGTGAGAGATTCCCGGCTATGGTAAATATTGGGACTCGTCCCACTGTCAGGCGCGGAATGGACACAGTGATTGAAGCTCACATTATCGGTTGGCAGGGCGACCTCTATGGCAAAAAAATTAAGTTGAGATTTATTACCCGGCTCCGTGATGAAATTAGATTTGATTCTATCGAGGATTTAAAAAGACAGTTGGAAGAAGACCGTCAAAATACTTTGAAGAAGAAATTATAAGGGGCACCCGGAGGTTTCCCTTATGAAATAATTTATCTAAGAAAATGGAAATTGTTGATTTCGATAAGACACCAAGCCTGATGAGCCGCTATTTAAGGGAGCTCAGGGACACCTCCATTCAAACAGATCAGATGCGTTTTCGCAGAAATCTGGAAAGAATAGGGGAGATAATGGCCTATGAAATATCTAAGCGACTTGATTATGAAGCGGAAACAGTAAAAACT
>JAFLTN010000042.1 GCA_022510445.1 Muribaculaceae bacterium | reverse complement strand
TATTATGCGCAGCCTCATCAATGGTTTCCTGTCGGAAATCAGTTTCTGAAGATAATGTTCCCGACACCTCTTATCTCTTTGCTTATTTCCCTGCAAATTCTGATGAAAACCTCTATTACGCCATAAGCGATGATGGATTTAATTATAACCCTTTGAATGGGGGAAGAATGGTGATGGATGCCGACAGTGTAGCCTTAAAAAAGGGAATCAGGGATCCGTATGTCACCCGGGGAAAAGACGGTAAATTCTATATGGTTGCAACTGACATGCGTTCGGCCGAAGGATGGGCATCAAACCGTGGTATTGTTTTGATGAGCAGTGATGACCTTATCAACTGGAAACATTCTGCCATACATTTCCCGGAAAAATTTCCGGAATGGAAGAATGTCACCAGGGTTTGGGCCCCTGAAGTGATCTGGGATGAGAATTATCAGAATGAGGACGGATCGAAGGGTAGATGGATGGTCTATTTTTCTTTGCTGACCGATGACGGAAAATGTGAATATGATAAGATTTTCTATAGTTATGCCAACGATGATTTCACTGATCTGATCATTGATCCCGTGTTTTTATACGACCGAGGTTCGGCTACAATCGATGGTGATATAGTCTATGATGATAAGACGGGTCTTTATCATTTGTTCTATAAAAACGAAGGACAGGGTGGCATCTGCCAGGTCACTTCAACAACTCTTACGGCTCCGGAAGGCGCAGAGCCCGGTTCTCAATGGAGTAAACCATCAGAACCTCTTCAGCAAACTGATGTGGCCGTAGAGGGAGCCGGAGTTTTCAAACTTGAGGGAACAGATGAATGGGTCTTGATGTATGATTGTTATGGAACGGGAATTTATCAGTTCTGCACCACTGAAGACCTGGAGAATTTCAAGCTTGTGGCTCATACTGAAAAAACAGGTGATTTCACACCGCGTCATGGTAGCGTAATCAGTATATCGAAAGAGGAGCGAGAAAAGCTGCTGGAAGCATTCCCGGAAAAACCTGTACATGGCGGTAATCCAGTGTTGACAGGTTTCTTTGCAGATCCTGAGATACTTTACAGTCATAAAACCGGTAAATTTTATATCTATCCCACAACCGACGGTACTCCAGGGTGGGGAGGACACGAATTTAATGTTTTTTCTTCGCGGAATCTTGTAGACTGGAAGAAAGAAACCTGTATATTAGACCTTGCAACTGATGATGTGACCTGGGCCACCGGAAATGCCTGGGCTCCTTCGATCGAAGAGAAATATGAAAACGGGGAATATAAATATTATTTCTTTTTCAGCGGTCATAATCCTCAGTTAGACAAAAAAACTCTGGGTATGGCTGTATCAAACTCGCCTACAGGCCCTTTCAAAGATCTTGGACAGCCTTTTGTGTCAGAAAATATAACGGAGGGACAGCTCATTGACAGCGATGTCTTTACCGATCCCGTGAGTGGAGATACTTATTTCTATTGGGGAAATGGCAGATTAGTGGCCTCCAGACTTTCCAAAGATATGAGGACTGTTATGGAACCCAGAGACATAACTCCCGAAGGGGGAACTCTTGATGATTATGCCTTCCGCGAAGGAGTCTATGTTTTCTATCGTGACGGCAAATACTATTTTCTTTGGTCGGTCGACGACACCGGCTCACCTAATTATCATGTGGCTTATGGCACTGCTGATTCACCTTTAGGGCCTATCAAAGTGGCAGATAACCCTGTTATCCTTAGCCAGCGACCCGAAGATGGAATTTACGGAACCGCTCATAATTCCGTTATAAAGCTTCCCAACAGGGATGAATGGTATATTGTCTACCATCGTATTAACAAGGACTATCTTGAGAATGATCCCGGAGTGCACCGTGAAATATGCATTGACCGTCTCGAATTCAATGAAGACGGAACAATAAAACCGGTTAAACCCACCAATGAGGGGATACTTCCCGTGAGAATGTGATTCTTTATATATCTCTCTTAATTTACGACTATCTCATCAAGGAAAATGAATGCCTGTCGACCTTTGCCGGAATGCCATTCCGGCATTGTTGTTTCTGTATCTGCGGTCACTTTTATATAGCGGGTTTCAACCGGTTTGAACCTCATTATATGATTCACGATTTCATTTTTTGATTCCTGAAGCTGCGGGTAGTTCTCTTCCGCTACTGTCTGCCAGTTTTCACCATCGGATGAGATTTCTATCTTTATGGCTCGGGCGTCAAATATCCATGCACCGGTCGCTATGCAGAATCTGAGAGAAACTTCGCTTACGATCTGTAGCTTTTCGAGGTCGATCTCCGAAATCATTTTTTCTCCGTTGAATCCGAGCCATCCGCCTGCACTGTATCCGTTTTTCCCAAACATACCGTCCACAAGTGTCACAGCTCCCTTTTCAGCATATTTTTTAGAGGGAGGTGTGAGGAGAGTTATAGGTTTAAGGGTGGCCTTATGATAGATGATGCTGTCTGCAAAGATTCTTCCGGATTTATTTTCTCTTATTGAAACAGCCTTGATTTTTGCATCAGAAGATATTCTCAGAGTGTCGTTGAATCTTTCTGAAGCTGATGTTGGTTCTGAACCGTCAAGAGTGTAATAAACCGGAGCTTCATCAATTGTGGCAAATACCACTCCGATGGAACGTGATTGGGGATCCGGAATAAATTCTGCTGATATATTATAGATATGTTTGCAGTAATTATATCCATTCAGATCATATTGACGGATCATGCGGGGAAGTCTTTTCACGAATCCTTCATAATCTTTTGGTGCGTTACTCCATTGCACTTCACTTAATGCAGCCATTCTGGGAAGTTCCTGATATAAGGCCTGGGAAAATGTCGGGATATATTCAGTCCATAGATTAGCCTGTACTCCGATGATATGGGCGGCTTCCTCTTCAGAGAGTGAAGAGGGATATGGCTCATAGCTGTAAACTTTTTCAATAGGAATATAGCCTCCGATTGCTTCCGGTTCTCCTTCAATGTCTTGGGTCTGATAATAGTCGAAATATAAATAAGTGTTAGGAGTCATAATAACGTCATGACCTTTTTTAGCTGCTTCAATGCCTCCTTCTTCTCCTCTCCAAGACATGATCACAGTGCCCGGGGCTGCTCCTCCTTCGAGAATTTCATCCCAGCCTATTGTCTTTTTACCTTTTTTGCTTAGGAAATCATTGGCATGTTTTGTTACGTAGCTTTGCAGTTTTTCCTCTTTTGTTCCTTCTTCATCGCTCTTAAGACCCAGTGACCTGATTTTAGCCTGACATTGTTCACATTCCATCCAGCGGCTCCGGGGACTTTCATCTCCTCCTATATGAACATATTCCGAAGGGAAAAGGTCTACTATCTCGTCTAATACTTCGTCAATGAATACATAGGTTGAATCGTTGCCCGCACAGAGCACATCCTCACTTACTCCCCATTGCTGCCAGACTTCATAGGGACCTCCTGTACAACCAAGTTCCGGATAACCCTTTAAGGCTGCAAGCATATGTCCCGGTAAGTCAATTTCTGGTATTATGGTTATATATCGATCAGCTGCATAGTTTATTATATCCTTAACTTCATCTTGGGTAAAGTATCCTTCAACAGGTATGGAATCATAGACACCCGAATTATGGCCGATGACTGTTCCACTTCTCTTGGATCCTAATTCCGTTAGCAATGGCCGTTTCTTGATCTCGATTCGCCAGCCTTGGTCGTCAGTCAGATGCCAGTGTAAACGATTGATGTTATGTAAAGCCAACAGGTCAATGAAAGCTTTTACGGAATCTGTCGGAAAGAAATGGCGTGAAACATCAAAATGGGCGCCTCTATAAGAGAATCGAGGTTGATCGGTGATTGTTACGGCCGGGAAAACAACATCACCTTTTTCTGCCTTAGGAATCGATTTTCTGATTGTCTGTATACCATAAAAATTCCCGGCAGCGCTATTACCGTTTATTTCAATTAGGTTTTCATTTACCGTGATTTCGTAACCTTCAGCATTCTCACCTCCAAGATTGTCTTTAAGGACTATTGCATCGTTGTCAGGCTGAATATCGGTCAGTCTTAGATCATGGCCAGTAAGTTGCCTGAGATAGTCTCTTAAGAAACCGGCATTTCTTTCGAGGTCGGCATTACCTTTTGGATAGGATATCCGGGTATTTCCGTTAAGTTTGAACCCTGCAACTTCGGTATTTTCTTCAATCGAAGCCGGAATAGGAATAACTGAATAAACAGCAGTCTGATTCGCGTTATGCCCACAAGAATTTAAAATAAAGATGAGTCCGGCTATAACCGGGAATAATAAAGATTTCTTCATGGTCTAAATTTTTCTATTCAATCGATTCTCCTTTCTACAAAAATACAACAAAGTTAGCACTTTACAAAAATGTCTCACTAAGTTATGGTATTTTTCGATGATTCATTTCTGCCGATAGACTTCCTTTTTTCTTAGGTAATATACTGAATATTAAATAAATAAAAATTATATGGAAATAAAATGTTTTATATTCAAATTTATTATAAGGTAGCGACATTTCTTCATATGGTTTTTAATGTTATTGTTATCGCACTTCGGCACATCCACCGGGCATTGTTTACAAAAGGAGCTAAGGTAAGTCGGTTCTATACCGAAATTTATTTAATTGAATTAGAAAAATATTATCAAAATTAATAACTTTGTGAGTGAAAGTTCTGAATTTCTATGAAGACGAGTTTTTATTTCTTCTTGTGGATTATAATATATCCGCTGCTGGCCCTTATCCATAGCCCTTGGATCTATCAGAATTCCTTTATAGTGGCTTTGTTTATTGTATGGTTGTTATCTTGGTTTCTGAATAAAAATATGCCTGATACCCTGAGATATGAAAGGATAACAGAAATGTCTGCTATAATGGAAGATATTTATACGGGTAAAATTGCAGCCTTCCGTCGAAGGCTTTCCAGAAAAGTGACAATTGATTTCATTACGGCAGTCTATATGGGAGTGGCCTTTGTCTTCATTCTTTTCTCAATGGTGAGAGGAAGCGGTGCCGACGACTGGATCGCTCTCCTGATTTTTGGTTTTTTTGCCTTTGGAACTATTTCAAGGGCATACAAACTGAATCAAGTGAACGACCATCTCAAACATAATCCCACCCGGGATGAATGTGCTATGGCAATTAAAGAGATATATCGGGTGGATTATACGTCTTATCATAATGCACGAATGTATACGACTTCAGAAGCCATGTTGCCTCCCCGGCCTAAGCATTTCAAGATTTTTCAGATAATTTCTTTGATTATTGCTATTTTATGCGGATTGTTCGGATTATATTATCTGATCATGTCGATAGTCATGCTGGCTGAAAACAGGAGCGCTGAGGCAATTTCGGGTGGAATAATGTATTTTCTATACGGATCATTGGCGACTTATTTCGGTCTAAAAGATTCCATAGATTGCATTAACTATTTCAGAAACCACCCCCGTTCCTGACCCTGACGACCCCTTGAGATATTGGATCCTACGGAATTCTGGAAGGGGCAGAATTTTATAATCATTCAGACAGATTAAGATTTTAAGACCACACTGCATATAACATATTAAATCGTAAGTCGATGTGTGATGCCTTATCGGCTTACGGGAATATGATCAGCATGAAATGCCAGTTATTTATTTTTGTTAAAAAGCGTTTATTCCTTAACTTTGCCTAAAGGTCTATTGTTGCTATTAGTATAGAAAAAGTTAGTGCATTGAAAGGATATGAATGATATTGCCTCAGACAGCCGGAATTCTGATGATATTCTTCGTCAGACTACTGACTCGGAATATAAATACGGCTTCACAAGTGAAATCGATACCGACATACTTGCTCCGGGCCTTAATGAAGATGTAATCCGCTATATCTCACATAAAAAAGGAGAACCGGATTGGCTCCTTGATTTCCGGCTTAAGGCCTTCCGCTATTGGCTTACCTTGAAAATGCCCCATTGGGCACATCTCGATATTCCTGAAATCAATTATCAGGATATTTCTTATTATGCTGCTCCAAAAAAGAAAGAGCTTAAAAAGAGCATGGATGAGGTAGATCCGGAACTTATCAAGACTTTTAACAAGCTTGGAATTTCACTTGAGGAACAGAAGCAGCTTGCAGGTGTGGCAGTCGATGCGGTAATGGATTCGGTGAGTGTCAAGACAACGCATAGAGAGAAGCTTGCTGAGTTGGGTGTCATTTTCTGTTCCTTCTCTGAAGCAGTTAAAGATTATCCTGATCTCGTCAAGAAATATCTGGGTACTGTTGTGAGTTACCGTGACAATTTTTTTGCGGCACTGAATTCAGCTGTATTTTCCGACGGATCTTTCGTGTATATACCCAAAGGTGTGCGTTGCCCAATGGAGCTTAGCACGTATTTTAGAATAAACGCTGCCGGAACCGGACAATTTGAAAGGACCCTCATCGTGGCCGACGATGATGCTTATGTGAGTTATCTTGAAGGATGCACAGCTCCAATGAGAGATGAGAACCAGTTGCATGCCGCTATAGTCGAGATTATCTGTGAAGAAAGAGCCGAGGTTAAATACAGCACTGTGCAGAACTGGTATGCAGGCGATAAAGATGGCAAGGGAGGCATCTATAATTTTGTGACTAAACGTGGACTCTGCAGGGGATATAAATCCAAAATATCATGGACCCAGGTTGAAACCGGTTCTGCAATAACCTGGAAATATCCATCATGCATCCTGAAGGGGGAGGAAAGTGTCGGAGAATTCTATTCTGTCGCAGTTACGAATAATCAGCAACAGGCTGACACTGGAACCAAGATGATCCATGTAGGCAAGAATTCCCGTAGCACTATTGTCAGCAAAGGGATTTCAGCCGGTCATAGCCAGAACTCATATCGCGGGCTGGTAAGAGTGAACGAAAATGCCTCAGGGTGCAGAAATTTCACTCAGTGTGACTCTCTTCTGATGGGTAATGAATGTGGTGCTCACACTTTCCCTTATATTGATGTAAGGAATGCTTCATCAACAGTCGAACATGAGGCGACAACTTCAAAAATTAACGAAGAACAACTTTTCTATTGCCGTCAACGTGGCATCCCGACAGAAGAGGCGGTGGCGCTTATTGTTAACGGCTATGCAAAGGAGGTGATGAATAAATTGCCAATGGAATTCGCTGTGGAAGCCCAGAAACTACTTCAAATCTCGTTAGAAGGTTCTGTCGGTTAATTCATTTACATTAACCGGGAATTTGGAACGAAATTTGACTATTCGGAGTCATTATGAATGAAAGAACAGTAATAATTGACGGTGTAGACCCTCAGATATTCTATGGAGTCAACAATAATAATGTCAATCTTATCCGAAATCTATTCCCGAAATTGAGAATGGCTGCCCGTGGCAACGTTATGAAGGTCATCGGTGAAGAGTCTGAAACCCTTTTGTTTGAGAAGAAGGTTAAGGAGCTGGAAGCATATGCTTCAAAATATAATAAGTTGCCCGAAGATGTCATCATTGATGTCATCAAGGGAGAACCTCCCAAGGCTGTTAATGCGGAAGGGGTGATAATATTCGGGCAGAACGGCAGACCCATCAGTCCCAGAAACGCAAACCAGTCAAAGATGGTGAGAAGTTTTGCCCAGAACGGTCTCACATTCGCATTAGGTCCCGCAGGAACAGGAAAAACATATATAGCCATTGCACTCGCAGTGGCAGCGCTCAAGAATAAGACGTGCAAAAGAATTATTCTCTCCAGGCCTGCAGTTGAAGCCGGAGAAAAACTCGGTTTCCTTCCCGGTGATATGAAGGATAAGATAGATCCCTATCTGCGCCCGCTTTACGATGCACTCGAAGATATGATTCCTCAGCTGAAACTTAAGGAATATATGGAAAGCGATGTCATTCAGATTGCCCCCCTTGCCTTCATGAGGGGACGGACTTTGAATGATGCTGTCATTATTCTTGATGAGGCCCAGAACACCACTAAGCATCAGATGAAGATGTTCCTTACGCGAATGGGTATGAACAGCAGGATGATTATAACCGGCGACCTGACTCAGGTTGATCTCCCGAGGACAACCCAGAGCGGCCTCCTTCAGGCATTACGAATTCTCAGGGGTGTTGATGGCATTGGTATCATTGAATACGGTAAAAAAGATATTGTCCGTCATCCACTTGTGCAAAGGATTGTCGACGCTTATGAGTTGCGTGAGAAACAGGCAGATGATGAATTCGACAAATCTCTTTCTGACACAGTGGCAGATTGAGGAATAGTCACTTAAGAAACTTGACAATATTCATTAAATTTGCAAAAGCTTTTTCCCGAATTAGTCCGTTCAGTTAATTCCACCTCATAAATTGAGAATCCGGATCATATTTCGTGGATAAAAGTCAATTGTTTACAAAGGCGAAACATACGAAGAAATAAAATGGCAAAAGCAGGTGACAGGGTCCGCTTCCTGAATTCAACGGGAGGCGGCGTTATTACAAGGATAGAAGGGAAAACTGCTTACGTGGAGGATGAGGACGGATTTGAAAGTCCTATTCTTCTTAAGGATATCGTTGTGGTTCTTCCGGCCGGTCTTGAAATCTCTAAAGTTGATGCGGTAAAAATGTTTAATCAGGCCGCGTTTGATGAAGGAAGAAAAGTTCCACGACCTGAAAAGGAAAAGGAGGCACCTGAACCCTCTCCTTCTCCCTTGGAGAAAGTGGAGGAAACCATACATGGAGACGTGCCCGAAATTATTTTGGCATTTGAACCGGAAGACGCAAAACGGTTGGGTGTGACAAAATTCGCAGCCGTTTTAGTCAACGATTCCAATTATTTCCTGCATTTCACTTTCCTTCGTCGGAACGAGAATGAAAGAGCCTGGAATCTTGTGTATGAAGGGACAGCAGCTCCAAATGAACTTATAGACATGGCGGTCTTGACCCATCAGGATTTGCCGGATTATGAGAAGATTGCCTTTCAATGCGTAGCTTTCAAAAAAGATAAAACATTCTCTTTGTTACCTCCGGTCAATGTCACCAGAAAGCTTGACCTCACTAAATTCCATAAGTTTCATTGTTTCAGACCGGGCAGATATTTCGATAATCCGGTATTGGAATTTCCTGTGGTTAGAAGCGGAGAGGTTGTGGTTCAGAATGAAATTGATGTGAAGTTTCTTGAGGAAAGTCTCGCTAATGGAAGAGTCGATAAGGGAGCTGCGGCTGAATTATCCAAAAAATATCGCACTGATTTAGGTAAAAAAGATAAGAAGCCTCGGATCTCCGAGAGCCCTTTTAAGAAATTGCCTTTGATTGAGGTAGACCTTCATATCGCCGAACTCACAGATTCCACAGTCGGCATGGAACCAAAAGATATGCTTGAAATGCAACTTTCCGAGGTTAGAAAAACCATGGAAGCACATAAACGCAGAACAGGACAGAAGATAGTTTTTATTCACGGAAAAGGAGAGGGCGTTTTGAGAAAGGCTGTTCTGGATTTATTGAAAAAGGAATATCCTAAGGCAGACCTTCAGGATGCTTCATTCCGGGAATATGGATTTGGCGCTACCCTTGTGACTATTTAAGGTATTTTGAGCCGCAAACGGGTTTGTTAATAATCAAATTTTCTTGATAATCTTGCTTAAACTATCCTTAAATCAAATTACATAAATTGGCTTGGAGAGTCAGGGGTGCAGGTGAACTTTTGGAGATATTTGTTGGATTTTTTATAGTTTTGGATGCTGATTTTTAGGAGTTTGGATATTTATATATAATTTTGTTCCAAATTCGTTTCATCATACCTTTATCATAATGATCCTGAAAAAACTCTTTATAGGAATTATTCTTACCCTCTCTTCCTTTCTAAATTTATCTGCAGAAACTAAGAAGATTGAAGTTACTGAAAACATTCCTTATCGAACAGATGTAGGAGCTTCGACACTCTTAGATCTTGCACAACCACTTTTCGGTAACCAGAGCAACAGGCCGGTAATACTAATTATTCATGGGGGAGGGTGGAGCGCAGGCTCTAAAGATGATATGGTGTATAGGGCCTTAATGATAGACTATGCACTGCAAGGTTACGTCGTGGCCAACATGAATTACAGGCTTATCCAGGAAAGTCCTATGCCAGCCTGTATCGAAGATGTCAGGACAGCCGTGAGATGGCTTAAGGCACATTCCTATGAACTTGGCATAAACCCTGAAAAAATAGGTGTTTTCGGCCATTCTGCCGGTGGACATCTGGCTTTGATGGTTGGCCTACATCCGGAGGAAGGCACTTTTGAAAACGAAACTTCTCCCTATATAGAATATGATTCCGGGGTTGCCTGTGCTGTTGGCGGAGCTCCTCCCACAGAAATAGGAAATCCGGATATCCCATGGGCTCGACATCCTGAATGGTGGCCGATCGGTTATATTAATCAAATCCAGACACCGATTTTGGTTCTTCAAGGTGACGAAGATCCTATCGTCAAACCTCATCTTACAGAAGATTGGGTAAGAAAAATGAAAGAAGCGGGATCTGAAGTGGATTATCTTAAAATAAAAGGAGACCATAGCATTGCTTTTGACCGGGCTCTTGAAATTACACGTCCGGTGATGGATTCCTTTTTCCAAAAACATCTCAAATCTGAAAACCATTGATTCAAAAAACATCAAAATATAGACAAATGCAAATCCGTTCCATTTCAATTCTCTCAGCTTTCATAATGAGTTTTTCATATGGAAATGCTCAGCAAATTAATATAGACCTATCAAAGAAAGGGGCACAAATAGATCCTCATCTTTATGGCATTTTCTTTGAGGAAATCAATCATTCCGGCGACGGAGCACTATATGCTGAACTTATAAAAAACCGGAATTTCGAGGAACATGTCATTCCATCCGGTATGCGTTATGAGAATGGCTTTGCAATTGCTCCCCATAGTCTTAATTATGAACATGGAAATTATCGGGATTGGAAAATCAAATGGGATATGGATTCCCTAAAGACCGACGGATGGAAAGTGATGGGTGAAGCTGATTACGATGTGTCGGATGAAATGCCGTTACATGTCAATACTCCTAATTCTATGCGTATCGAAATGAAAAAACCGGGAGTTATTCTCGAGAATTCCGGTTACTGGGGGATGCGGATAATAGGCAGGGATAATTATGATCTTAGATTTTTCCTTAATCCCTTGGATTATCAAGGAAATGTGACGGCTAAAATTGTATCGCCTAAAGGAAAGGTTTTGGCTGAGAAAAAATTCAGTGTCACAAAAGATAACGGGTGGTCTGAATATAATGCTGTCCTTACTCCCAAGAATTCTGATTCTTCTGCAACTTTCCAGCTTGTTTTTGATAATCCGGGCACAATATATGTTGATTATGTGTCTTTATTTCCTCAGAATACATTCAAAGGGAGGAAAAACGGAATGAGACCAGATGTGGCTCAGATGTTGGCAGATTTGAAACCGGGATTCCTTAGATGGCCCGGTGGGTGTATTGCTGAAGGCGCAACTCTTGAAAATCGGGTGAAATGGAAAGAAACACTCGGGGATCCAATGCAACGTCATAGCGAATGGGATCTCTGGGGCTATCATTCCACTTGGGGTTTTGGATATCATGAATTCCTTCAGTTTTGTGAAGATATTGGAGCCGCGGGCATGTTTGTGGCAAATGTGGGAATGTCTTGTTCGGTAAGGAATGGAGACTGGACAGAAGATTATCATCCATTTTTGCAAGATATCATTGATGCCATTGATTATGCGACTGCCTCGACAGATAATCCGTGGGGAGCCCGCAGAGCAGAAGCCGGACATCCGGAACCGTTCAACTTAAAATATGTGGAATTAGGTAACGAACAGGTCGGAGACCATTATGCGGAACGTTATAACTATTTTTACAGGATACTAAAAGAAAAATATCCTGACATAACTTTCATTTCAACTTTGCAGCTTTCTCCAAGCCGCGAGAAACTCGAAAAGGCTGATATGATAGATCCTCACTGGTATGTCAATGCCGGGTTCTTTTATGAAAACGATAGGTTGTTTGATAAGATGGAACGAGGGAAGTATGACATTTATATAGGGGAGTATGCTGTAATTTCTGAAGCCAATCTTAATTCTGCCCTTGCTGAGGCGGCCTTTCTGACCGGCGTGGAGCGTAACTCTGATCTTGTCAAAATGGCTTCTTATGCACCTCTTATCCAGAATAATAATCGCAAAGACTGGCCCACCAATTTAATATGGGTTGACAATGACGGAGTGATGGGGCGTGCATCCTATTATGTACAGCAAATGTATGCCGCCAATCGTCCTGATTACAATGTCGAAGTTAAATTGTCTGATCCGGTCCCGGTATTGACATCCGGTGGTATCGGTTTTTCCACTCCTTATATAGATGAAACGGTGAGGGATATAACGGTTAAAGATAAGGAAGGAAATATAGTTGCCCCAAATGTTAGAACTTCAGATTTACATAAAATAGAATCTAAACCTGCTCGTAGGTGGATGCCGGTGGTTCTTAATATGCTTGATGATGTAAGGCTTAATGAGGGTGGATCGGTGGAATTTGAAGCAAGGATTGTTGAAAAAGAATTTCCGGCAAGACGCCCGGACCAGCAACCGAGAAAGTTCCTTCAGGGTCCTTCATTTATTTTCGGTGCCGACGACAGTGCGTCAGATTATTTTTCGGTAAATATCCCTCAGATTGCCGGAGACCGGAAAGTTATCACCTTGAATCGATCTAACAACGGAGATATAAATATAGACCATAATCCTGGAGGTGAAAGTCTGGATCTGGAGAAAGACAAATGGTATAAAATTAAGGTGGAATTTAATAAAGATAATCTTGTTGCTTTATATATTGACGGGAATAAAGTCTTTCAGCAGATTGCGGCAGCTCCAAGCGGTCATTATGCCGTTGCCGGCTATGATGAAAAGAAAGGTGAAAGTGTGATAAAGGTTATTAACTCAACCGATGAGTTCTATTCTCCTCTCATTTCGTTAAAGGCATCTTCCATATCTCCGACGGGTGAGGTGATAACGATTTCTTCCGCCGACAAGAAGGATGAAAATTCAAAAGAAGAACCTAAAAAAATTGTTCCGCTATCATCTAAATTTAACGGATTCAGCGAAGAATTCACGTATAATTTCCCTCCAAATTCTTTTACAGTAATGAGGGTGAAAAGTCAGAGATAATTATTTACTCCACTTGCTGTTGTCAAGGATATTTTTTGAAATGTTGACAATCTATGGCCAATGAAAATGTCTGAAATTAAAAATCAAGTGGTTCTAATGTGCGGAATCAGCGGATCCGGAAAGACGCATTATGCCCGGCAATTAGAGAAGGAGGGTTTTATCAGGCTTTCTACTGATTCTTTAATATGGGAGAAAGTGGGAGCCAAAGTGTTCAACTTATCAAAAGAAAAACAAAAAGGACTCTTTGCTGAATGTAAAGAACAAATCCGCAATCAACTGAACACTCTTCTTAAATCGGGACAGAAAGTCGTAGTTGATGCCACTCATTGTAAGCGTTCCGTAAGGGATGAAGTACGCAATTTGTGTGCCGGAATGGGAACTGATCCGGTGTTTGTTTTTTGTTGTGCCGACAAGAAAGAATTGTGGCACAGACTTTCACAAAGAAAGGGGTCAGGGCCTGATGATTTAATAGTTACGGAAGAACAACTCAACAATTATTGGCAGAGTTTTGAGCCTCCTCAAGAAGATGAAAATGATTTTTTATTTTTGAATGAAAACAATAAATAATGGTAGCATAAAGACAAACATACTGATATTTTCTGGAACTCTCTATAGGAAAATTTAGAAATTTTTGGTCTATCACAGTTTGCTTTTTAACTTTGAAAAAAATAAACACAATGGGACATTCAAAAATTTGGGGAATAATTTTATTTATTTCGCTGTTTACCTTCTCAATCAAGGCATTCCCGGTGCAGTTTGTTTCCTCACAAAGCAGAGGAATGAAGATTGAAATAAATGCTATCACTCCGGAAATAATAAGAGTGCTTAAATATCCGGTAGGAACTGATCCGGAAATTGAGAGTCTTGTGGTTATTAAAAAGGCGGAAGACATTGATGTTAAAATATTTAATGAAGGGAATAAAAAGGTTCTTCAGACAAAATATCTTAAGATTTCTCTCGATACCCTTTCAGGTGTGGTAGAATTTAGGAATGGGAAAAATGATCTTTTATTATCGGAGTGTTTCACATCTTTTACTCCGGAAAATAAAAAAGAATATTATAATGTAAGAACAGGTTTTTTAATAGAACCTGAAGAGCCGATTTATGGTATCGGACAGGTTATGGACGGCAAATTTAACCGAAGAGGGTCGAAGCATCATCTGCAAAATGAGAATATGTTTACTTATTCTCCATATTTCATGTCGCCGACCAAAGGATATGCGGTTTATAGTGATAATTATTCCATTCAAGATTTTATAGATAATGATCAGATTCTGGAATTTTCACAATTGGGAGTTTCCTCTGATTATTATTTCATTTTTGGGAACACGCCCGATAAGATCATAGCAGGAATCAGAGAATTGACCGGACATGCGCCAATGCTTCCTTTATGGGCATATGGATTTTTCCAAAGTAAAGAAAGATATAAGACTCAGCAAGAGGTTTTGGAAGTATTAAAGAGATACAGAAAATTAGGCGTCCCCATAGATGTAATGATCCAAGACTGGAGGTATTGGCCAGAATATGAAGGGACCGACAGTCTCTGGAACGCACAACGTTTTGACAAAGAGCGATATCCGGACCCTCAGAAATGGATTGATGTGATACATAAAGAGCATGGCCGGTTAATGGTAGTTACCTGGCCCGGATTCGGACCGAAGACACCTCAATATCAAACCCAGGATTCTTTAGGCCATCTGTTACCTTTTCATACATGGCCACCCGCAAGCGGGGCTCTTCCCTATGATGTCTTCAGTGATGAAGCCCGTGACATATATTGGAAATATCTTGACAAAGGTATTTTTTCATATATCGGGAATGACGGCTGGTGGCTGGATTCAACTGAACCTGACCATATTGATGTGAAACCTCAGGATTTCGAGGCTTCCACAGCAAAAGGAGAGTATAAAACCGTGAAGAATGCTTACTCCCTTATGCATAACAGAGGAATAGCTGAACATCAGAAAAATCAAAATAAAAATAAGAGGGTCGTTATCCTTACTCGTTCCGGACATATCGGACAACAAAGATATGGTTCCAATACATGGAGCGGGGATGTAGTATCGAGATGGGAAGTGCTCAAGAATCAGATTCCGGCTGCCCTTAACTATACGATAATGGGAATACCTAACTGGAATTCGGATATCGGAGGGTTCTTTGCATGGGATTGGAAAGATGAAAATGGGAATATGAAAACCGGGTTTCCGGAATTATATACACGTTGGGCTCAATTCGGAGCCTTCACTCCGATGATGAGATCTCATGGCACAGATCTACCCAGAGAAATATGGAATTTCGGAGAACCGGGCGACAAATATTTTGAAGCTATAGCAGATGCCATTAAACTTAGGTATCGTTTGCTGCCATATAATTACAGCACATCTTGGGATGTTTCTTCCAACGACGGTACTTTCATGCGTCCTTTGTTTATGGATTACCCTGACGACCCCAACGTTTATGATATCGGGGATGAATATTTATGGGGAAGAAATATATTGGTAAGTCCTATAACCGACCCCGAGACTAATAACTGGAAAGTCTATTTGCCGGCAGGGAATGATTGGTGGGATTTTAACTCAAACAACCGGTTAGAGGGAGGACAATCAATAGATATCTCTGTTGATATTGCCACGATTCCGTTGTTTGTTAAAGCCGGTTCAATAATTCCGATAGGGCCGGATGTGCAATATTCCGATGAAAAGGCTTGGGATAATCTTGATATAATAATCTATCCCGGGACAGATGGAACCTTCACCCTTTATGAAGATGAGTTTGACAATTAT
The DNA here is from genome assembly GCA_022510445.1 of Muribaculaceae bacterium. GTDB lineage: Bacteria > Bacteroidota > Bacteroidia > Bacteroidales > Muribaculaceae > Lepagella. The sequence goes on along the minus strand of JAFLTN010000042.1, from coordinate 4,819 downwards.
AACTACGAAAAGGGAATGTATTCCACAATCACTTTTAATTGGGATGATGACCAAAGAATTATTACCATTGGAGAAAGGGAAGGGGATTTCCCCGGAATATTGAAATCACGTAAATTCAATTTCAAAATAGTGGAAAATGCAAGAGCCGGAGAGGAATCGAACCCGACAAAGAATGAAACAGTAAAATATAACGGTAAACAAAAGATTATCCGGTTTTAAGACTTCACACCCTCTCCCGCCAAATGAAACAATTTTGAAGATCAATTGATGCGACAAGACAATTTTTCGTCACTCCCCGAAATTTAAACTCGGTTTAATTGATTAAAATATCATTACTAATACCCATAATTATGGGAAAGTTTAAAGGATATTTATTGGCGGCTTTCGCTGCTGCAGCGTATGGGACAAATCCGGCTTTTGCCATTCCTCTCTATGAAATGGGGATGAGCCCTAACTCGGTTTTATTGTTCCGTTACGGTATGGGAATTCCATTTTTAGCGATATTGATGCTTATCCGGGAAATCAGTTTCAAACTGAATAAAGAGGAGATATTCCCGGTCTTTATCTTAGGCGTTCTGATGGCGGTGTCTTCACTCACTCTTTTTGAAAGTTATAATTACATGAATTCCGGAGTGGCATCCACGTTGCTCTTCGTGTATCCGATAATGGTTGCGGTGATAATGACTTTCTTTTTCAAAGAGCATTTAAAGATAAGTCTGATCCTCTGCTTCATTTTCATGGCAGGCGGACTTCTTTTGTTGATGCGGCCTTCAGGAAATCAAGATTTAAGTAGCTATGGATTTCTTTTGGTGATGGTTTCCGCACTGACCTATGCTGTCTATATTGTCCTGGTAAATGTCTCTAAGGCCATATCAAGCATACCGACCACCAAGCTTCTGTTTTATGTCTTGATCTTCGGGTGTTCGGTGTTTTTATTTAAGATTGCCACCGGCAGCGAACTAACTGTACCGGTCAGGTCGGTTGGCTGGTATAATCTCCTGGCATTAGCCATAATACCCACAGTGTTGTCATTGGCTTGCACATCGGCAGCCATTCACATAATTGGTTCCACGTCTACCGCTATTTTCGGAGCTTTAGAACCGGTTACAGCAGTGATATTGAGTGTGGTGTTTCTGGGGCAGTCAATTAGTACACAGGAGATTCTGGGAGGGATATTGATAGTAATAGCCACCACTATCGTAGTAACGAGCAATTCGATTGATAGATTTATTCTCCATGTAAGAAAGATGTTCCCAAAACATCTGATCCATAAAAAATAGGCCCACCTCAGGCAGGCCTTTCTCGCAATGTCGCTTTTGAGGTTAGTTAGCAACCGCCATTCATCTAATGCAAGGGTTTTTTGTTTCGTAAACCATAAGGTCATATAAGTCATCACACCTTGACTGCAATTCGGGCCACAGAATATCAGCCATCTTGCCATCGCGGGTTTTTAAATCTGCATAACGGTTTTCGCCGGCAACGAAGGAGGATAAGGAATTATCGGGTTTGGCATAGTCAACGGTAAGCAGGTCAGTTCCTTTTCCCTTATTGGACGGATTATAACGATATAAGGGCCAGTAGCCTGCTTTAACAGCTAACTTCTCTTCAATAATGGTATGTGACATTCCGGCCTTAATCCCATGTGCAATACATGGACAATAGGCTATTACAATTGAGGGTCCCGGATATGCATCAGCCTCTTCAAAAGCCTCCAAGGTCTGAACATAATTCGCTCCCAAAGCCACAGATGCCACATAGACCGTGCCATATGTCATCATCATCCTCCCCAAATCCTTTTTGAATGTTCGTTTCCCATCATAAGAATATTTGGCTGTTGAGCCTAAAGGAGTAGCCTTAGAGGTCTGTCCTCCAGTATTAGAATAACATTCCGTGTCCATTACCAGAATATTTACATCCACATTCTGGGCAAGCACATGATCCAATCCTGCAAAACCAATATCGTAAGCCCAGCCGTCTCCTCCAATAATCCAGATGCTCTTTTTTGCAAAAAGATCGGCGCAATCCATCATTTCGGGAACTCCTTCAAACGACGGATATTTTTTCAAGACCTCCATTACTTTTCCACCGGTAATATTTGACTTTTCTTTGTCATCTTTAACAGCGAGCCAGTTTTGAATCATTGTTTTCAAATCGGTCGGAACTTTTGGATCATTGACAATGGTCTCGGCCAGATCCACGAGCCGTTGACGTCTGTGAGCTATTGCGACGGCCATGCCGAACCCATATTCCGCGTTGTCTTCAAAAAGAGAGTTACCCCATGCCGGTCCTTTCCCGGATCGGTTGGTACAATAGGCATTACTCGGAAAATTAGCTCCCCAGATGGAACTGCATCCGGTTGCGTTTGCAATCAACATCCGTTCTCCCATAAGTTGAGTCAATAGTTTGACATAAGGAGTCTCTCCGCATCCCGCACAAGCTCCCGAGAATTGTAACAAAGGCTGGAACATCTGACTTCCGGCAATCGTGTTGCGTGGGAGAATATTGTCTTTTATGGAAATATTCTTCTGAACATAATCAAGCATCGGAATTTGAACTGCAAATTGAGTTTCCTTCGGCACCATGGTCAATGCATGCCCCGGGCAAACAACTGCACAGGAACCACATCCCACACAGTCTTCCGGATATACCTGAATTCTCCATTGCATTCCTGACATTTCCTTGTAATGTGCATCTTTGGTTACCATCTCCGCCGGTGCTTTTCTCTTTTCTTCCGAATCAAGAATATAAGGCCGGATAGTGGCATGCGGACAAACATATGAACATAAAGTGCATTCAACACATTTATCAACATCCCATTGGGGTATATTGATCGCTATCCTTCTTTTCTCATAGTTTGTTGTCCCCATTGGCATCACTCCATCGGGAGTAAAACAGGAAACAGGCAGTGAATCCCCTTCCAGCTTAAGGCAAGGATTGGAAATTTCTTTTATGAATTCCGGTAATTCAGTTTCTTCTTCAATATCTTTGGCATTTATCCAGGACGCAGGGTAATTTATCTCTGAAAGCTCCCTCAAAGCTTCCTCAATCGCAGCTAAATTATTATTTACAACTTCGATACCTTCATGAGAATAAGCCTCAGTAAGTAATGATTTAAGACCGTTGAATGACGCATCGAAGGAAATAGCGGGCAAAAGCTTGAAATATGCTGTAAGCATTATCATATTTATTCTTGTGCCAAGATTATTATTGGCCGCAACTTTTACAGCATCTAAATTAAACAGCTTTATCTTTTTGTTGGCTATTGACCTTTTAAGAGAACCAGGAAATACTTTATCCATTTGTTCCACTGTCCAACCGCTATTTAAAAGCAGGATACCTCCGGGTTTAAGATTTTTTACGATATCAAACCTACCTGTATATGTGTCTTTATTACACATCACAAAGTCGGCCGATTCTATGCCATAAGCCTCTTTTATCGGGTTATCATTTATTCTTAATTCTGAGATGGTATAACCTCCCGACTTTTTAGCTGAATAATTAAAATAAGCCTGAGTGTACAGCTTTGAATTATCTCCGATTATTTTTGCTGCCATCCTTGTGGCGCCAACGGTTCCATCCGACCCCATCCCATAAAAAACAGATTGCTGCAGGGGTTGATCAAGGGGTTCTATGTGTTCCTTTATATCCAGAGATGTGAATGTCACATCATCATCTATGCCTATTGTGAACCCGTTTTTAGGATTCTCAGACTTCAATTCATCAAAAACCCGTTTTGCCATTGAAGGATCGAACTCTTTACTACTCAATCCATATCTTCCACCGATTAAGGTTATATCTTTTTTTGCTTTATATAAAGCCGCTGCCACATCAAGATACAAAGGCTCTCCCTCGGCTCCTGGTTCTTTGGTGCGGTCAAGAACTGCTATTGCTTTAACAGATGAAGGAATTGCATCGAGCAGATGTTTGACAGAGAAGGGTCTATATAGCCTTACCTTCACTAATCCGACTTTTTTCCCTTTGCAGATAAGATAATTCACCGTTTCTTCTATCACATCACAACTTGACCCCATGGCTATAATTATCCTTTCCGCTTCGGGGGAGCCGACATAATCAAACAGATGATAGTTTTTCCCTACTAAAGGGGCTATTTTATCCATATTATCCTGCACTATATCTGCAAATGCATTATAATATTTATTTGCTGCTTCCCGGTTTTGGAAATAAACGTCCCAATTCTGAGCCGAACCACGTAAGTCAGGATGTTCGGGATTCATTGACCTTCTTCTGAATTCCAAAATTTTATTGTATGGCAGTAAAGGTTTAAGGTCTTCATAAGGCACCATTGATATTGTGTCAGTTTCGTTTGATGTGCGCCAGCCATCGAAAAAATGTAACACGGGAATCCTCCCTTCAATTGCTGACAGGTGAGAAACAATGGCAAGGTCGTGAGTTTCCTGCACAGAAGCCGATGCCAAAAAGGCGAAACCAGTAGCCCGGCATGCCATTACATCCTGATGGTCGCCGAAAATACTAAGTGCGTGAGAGGCAAGCGATCGGCATCCAACATGAAAAACCCCCGGCAACAGTTCTCCCGATATCTTATACATATTTGGAATCATCAGCAAGAGTCCTTGTGAGGAGGTAAAGGTCGTGGCCAACGCCCCCGCAGCCAAGGCTCCATGGGTGGCACCTGCTGCTCCGAGTTCTGACTCCATCTCCTTAACCTGCAGGTTGCTCCCCAGAAGATTTTTCAGTCCTTGGGAACTCCATTTATCTGCCGTTTCTCCCATTGAGGCTATAGGAGTGATGGGGTAAATGGTAGCCACCTCACTGAAAGCATATGCTATATAAGTTGCAG
>JAFLTN010000041.1 GCA_022510445.1 Muribaculaceae bacterium | reverse complement strand
GATGTGGGTCTCGACGGATTGCCTAATGATGATGAATTCACTTTCAGTTCTTATGCAGATTATCTTGAAAGATTAAGAAACCGTCTGCCGGCCACTACTATTTCCCAGATGCAGGGAGATCCTTTCTCACCAATGAATGACCCTGCAGGAGATAATTATCATTTTTACAGGAGCGACTATTATGACGAGACAAGGGCTTCAATTCTTGAGCGTTATAAAAGATATAACGGCGTGGAAGGCAACTCTCTCTCTCCTGATCAGAGCACTAATCCCTATTATCAATCTTCCAGAAGTGTCCCTGATGTTGAAGATATTAATCAGGACAACACCTTGAATGAATATGAACGTTATTTCGAATATAAAGTTTCATTGAGGCCCGAAGATCTTGTGGTTGGTAGAAATTATGTGACTGACCGAAGAGAGAAAGTCGTACCTACTCGCGAGGGCTCGGCAACAACTGTTTGGTATCAGTTTAAAATTCCACTTGGCCAGCCCGATAAGGTTGTGGGAGGTATAAGCGATCTTACAACAATCAGGTTTGCAAGAATTTTTATGACCGGTTTTAAAGAAGTCACCCACCTTAGGTTTGCTTCGCTTGAGCTTGTAAGAGGGGAGTGGCGTGACTATAAATTTAACCTTAACAGCAGAAACGACTCTCCGGCTGAGGGAGAACTGGATATGTCGATTGTCAACATTGAGGAAAACGCAGGTCGGGAGCCTATAAATTATGTGTTGCCCCCCGATGTGACGAGAATTCAAGATCCGGGTCAATCTCAGGCCACACAGCTAAATGAACAGTCACTCCAGATGAAAGTAACCGGTCTTCAGCCGGGAGATGCAAGAGGTGCTTATAAGAACACCCAGCTGGATCTAAGAATTTATAGGAGGATGCAGATGTGGGTGCATGCCGAGGCTTTGGTAGATGATCATACTAATCTCAAGAACGGCGATCTGGCTATTTTCATAAGGTTAGGTTCTGATGTAAAGAATAATTATTATGAATATGAAATTCCGCTCGAAGTAACCCCGCCTGCATATTACAATAACTATAATTATTCCGACCGCCAGAAAGTTTGGCCGATCTCCAATTTCCTTGACGTGCCCTTCGATGCATTCACGAATGTGAAAGTTAATAGAAACCATGACATGAGTGCCCAGCTTCAGAATGTGGGCTACAATATCGTATATTCTATGAGGGATCCGGATAATGATCATAACACAGTCAGTGTGCTTGGAAATCCGAGTCTGAGCGATGTCAGAACAATGCTGATCGGAATTAGAAACAAATCAAATTCCGTGAAAGACGGAATTATCTGGGTTAACGAGTTAAGAGTTACTGATTTTAATGAATATGGAGGCTGGGCTGCAAATATCAATGCCAACCTGGCGCTTAGTGATGTGGGAATGGTTAATTTCGCCATGCATAGGGAAACCGCCGGTTTTGGAGGAGTGGATCAAGGCCTCTCTTCCCGTAGATTAGATGATTATCAACAATATAACATCGCGGTTCAGGGAGATCTCGGTAAGGTTATACCTGCCAAGGCACAATTGAGTGCTCCCATTTATTATTCTAAGAGCAATGAGACAACTACTCCAAGATATAATCCCCTCGACCAGGATATACTGCTGAAAGATGCTCTTTCAGCAGCTACAACAAAACATGAAAAAGATTCGATTAAAGATTTTGCTCTCACAAGAAAGAGTGTGGAAAGTTTTTCCATATCTAACTTGAAATTTAATGTGCAAAGTAAGAATCCGATGCCTTGGGATCCGGCTAATTTCCAACTCGCTTTCTCTTTCAATAAACAGAAGAATGTGGATCCTACCACGGAGTACGAAAACACCTATGATTACCGGGGTAGCTTCCAGTACAGTTATACTCCCTCTATTAAACCTTGGCGACCTTTTAGTTTTCTTCAAGGGAAAGGGAAAACTGCGAAATATTTCAGGGAATGGGGAATAAACTGGTTGTTTAATAATCTGACATTTTATACAAATGTTACCCGATACTATTATGAAGAACAGACAAGAAGTGAAATAGATGTAGATTTTCAGCTTCCCGTGCAGGTGAGTAAAAATTTTTATTGGGACAGACAATTAAACCTGACATGGAACCTTACTCAATCATTAAATTTCTCTTTTGCAAGCAATACAACGGCAAGAATTGAAGAAACCATCGGAGCTGTCAATAAAAAGCTTTTCCCGGATAAATATCAGGAATGGAAAGATACAGTGATGTCATCTATAAGAGGTCTTGGCACCCCATGGAATTATAATCAGACATTTACAGGTTCTTATAAAGCACCATTCAACAAGATACCTTTCCTGGATTATTTAACCGGTAATATAACCTATACATCTACCTATCGTTGGGATAAGGGAGCAACTGTCGATGATCTTTATCTTGGCAATACTATTCAGAATCAAACCATATGGAATGCCGACGCAAGATTGAATTTCGAGACACTTTTCAATAAAAGTAAGCTGTTATCTGAGATAAACAAGCGTTTTTCTAAAACAAGTTCAAAAGGAAATTCAAGGAATCAGAATTCAAGGAATAACAGAACCGGCAATCGGCTCGCCTCTAAAGATTCTCCAAAAAGATTTGAAAGAGCCGTGACACTCTCGCCGGATACTTCTACAACAGTAAAACATAATCTTAACGCAAAGGATATCAAACTTTCCGCCACGAGAAACGGGAAGCCTTTCCCCATAGAGTCAAAAACAATTGACGAAAATACTGTGGAAATTCTTACAAAGGCGACCGGTAGTATCAAACTTTTAATTAGAGAAGATAAGAAAGAAGAAAAAAAATCGGTGGCAAAAGAGATTCGTGATCATATATTGCGATTCATGATGATGCCAAGAAATCTATCATTCAGATGGAGAAACAGCCATTCCTTAACACTGCCTCAGTTCTCTCCTAATGTCGGGGATGTATTCGGTCAAAGTAATAAATATGGAGGATTGGCCCCGGGACTCGGTTTTGCTTTTGGATTTTATAACGAAGACTATGTGGAAAAGGCAATGTCTAAAGAATGGCTTCTTACAGGCAACGATATGACCTCCCCGGCCATTTGGAACCAAGGTCAGGAATTCAATTTTGAGCTCACCCTTGAACCTATAAGGGGATTAAGGATTGTATTGACCAGCAACCTTACGGATAACAGAACACGCCAGGTACAGTTCATGTATGCCGGCATGCCGACAAGTCTTAACGGTTCTTATACCAGAACCCATGTGGCGATATCTTCTGCCTTAAGAGGTTCTAAGGCTTCTGACGGATATAACTCGGAAGCATTCAATAAATTCCTTAGCTATATCCCGGTAGTGGCACAAAGATTTGAAAATGATTATAACGGAACCAGATATCCGACAACCGGATTTTTACATGATATGCCGGTAGCCGGAACTCCTTACAACCCGGAAATCGGCAAGGTTTCAAGCACAAGCCCTGATGTGCTGATCCCGGCGTTTATTGCGGCCTATAGCGGTTATAGTCCTGAAAAGATAAATTTAAGCCATTTCCCGGGTCTTGAAGCCATGAGGCCTAACTGGAAAGTTACTTATGACGGCTTCCTGCAGGTTGGCAATATGAGTAAGATATTCAAGGCATTTACAGTAAACCATGCTTATCAATGCACTTATTCGGTGGGGAATTATTCAAGTTATCTTAATTGGGTAGGTGTAAACAGTGATATGGGATTTATTTTAGATGAGCTTACACAGCAACCCATCCCATCTTCTCCATTTAATATCTCTTCAGTCGCTATAACTGAAAAATTTGCTCCTCTTGTAGGTGTTAACATGACCTTCAATAATGATGTTTCTGTAAATGCGGAATATCGTGATTCAAGAACTTTGAACCTTAATTCTTCTGCGGGACAGGTAGTCGAAACCACAAGCAGACAAATAACAATTGGCGCAGGATGGAAGATTGCCGAATTTAATAAGATTTTGAAGATCGGAAGTAAACAGGCAGGAATCAGCAACGACTTGTCATTGAATCTTGATTTTTCCTTAAGCAATAATCAGGCATTGATTAGAAGAATTGAAACTGCTTATACTCAGGCAACACAAGGCACACAAACTTTATCCATTAATTTTATGGCGAGCTATCAGCTCAGCAAAAAGATTACTCTTTCCGCCTTCTTTGATCATCAGGTCAATAAACCTTTGGTATCCAATAGTGCTTATCCTACTTCCAATTCCAATTACGGAGTGGCTATAAATATTTCACTCGCAAGATAATAGAAAATTAAAATGAGGCTGGGAATCAAGAAAGAATTTTAAGCAAAATTGACTTTCCGTGTTATGAAATAGATAGAAGGGAGCTTTAATACTTTTTCAAAAGAGTGGAATAATCATCCGTCTCCTTAAAGACAGAGAACCATTTGTCAAAATTTTGTAGCAGAACTGAATCATTTGGATTAAAAAGCCAGACTTGAAATTGTGAGAAGCTGATTGGATTATCATATGAAAGAATCGGGAAATCTTTTGCGATTGATTCAGCAGTCTTTTCGTTGACAACGGCAAACAGTATCTCTCCTCCGGCCACTTTCATGCAGACCAATTCATCCGACAATCCGTCAGCTTCCAATATTTCTATTTCTCCTCCAATTTCATTAGCTAAATTTTTAATTCTGTTCGCAGCAGGAGAGCCGGATGCAATTGTGATTGTTTTCCCGTTTAGATCTAAAGACGATTTAACTTCCATTCCGGCCCCGGAAGAGTCGCAAGATTGCACTAAAACCAGTCTGTCTAAAAAAATACTTTGAGAAGTCGGGAAACGTTCCTTGATATTATTATCTAACGGGACAGAGGCAAGGACATCAAAAATCCCCTTGTCGAGTTTTTCCATGGCATCTTCCATGTCGGCTACAGGCCAGATCTTAACCGGTATTTTTTCTTCATTGGAGAATTGGAGGGCGATATCCCTGTTTAATCCCATTATAGAGTCGTCTTTTAAATAAAGGCTGTTAGGATTATAGATGATTGCAATGTCAATTGTGTCTCCGCCGGAATTTCCCCCTATCGAAGTTGCCGCTATTTTAGAACAATTCCTTGTAATCCCCATGACGAAAATAAAGGCTACAAGAATCATGATATAGATTGAAATCTGCAGATATCTGCCTTTAGTTTTTAACATAAGGGTCGTTAAAATTTATAAGAATGAAAATGATTTCTAATTGGCAAAATCAACGGAAAGTCCGAATTCAAGTCTTCTCGGATTCATGGGATAATGTGGCATCAGGAACATATTTTTTGAGAACCATCCCTGATTCACGTGGCTCATAAGAATATAAAACCTTGTTTTATAAAGGCGGGCAGTGATATATGCATTACAGAATGGATAATTCCCGACTTTGATCGGATCCTCTCCCTGAACATGAAAACTCATTGTGGCAGGCTGATAATTCAGTGATTTGAATGAGGTGTAATAATCCACATCCACGCCTATCTGAAGTTTAAGGACCCGGAAGGCAATGAATTTCAGGTATAGATTGCTGTAAAGAGTCAATTCCGGCAAAGGCAGGATATCATTATTTGATGATTTCTGATAATAAATAGAATTATCCCAATGAAGAATCCCGGCTTTCAATTCTTGTTTTAGTGAAGCGGAGAACACCTGAATATTTCCATTAAATTGGGCAGGTAAGGCTTCTGAATTGAAATAGACATAATTCTGAATGTTTTCAACGCCGGCGGAAAGTGTTGTTCTGGTCCATGGAATCAATAAATTGCCTGCTATTTTATATCTTCTTGTCTTTCCAAAATCGTTGTTCCAGGCAAAGTGGTTAGAAATAAATTGTTGAAGGAGATAGGGTTGGGCTCTGTTACTGAATTGTCCGTCAGCAGCTATCCTCACAGAGTCCCCCATAAGCTTAAACTTGGTCGTAATATTCCCGTTTAATTCCAGATCGCCTACCACGTCTCCCACCAATCCGAATTTTACATCCGCAGAATATCTCATATGGGCCCCTTTATCCTTTTGAAGACGGCCACCGACCCAAAGAAAATTACGGGTGTTTGATTCCGGTACATATACACCTTCGGGAAGTGGTGTAAGCAACTCTGCTTCCTCGGGATTGATTGGTGTGTAAAATGAAGCTTGTCTGTATTTTTGAATCTGATAAGACACATAAGCAGAGAGTCCGAACCTAACCCACTTTCTGAATCCTTCAATCATCTCGATACCGATCGTATTGGTCATCATATTCAGATAAGTGTTGTCGTCAGTTCCCTCGTTTGAAAGGAAGTTATTTTTCCAGAATTCTTTTCCTTGAGTGGGATTGGAATTAAGGAAAAGATGGCGGGAATGTTGCAGGTCGAAAGAATATATGATTTTGGCGAGTGGAACAAAAGTTTCACTCACTATAGAATCATTTTCAAATTCAGCATTCCAATAGCCCAGTTTATAGGCATGGGTCATGAAAAATTCATCTCCTGTGATCTTGGAGTGGGCATCGGAAAGATTTATGGGTATACTCTTGGTGTCGACAGATGTAACGCCGGCCTGAACTTGTGCCGGATCAGTTATGTAAAGATCGTTTGTAATTCCCCCGTTCTCTTTGTTAAGGAAATGAACACGATTAAAAAACGCCTGGGTTTCATATCTGTCACCATTGTAATAGAAAGAAAATCCGAAAGAAAAATCTTTGTCTGCCTGACCTTCATAAGCTCCTCGGGAATAAATGTAATCCATCTTGGCTCCGATTCCAATGCGGCGGTTCACATTACCCATAAAATCCCCCTTCAGACGGTCATGCCGGGTGTATTTGCTACCTCCGAATCCATACTGGAGGACTGTACTCGGCACATAAACATTATAAAACTTTTGGTTATCAAACTGGTATAGCCAGGCATTCAGCGCATCCTTGAAAAAGAAAGGCTTTCTTTCCGGACGCTCAAAGAATATCATGTTGATCCCTTCGGCTCCAAGATTGCCGGTAGTCGTATATGCGTCAGATTGTAAGATTGGAATATTAAATCTCTGATAATTATAAGTTATGGTGTCAATGGCTGACTCAATATGGTCTCCAAGAGGAAAAGTCAAAGTCCAGGCGGTTCCTTCTCTTACGGAGTCAGGTGAAGTTTTCTGATTCCTGTTTGTGGAAGGGGAGGTGTTCCCTCTCCTTGAAGCATTTTGCTGTGCAGAAACAGCCGGAATCACCGCCAGGAGTAGAATGATATGTAGGAGTCGCTTTATGCCAAACATAATGCGAATTTAATGATAAATAGAAATATATTCAAGTTTTGTATTATTGTAAAAGGTTAAAGTAAAAAAAATAAGATAAAAAATTGGATAATGAGCGATAAGACCCGTTGCATTAATATTTTTTGCAACGGGTCCCATACACGGTTAAAAACCACAATTATCTGTTAAGATTTTGGGATCGGAATCTTATTACTGATGAGCTTCTCTAAGAAGATCGTTCACAGTCTTTACCGGATTGAAGGTGGAGAGGGGCACTTCAACAAGCACTGTGTTCCAGTCGCTCATTGCACCATTCCATAAACCGGGAAGTTCCAGGGCTTTAATTTCTACTCCTTCCCGACTTTTAATTGAAATGAAACCTGTGGCTTTATCTACATAGCCCGGAAGATTAAATTTTTTACCGTCCCATGATTTTGTGCTTACAACCAAATCCACCGGATTGAAATGGGTGGCTTCCTTAAGCATCTTTTGAGATTCCTTATTTTCCGGGTCTATCTGTGTTGATTCGAGAATCTGGGGAGAAACCGTCCCGTCAGGATTATACGCAAGGAATGGGCCGCCACCGGGTTCACCTTCATTCTTGACCATTCCGCACACTCTGTAGGGTCTGTTTAGTTTTTGGAAGATATAATCGGCTTTTTCTTTAAGGCTCATTGAATCGGTGGAGTCATGGGTGATGCATAAGACTTTGTGAAGGAAATCAAGCATTTCGTTGATTACCGATTCTTCCGGCACTCTTTTGGAAAGAACTTTACAATATTCATCGGCTTTTTGTTTGATACCTACCAAAACTCCGCCTATGATTTTTTTATATTTCAATGTATCGTCACGTTTTGCATCCGGCACCACATTATCAATATTCTTGATAAATATTACATCGGCATTCAAGTCATTGAGATTTTCAATTAAAGCTCCATGGCCTCCGGGTCGGAAGAACAGGCTGCCGTTTTCCCTGTAAGGGCTACCGTCCATATTGGCTGCTACAGTGTCGGTTGATGGTTTCTGAATGCTGGTAGAAAGATCATACTTCACACCATATTCATGTTCAAGTTTACCTTTGGCTTCCTCAAATTTGAGATTCACTAACGGCAAATGATCTTCACTGACTGTGAAATGCACCCTGACTTTGCCATCTTTGCCCGAAGCATACTGTGCCCCTTCTGAAAGATGCTCTTCAAGAGAGGTTCGTGTTGCTCCGGATATCTTATGAAAACTTAACAAAGCCTTCGGTAATTGGCCGTAATTTAGTCCCTCTTTATTTATAAGAGCTTTTACAACATCTTTATATCGTTTTTCTTCAATTAAAGAACTGATACTTTTACCGTATAGTTGAAGACATTTTTCATTCAGCTTGTCGAAAAATGCAAATTTTTCTATCTCATCGAAGAAAGTCTTCATGAAAGGATTTGAAGGTTTGTCATCTTTTCCATTCACAAAAGAAAACAAATCTTTAAACATCCTTGAAGCTGCGCCACTTGCCGGCACCATTTTAAGAACCTTGGCCCCTGAATTGAGATATTCGTTCCAGATATTTATTGCCTGATTTTCCATTTCTGAATTCAAGACAAAAATTCCATGTCCCGGTGTGGCGGCTCTTTCAATTTTAAGATAAGGGAAACCATCCTTGAGCATCTGGAGCTCTTCATTCAGTTTCTCCTCGCTGATACCTTTTGTTTTAAGGATCGTAATATCATTTACACTTAGGTCCATACATTAAATATTTTAAGTCAGCAGTTAATTATTTTGAGGATAAAGTATCCTGTTTTTCCATCATTCTTCTGTATGCATCTATTTTTTTAGAATAGATCCATAATTTTTTTTGCAGTTCCTTAGTCTCGAGCTTATAAGAGTTGAGTTCCCATGTCGATGCAATCATATTTTTTTCGTCATCGGGAATAACTGCTTGTTTTTTCTTTCCGGCGTCCCAAAAAGAAATTGTAAGCTTGTCAGTGATATTAAGGGCAATGAATTCAGCAATTGAATCGGCAGCATTCCCGTAAAAACAGACTGTATTAAGGTTATTTTGCCGGTAATTAAGAGCCTGATCATGAGGAACGATATTTGATTTCACCTCTTCAGAACCATTTGATACGGAGATTTGGTTGAAATTGCCTCCTGAAAGAGTTGCTATCAGTTCAATATTTTCATTATCGTTTATTCGTGCATAAATCCCTGTCTGTTTTAATGGAATTCTTGAATTCCATCCCTTTAATATATAGTAACCGGTAACTTGCCTGGGATTTGAGATATATTCAAAATTCCCAAGAAGACCTCCGATGAAATTATTGTCGGATGAGAGCTTCTCTTCAAGATTGTTGATTTCATTTTTATAAAAATTTATGGAATCCGAGAAACTTGCAATCCAGTTTTCTCTCTCCGTCAATGCATCCGGTTTTTTCAATTTTTTACAAGAGAAAAATGTAATCGAGAAAAAGAGAATTATGCCAAAATAAATAAATTTTTTTATCATGATCTTTGAATTTGTTTTACACCTTTCACTGATGAGAGTTTCTTAAGGAGGGAATTAAGCTTTTTGGAATCGGAGACTGCCACAACTAAAATGCCCTGAAACATTCCGTCATGGCTGTCAACAGATATGTTGCGAAGAACCAGTCCCGGTTCTCGTGCAATCATAGATGTGATGTTGGCAACTATTCCTATGTCGTCTTTACCAGTGATCCGAAGTGTCACCGGGAGCATATCGCCGTCATTCCCGCTCCACGAAGTCCTTATAATCCTGTAAGGATATCTGGTTCTGATATTGGCGGCATTCGGACATTCAATTCTATGTATTTTTACGGTGCCGTCAGCGGAAATGAATCCGAAAACTTCATCCCCATAAATTGGATTACAACATTTTGCAAATTTATAGTTTAAACCATGTATATTCTTTTCTCCAATTTTAAGGATTTCTGAATTTGAGATGTCGTTATCTTTCTCATGTAATTGAAATTCTTCAGCTGACACCTTAATATTGTCAGTCTTAGGTTTTATTTCATCTATATAAGATGCGAGAAATTTACCGGGATCGATTTTCCCATCGGCCATTTCAGCAAAAAAATCGTTGATATGTTTAAAACCGTATTTAAGGATTAGCTTTGCAAGTATGGCATCATCCATGTCAATCTTACGGTTTTTCGCTCTTCTCAAAAGAAGTTCCTTACCGATTTCAGCTCTATGCAGATGTTCTTCGTTAAGACTCTGTTTTATTTTGTTTCTTGCCTTTGAAGAAACGACTATATTTAGCCAGTCGCTTTTAGGAGACTGAGTTGACGAGGTCAGTATCTCTATGGTGTCTCCGTTGTTTATTTTATGAGTTATCTTTCGATGCTGTCCGTTAACAATCCCTCCGGTGCAGTGGGCTCCTACGTTTGAATGAATGAGGAAGGCGAAATCAAGCACTGTAGCTCCGGCCTGCAAACGGAAGAGATCTCCCTTGGGTGTAAAAGCAAATACTTCCTTGCCGTAGATATCCATTTTCATATCCTTCATCAGCTGCATTGGTCCCGATTCAGCTGATTCAAGAATATCCCGGATGTTATTCATCCATTGGTCGGTGGAATCACCTTTGACCCCTTTATAGCGCCAATGTGCAGCCAGACCCTTCTCCGCCACAAGATCCATTCTTCGGGTTCTAAACTGGACTTCAACCCACTTGGATTCTGGTCCAAGCACTGTGGCATGAAGGCTTTCATATCCGTTGCTTTTGGGTATGGTTATCCAATCGCGCATACGTGCTGGATTTGCCGTATACATGTCTGCAAGTATTGAATAAGCCAGCCAGCAGTCACTTTTTTCTTTTTCAACAGGCGTATCGATAATCACACGTATTGCAAACAGGTCATAAATGCCCGGAAGATCCACCTTCTGTTTCTTCATCTTGTTCCAGATTGAAGAAATGGATTTTGTGCGTCCTTTTATATCGAATTTAAGACCGGCTTTTTCCAATTTTTCTTTTACCGGGTCTATAAATCTTTTTATGTAAGCCTCCCTTTCTCTCTTTGTGGCATTAAGTTTCTTAGCAATCTGGTTATAAATCTCCCGGTTTGTATATTTTAAGGAAAGGTCTTCCAGTTCACTTTTAATTTTATACAGCCCGAGCCTATGGGCTAACTGTGCATAAAGGAAATTTGCTTCAAAAGCCACATCTCTGACCCAGTTGTCATCAGGATGATTGTTTATCATTCTCATAAGGGCCAGATTTCTCACAATCATGATAATGATTACTCTGATATCATCGGCAAGCGCCAACATAAGACCCCTGAAATTATCCTGATTCACCACATTGTTCTTGTTGGAAAATCTGTCGACAGCTTCCAGTCCGGTCAATAGGCCCGCAATATCTTCACCCCAGGTTTTTTTTATGGTTAAAATATCCGTAAGCCCCTCCTTTATAAGGGGATAAAGACCTATCGCCAGCAAAATGTTTCGGTCAGGTTCGATTAAATCTGCAAATAATAATGCCGTATTCAGGGTTAAAAGAGCCTCGGGGATATTTTTCTCATTATGAGCTCCGGCTGATTCTTTTAATCCGGATCTTACAATTTTTCTGATTTCATTAATATCGTCTTGAGGAAATTTGTCTTTAATGAGTGTATGAAATTTCCCGGCCAATGTCAGATATTGACGTTTTTCGGCAATTGAAAGTTTATCTTGATCGGTTGTGATATTTTTTGAAATCCGGATAGGGTGGTGCATATATCTTGCAAGTTAATTGTGCAAAACTATAAAATTTTGGTTGGAGACCCAAAA
The DNA here is from genome assembly GCA_022510445.1 of Muribaculaceae bacterium. Taxonomy (GTDB): domain Bacteria; phylum Bacteroidota; class Bacteroidia; order Bacteroidales; family Muribaculaceae; genus Lepagella. The sequence goes on along the minus strand of JAFLTN010000041.1, from coordinate 8,849 downwards.
TTTATTTTATCATTCTGCCATATATTTTCTGATAAAAGAGAAAATTGTGTCATAGGCCACATCCCTCACTTCTTTGCGACTTAAAATCAGGTCGTGCAATCCACTGTCGATCGCGCAGACTATTCTTTCTGTTCCAAGCTTTTGACCTCTTTCCTGCAACATGAACGGATCTAAAACTGCATCTCCTGTCTGAAACTCCGGGGTGTAGTTGCATCCGTCAATTTTTCGGCTGCTATGCATCACAAGGATTGGGACTTTTATGTTCTCTCGGTTTTTCATGATTTTATTCTGTGCTGAGCTTATGGCGTTAACCCATGAAGCTGTCACGGGAGGGGAGTAGATCATTTTCCAGTCGGTATTATAGGTCCATTCTCCATAATATTCCTTTAAAAGGCTATATGCATAACCGTCGCAATGTCCCTGCTTGATTTTTGTGTTTTTAAACATTTTTCCCCAGAATCCTACCACAGGAATGGCTATATTTCTCATGAAAGAATTGAAATTCCATGCAAGGAAAGGACTGTCGGTTACAATACGGCTGACAGGTATATCTTTTCCTCGTATGGCCCCATATAATGTCACGGTCAGGCCCCCGGTAGAGTGTCCGCTTAAAGTTATATCAGTATTTCCGTCGCAGATAATTTGATTTATTGCGGAATCAATATCATTGAAATATTCTTCTTGATTCCTGATGTTGAAAGGATACTGCCATGGTTCCCGGCTTCTGCCGTATCTTCTCAAGTCGACTGCGTAAAAATTAAAACCGGAATCAACAAATCTCTCTCCCATTTCCGACTGAAAGAAATAGTCGTTGAAACCATGAATATAAAGATAAGCCTTCTTTGAAGGCGTTTTAGAAAATTTTCTTATGATAGTAGACCTGCACGGTCCGTCGAAGGCTTCCCCTTGATTCACATATCTTGCTTCATATCCTTCAAGAATATCCGGATGCCAGGAGGTGTCAGCGGTAATTGTTTTTGTTCCCTTAAATTTTTCATCTACATTCCATGCATTTACAAAACTACATATTAAAAGTAGAATTATAAGAATCGGCAGCTTTCTCATTTTGGAAAATGTTTGGTTAATGCAACAGACTTTTTTTACTAAACATTAACAAAACAAAAATTGTTTAGAACGGAGGCCTGCCTCCTCCGGGAGGAGGTCCGGCCGGACGCTGGTCTCCCATACTTCTTGTAGGAGGGGGTCCGGGGGGTGGCATGAACATTTCCGATTCTCCGTCGGGTCCCTTGTTCTTCTTGGAAAGAGAATTAAAGTTCCAGGTCAGACTAAACAATACATATCTTGTGAGATCATTAAATTCACTGTCAATAATTGAGCTGGCTGAAATTGAGCGTGAAATATTTTTTTTCTGGTGTAAGATGTCATATGCCCTCACAGAGAATGTAAGACTCTTGTCTTTCAGGAATGAATAAGACAGTTTGGCATTCCATAACCATTGATTTATATTATATCCTCTGGTGTAGCCTGAATTTGCGGAAAAATTCAAATCTGTTGAAAGGTCTAATCCGAAAGGCAGATAAAGAGAGGCGTCTGCAGAAAATCCATAAGAATTGGTGACACGTCCTTTCTGATCAGGCAGACTGTTTGTAACATTCCCAAAAGAATAATTAGGATTTACGGAGGCCTGGAAAATGTCTGATGAGAAGGTCAGACCCAAAGATGGTGATAAATTCAGATTTTCGGTTCTGTTGAAATCTCCGTTAATATAACCCGGAGTTGATGCAAACCGTGTGTTAAGCCGTGCGTTAAATCTCCATTTTTTATTAGAAAATGGTTGGGCCAGCATCCCCATGAACATAATGTTGGTGTTTCCGTTCACATTGGAATAAGTTGTGGTCCGGCCTCCGGTAGAAGGATCTGTGACAGTTCTTGAAACAATTGTGTTTAAGGCATAAGAGGCATTAAACATAAGCATTACGGATTGCTGCGTTTCCTGATTGAAGTTATTGAAATGAATCCCAACGTTCTGAGTGAAAGAGGGTTTCAACTCAGGATTTCCAATTATAATATTCAGGGGATCCGACACATCAGCCACCGGTTGAAGCTGAGACATTGATGGTTGGGAAGTTCGGGCCCGATAATTTGCCCGTAATGAAGATGTATTGGTGAATTTCCATCTTATGTTAGCAAAAGGTGATACATTCCATACCCATCTTTTGGGTATGTCGCGAGCATCATTTATCAGATCATCGCTCTGTGAACTTGAAGGTGAGAACAACAATCCGGCTTCAAGATTCATTGATTTGTTTACCTTCTTATAACCAAGCTGGAGTTCCTGAGTAAAAAACTTGTTTCTGAAACTGTTGCTAAGGCTCGGATCAAATATCCCTATTTGCGACAGGTTTTCATTGTCAGGTGACAAGTCAGGTATTCCGTCTTCCGGTATGGGGATATTATATGTGTATTGGTTGGCATTGTTCCATTGATATTTCAACCTGTAAGAGAAAGTCATGAAATTTCCTTTTGCAACATTCCCGATAGGTTCTGTCCATGTGGCACGTCCTTCTATAGAATTTGCCCAGGAATGATTGTCAAGAAACCGGTAGAGTTCCTCGTCCTCATCTTGAAGCATATAATAAAATATATTGCTCCAGTTCACCTGTTTCTGTTTTGTGTCGGAGAAAGAATATTGAGCATTTATGCTGAATGAACGACCTTGTTTTTCAAGGAATTTATGATTGAAAATAAGGTTACCTGATGTTTCATAACTTCTTCCTTGGTTCTCCTTATAATTCATATTTTTATTCACCATCGACATCATCTCATCTCCGGCCCTTAGCTGGGATGAATCGTTGCTGTAGGTATCCCGGAAGTTTAACGAAAATCGTGGCCGGAAATCAATTGTATTGGCTTCATCAATTTCCCATTGCATTCTGAAATCAGCATTTAGATTATGACCCTTGTCATCACTGACCGACCCGGAATTCTGATAACTTACTGAATCCGGGAATAAATATTGTGTAGCTGATTTTTTAGTAGATTTCCTTTCGGAATGAGAGTACAAGACATTTCCGCCGACCCTGAAATATTCCTCTTTCCCGACATTGAAGTTAATGCCAAGACGTTGAGCCGTGGTAATCCCCCCGGACCCTCCGAAATCTCTGAACCTTCCTCTTCCGCGGTCGGTGAAGCCTGTTTCATTTATATTGTTGAGTCCCCCGAGAATTGTAACCTGATTGCCTTCATGGAAATTGTTGATAACAAAACTGCCGCTGTAACGGTTGTCTATGCCATATCCTGCCGAAACATTCCCAAACCATCCGTTGTTCATGTCTTTCTTGACCTTGAGGTTTATGACCGTCTCCTCTTCACCGTCATCCACACCGGTAAGACGTGAGAAATCACTCTTCCTGTCAATCACCTGAACTTTATCTACCATGTTTGAAGGTAGATTCTTGGTTGCCATTTGAGGATCGTCGGCAAAAAATTCCTTTCCGTTCACTAAAATCTTGGAGACGGTTTTACCGTTGGAAGTGATCGACCCGTCACTTCCTACTTCTACTCCGGGCAGTTTTTTTAATAATTCGTCTACTGTGGCATTCGGTGAAGTGTGAAAAGAATCGGCATTATATTCCAGGGTGTCCTGTTTAGCCACTATGGCCGCTCTTACAGCCGACACGACCGCTTCATTTAAAGTGATGGCATTTTCTGTTAATTTAATCTCGCCCAGATCTTTTATAGAGGTGGAATCTGGAAGGGAAATGCTGTTGCCGGCATCGTCCATTCCTGTCATAGAAGTTAAAAGATAATAATTTCCGGGTTTTAAAGAATTAAAGGTGAAAAATCCATCATCATTGGCTACTTGCAGTCCGCATCTGACAGTGTCTGGCATACTCACCAAAGTCAGAGATGCTCCGGGTAAGGGCAATCCGTCTATATCCGTGACGCGGCCTTTGATAGTAGCAGAATATGAATAAAGAGTAAAGAAGGAGAGGAAAAGAATTAAGCCGAATCCGGCAAGTTTAGTTCTCATAGCAAAAGGGAATTTCTTTTGTATCAATTCATTTGACATCTGACGGACTAAAAGGTTTATTATAAAGAATAAATATTAACTTTGAAAGTCTAAGTAAGGAGTGTTTTTTCTCAGTATTTTTTCCTGTGTTTTTTCCACTCTCACACTGAAAAAATGCTGAAGATTTTGTTTGAATTTCTATGCATTTTAAGTAATTTTGAATGTTTATTGCCTTCGTAGGAACTAATAAAAAATCCCCAAGTGGTAATAAGCTTAATATTATTTGTTTACAAGTTAATCAAATATTAAAGGCTCTTATAGAAAGAAACGGAAACCTGGCAAAATTTAAATATTCTTTACTTTAGGAAAGATTTTTAATAATAAGAATTGTTTTAAACTTTACAGACAGTCCTTAATTCCCGGAATCGAACGATCCTAAGGTTGATAAATATGTAAAGAAGACATCATGAAACTATCACAACATATCCGAAATCTAACATCTTCCATAAAACAGGGAAAGGGAAATGGCACAATTCCGGGAGTTCTCTGCCTTTTGCTTATTCTCCTATCTTCCTGTACTCTCATCAACGAAGACTTCAATAACGCCGACAATCCATCGCCGACACCATCCGATTCATGGCAGGAATACGACCTCCCGGGAAAATTGTTAGTGCAACTCGTACCTTATGAGGATTCCACAACAAGAAATGATCCCAACCAGGGCTTTTCTGATGGAGATGAAAATGAACAGGAATATAAACTCGCCGAGCCCACAAATGACGAAGCTTATCATTATCTCCTTCTCTATAAAAACGATGGCGACAAACCCGTTGCATATTTTAAGTTATCTAACGAGGGGATAAAGGATGAGAACACAACTAACAACCTTACTCTCACAATCTCGAAGATTTATTCTGACTTTGAGTTAGCCCATGAGACTTTCTCTGATTTATCAGCCTTCCAAAATTGGATACAAGGTTTAAAAGGTTATGTCTTGCTCAATTTTTCGAAAGAGGCAATATGGATACCTGCTATCAGTGAAACAAAGTCGGACAATTATCCGAACATAGATAAAAACAAAACAACGGAAGAGATTCTTAAATCCTTAACTTCAGTACAGCTTAAAACTTTACAATTAAAGGATTATAAGATTACGACTAAAAGCGGGGATTATTTCATAATGTCTAATTCAGTATATTGGAACAATGACCAGGTAATTGACTGCAACATAAACAAAGATAATATTGTTAAATCACCTAATAAACCACAAAAACCCGCCATAACAATACATGTGGAACGGACGGCCGTGAAGTATAACGTGAAATTTGCCGATAATATCATAATATCGGGATCAGATACTGAGTTGCCACGAATTAACCCGCGTTCCTACGCCAAAGTCTTCGACAACACAAACGGTTATCTAATAATCGGTGCCGAATCTTATGAAATCCCATACAAAGAATGGGGTTGGGAAATAGATGTGGTTGGTTATGGAGCTAATGGTCTCGAACCAAGAACAACGGTGTTTAAAAATATCAGTAACCATAACACTGATCTGAATGGATATAAATGGAATGAACCAGGCACCAATCGAAGGTATTGGGCTGATGATATTCATTATAAAATATCCGAAGAAAACATTAATTATTACCCAAGCCAGTTCAGGCAATCGCTCGAATTTACACCTTCGGTAAGAAATCTGCATGTCGGTGATCTTACAGGAGAAGGAGCAATAGATGTTAATAAACGTTATTCTTGCTATCTAAATTATAAAACATATAATGACTTTGAAGGGAAAAAAGGTAACCTGTATTCTCTGGAAAATACTTACGATGACACAGACGAACTGTTAGGTCCCAGGGGATATTTCTCCGCAGGGACTCATCTGATTGTTGTGGGTAAAATCAAACTAAACAATTATAATGACGGAACCGATCTTTATTACGACCAGAACAGTATCTTCTATACAAACCCGTCAGATCTCTTCACTTCAAAGTTAGAGATTCTTAACAAGATAATACTACGTGACGGGGTACATGGCATGAGAGTCTTGGATGTCAATTGGCTGAGAGATCCAAATTATAATTGGGATGAAGAGCTGGATGATGAAGAGCTGGATAAGGAAGGGATGAAAATACTATCATGGGATCCCGGATCTATTCTTTGGGTCAAAGTAAACAATAGCACTATACGACCGGCGGAACCGGAAGATTTTCGCTTTATTCCTGCTGAGATAGCCGGTGGCGATGGCAGTCTCCTTATAGCTCCTAATAAGCATATTACACAGGTATATCTTGCACCGACCAAGGATGCTTGCACCAACACGTCTGAAATATCTTGCAACGATCTGATATCTTTGATTCATAAACAGATAGGCTCAATCGACCATTTTAAAGATGGAATGGTTTATTACGCAGCTCCGATACCTCATTTCAAAGAAACGGCCGGAGAGGTTGTCTCAACCACCTTAGGACACACCGGATGCGTAAGAAATCAATGGTATGAGATAACGGTTAACTCAATGCAAGGTGTAGGGCGACCGGTGGATCAAGCTGACCAACCAATTATTCCCACCGAAGAGGTAAAACGCAGTTATCTCAACCTTACGGTGGAGATAAAGCAATGGCATACAATCTCCCAGGATTTTAATCAGAGTACAACTTACTGAATTAATTGAAAGCGATGAAAACATATTTCCTAAAATATATAAAGACATTAATGGCAGTGTTTACCATAAACTGTTTCACTGCCTGTGTTGACGATAAACTTACAACTCCAGATGAACCGCAGGGAGGGCTCCAGTATGATCCCATCGAGGGCTATTCAATCGGTTTTACTGTTGATCTTGAGAAAGACATGTCAACCCGAGCCGAAGGAGATAATGAATATGAGGCATATGACAATTATATCGATACCAAAGACAAGTTCAGAGTACTGTTCTTCACCGCCAACGGAGAATTTATGTTCGGTGCTATCGACCGTACCGTTACTTATCTGACCGACCAGAATGATTACACCAAAGACCGATGGTATGTCAGGATTCCGATGAACTATCTTGTAGACCGTCAAGGCAAGGAGTACAATGCTGAAAAGATTAGGAAGGATTTGAAGGAAAATTCTTTCAAGGTAGCAATACTCGCCAACTGGCCTAATAATGGCGTTTTGAAAGACGAAGATGACCCTAATTCTGATTTTACCTATATAAATCGGGAACCGAATTGGGGTTTGGCTGAGAGTATATACGGAACTGACCAACCAAAGACCATCCATGATCTTCATCATCTTGTAGTGGATGGTGGTTATAACGATAATAACTCAAATCCTTCAAGAAGAGGAACTTATGGATTTGTAATGGGTGGAGATATTAGCAATGGGAAAGGCACTATGGGAGTTAAAACCGATTGGGTAAGAGATATCATCGATTTTTCTGAATCTTCAGGTTCTACAGCCCGAGAAAAAGGTGAGGCCTGGATTAAAAAATATTGGGATCCTTCGACAAGGATACCTAATTCTGAATATAAAGGCAAAGATAATTTTGACCCACATTATGATAATCTTTGGCAGCTTTGGGATTTTAATGCCGATCAGCATAACTGGGAACCAGCCTCTTATGCCTTTAAAGACTTTGGAGAATTATCTGAACTTCAAGCAGAAAATTGGAAAAAGAGAATGAATAGTTTTACGGGAGGACTTTCAAATTTTAATCCCGACAAGGGTTCTGTAGTTAGAAAAAGTAATACCTCTCCTGTTAATATGAAATTTGGAAGCAATAATTTAGGATTAGTTTACAATGGCTCATTATGTGCTTCAGATAATAAGGAAGATTCAGGCCCAGTTGAAATTAGTACTTCTAATAGCTGGGCATTAAGGATGAGACCGGTAACAGGTAAGGTTAATGGAAATAATGGTAAAGAGACAATTGATATTAAGGCTGACGACGATCAAAATCTTGTAAAAAATTATATTAAATTTAAGGCACCGGGGTCAGGAACTATCAGAATTAAATTCAGTAAATTGCAAACTACAACTAATAAAACTCCTTATTTGGTAGTTCAGCATGAAACAAATCATCTTGATAAATTTGAATGTAAATCGGCTGCAGAACCTCATATTGAATCAATAAATTTAGATGTTCAGGGTGAAACAGAAAATATTTTTATTTTTGCATTAGATGAAAACATAGCTATTCATGCAATAGAATATATATCAAGTCGATATTTTTATGATACAAACAGGATTGGTATTGCACCGTCAAAAGACTATCCAATCCCAATGTATGGTGTCGAAGATTTTAGTCCCTTAACAGCCTGGGAAGAGGGAACTACTTTTGATATCTCCTTAGATAACAGAACAACGGAAAAAGATGAATCAAAGAAATATGAAGGTAAAAATATTTGTCTAATCCGTTCTTTAGCCAAAATGGTTGTTTATCTGCCAAATAAGGCTGAACATCTATATGTAAGAAGTATGAATCGGACAGCCTGGTGTGAACCGATAGATGTTTTCACACCGACAAGCCAGACTTGGTCTAATGCACATGGTACAAATTCAAATAGTTGTGAATTCTGGAAGATTATTGATTATAACCAAAAAAATTCTTATAAAACCAGTTTTCATGAATATACAGGAACTGAAGGTATGAAAGAACGAAATCTTTCTCAATATCAAGATTGGTTGAGTTGGTTCTATTCTTCATGGCTTTCTTGGGGGTGGAATTTAGGACATTCCCCTCAAGGTTACTATTCATCTGAAGTACCACACCTTTTTAATCCGAATATCAATCGTTCAGACTTCTGTCAGATGCTTGATGCCGGTGAAGTACCCGGTAGAGGTCATAAATATATTTTATATATGCCGGAAAAAAATATTTCAGACC
>JAFLTN010000040.1 GCA_022510445.1 Muribaculaceae bacterium | reverse complement strand
AGCCTATCACTCAGATAACGGAAGATTTCGGTATGATTTATTTCAAGGTGTGCGGCGGAGTGGATGAGATCCTGCCGGTGGAAGCTTATGAAGCGAAAGATATAACTTTTGATTCTTTCGTGGCTTCATGGAGCGAGGCTTATAAAGGTTGCGAATATATTCTTTCAGTTTTCAGCAAGGACGAGAGCGGCGAGCCCGTCTATGTGAAAGGATATGAAAAAAGATATGTGGGTACGCTTTCTCAGGTAAGTGTGACAGGCCTGGAAGGATCTACGATATATTATTACAGGGTGTCTGCCTATGACCCCGGATTCAAGATATATAGCGACTACTCAAATGTGGTTGAGTTCACTACTCTGCCGGCCGACGATGCAGGCGTGGGAATAGTGACTGAAAATTCAGCGGAGGTGGAATACTACAATCTGCAGGGTGTAAGGGTTGAGAATCCGGCGACCGGACAAATCCTTATCATGAAAAAAGGCAACTCAACCCGCAAGATAAAGATCTGATTACCCGGGGATAGCTCGAAGAGCTTATACTATGGTGAACCCCAGCATAAGGGAAGCATAGCGACCTTGCTGGGGATAGCAGCAAATAGTAAACGACTGGATAGCTCGAAGAGCTTATCAATTGTTAACCCCAGCATAAGGGAAGCGTAGCGACCTTGCTGGGGGTAGTGAACCCCGGCATAAGGGAAGCGTAGCGACCTTGCCGGGGTGTAACGTAGAGACGCAGCTACTTTGCCGTGGGGTGAAGAGAATCAAACTCCTTCGTTTTCAGTGCGGGCTATAATCTCATCCTGAAGTTGGGTTGTCATATCATTGAAATAGTCGGAATAACCGGCAACTCTCACAAGGAGATCTCTGAATTCTTCCGGATTAATCTGAGCTTTCCTGAGGGTTTCGGTATCCACTATATTAAACTGAATGTGATGACCGCCGAGACGGAAATATTCTCTGATTAATTCGGCAAATTTTTTAAGATCCTGATCCCTTCTTAATAAAGCCGGTATAAAGCGGACGTTCAACAAAGTTCCTCCGCTCTTGGTCTGGTCAAGCTTACCTAATGAACGTATCACACATGTAGGTCCCTTTGAATCCGAACCATGAGCCGGAGATGTTCCGTCACTTATGGCAAAATGGGCAAACCTTCCGTTCACTGATGCTCCACACATCTGTCCGAAATAATTGTGGCAGGTGGTGGAGAGCATATTTAGCTGAGTCTTGCCCCCTCTTGTGTTGGGACGTCCTTCAATCGCATTTACAAGGTCGTCATACACTCTTACGGCAATATCGTCGGCATACTCTTCATCGTTTCCAAAGAATGGGGTGTGATTCCGGATGAAGAGACGCATCGGTTCCTCATCTTTCCAATTGTTTGCAACAGCCTTCAGCACCTGATCCATAGTGTAGCGGCCATCTTCAAACACATGCTTCTTCAAGGTGGTGAAGCAGTCGGTTATGGTGCCGAGACCGGTACACTGAATATAGGTTGTGTTATAGCGTGCTCCGCCACTGTAATAGTCGCGTCCTTTGGCGATGCAGTCATCTATAAAGAGACTGAGGAAAGTGGCCGGGGCATACAGAGAGAACATTCTCTCGATATAGTTATTTACGGCAAGCTTAAGATCCACAAAATAGATCATCTGCTTTTTCCAGGCCTCATAAAGTTCCTCAAAGGTCTTGAAATTTCGGGGATCTCCGGTTTCAAGACCTATTTTTTTGCCGGTGAGGGGATCCACACCGTTATTCAAAGTGATTTCCAGAATCTTTGGAGTATTCAGATAGCCCGTAAGCAAATAAGCCTCTTTTCCAAAAGCCCCTACTTCGATGCAACCGGAGCAACCTCCTTCTCTGGCATCCTCAAGCGTTTTCCCCTGGCGCACCAGTTCCTGAACATAGGTGTCGGGATTGAAGACAGATGGATAGCCATGACCCTGCCTAATCACCTTGATTCCTTCAATCAGGAAAGCATCTGGGGTATTTTCGGAAATATGAATGGATAACCCGGGTTGCAATTCATGCAATTCTTCCTGAATTTCGAGAATCATATATGAAAGCGGATTCACACCCGAATTGCCGTCTTTATCAATACCACCGATATTGATGTTGGTAAAATCGTTATATGTGCCGGATTCTCTGGCAGTTATACCCACCTTTGGGGGTGCCGGCTGATTATTGAACTTTATCCAGAGACAGCTCAGGAGTTCCTTGGCTTTTTCATAGGTAAGTGTGCCATCTTCCAATCCCTTTTTATAGAAAGGATATAGATGCTGGTCTATATGTCCCGGATTCATTGAATCCCAGCCGTTGAGTTCCGTTACGGTTCCGAGGTGAACAAACCAATACATCTGTATAGCTTCCTGGAAATCTCTTGGTGCATGTGCGGGCACCCAACGGCAAACTGAGGCAATTTTTTCCAATTCAGCCTTTCTGACAGGATCCGTGCATTTTGCGGCCATTTCCTCCGCCAGCTCGGCGTGGCGTTCAGCAAGCAAAATAGCGGCATCACAGGATATCATCATGGCTTCGAGTTCCTGCTGCCTGTCGGTTGCCTCGGGATCATAGATAAAGTCAAGGGAATCCAAAGCTTTCCGGATTCGTTCCTTTGTATCAAGCAATCCCTCCTTATACATCTTCCCGTCCATAGCCGTGTGGCCTGCGGCTCTCTGTTCCATGAATTCAGTGAAAACGCCGGCATGATAGGCTTCTTCCCAATCTTTTGAAACATGATTAAATATCCGTTCTCTCTGGGTCTTCCCTGTCCAGTAAGGAATCACTTCACGTTCGTAGGTATCTATATCTTCCTGAGAAATATGGTAAGTCTGAAGCTCCCGCGTGTCTAAGACATGAAGGTCTTCGACAGAATGGCAGGTAAGTTCAGGGAATGTAGGAACAGCTTTCGGTTTCGGGCCTCTTTCTCCCACTATGAGTTCATCTTCACCGATATAGACGGTTTTTTTGGCGCATATCTCATAGAAATTCCTTGCACGCAACACAGAAATGGGATATTTGCCATAATTTTCTTTATAGAAAGCAGTTTCAATAAGCGCTCTTTCTATGGTAAGCGTCGCCGGTGTTTCAACACTCTCTTTGCGGAGACGCTTGATTCTGTCGTTCATTCCCCCCTCATTTTCGGGGTATTTGATTGTGAAATTTTTCATGAATGCTTAGCATTATAAACTTCTTCCAAAGTCATCGGTTTTTTTAGAGTTCCAAGCTGTCTCACTCCGTCATCTGTTATGAGATAGTCCAGTTCATTGCGTAAACCGGTAAATCCTTTCCAGTTTTCAAATTTATCATAATTGATAAATTCCTTAAACCGTCCTTCGGCCTTCCACAGGTCAATCAGTTCAGGGATGAAATAGATTCCGGGTTCTACGGTAAATACAAAACCGGGCTCCAGCTTACGGGCGAGCCTCAGCGACTTGAAGCCAAACTGAGTGCTTTTCTTTTCACCGTCGGCATAGCCCACGAACTGCTCGCCAAGATTCTCCATGTCATGAACGTCAAGACCCATCATATGGCCTGTGCCACACGGGAAAACCAAAGCATAGGCTCCGCTTTCCGCTATCTCTCTTGCGTTTCCGCGCATGAGTCCTAAATCTATCATCCCCTCTGCGACAGCCTCAGCAGCCGCAAGATGTGCGTTGCGAAACGGATTTCCGGGTCTAAGCTCTCTGACAGCCGCTTCAAAACTGCGCAACTGAAGGTTATATATGAGTTCCTGACGCTCATCAAACTTATCACTCACCGGCATACTTGAGGAAAGGTCGGCTGCATAATGCAGACTGTTTTCGGCACCTGCGTCAACAAGGAGGATATCCCCTTCCTTAAGAACGTGGCGGGAACCATGATTATGTAAAACATGACCGGCAACTGTAGCTATTGTCGGGAATGCAAGCCCGGTGCCGGGCCGATAGGAAGCCTCCTGCAGCATCGCCGCCGCTATCTCTGCCTCGTGCACGCCGGGCCGGGCCATCCGATAGGCTGCAAGATGCATCAGTGTGGAGATATCCACGGCCTCTTCTATGGCGGCTATCTCTTCAGGCGTCTTGTAGTTCCGCATCCCTACAATGGCCTTTATAAAATCTACATCCGCTTTCTCTGACTGGAGTTCCGGCCTTATCCCCAATAATTCCTGGATCCAGACCTTATGATCTCCCCGATAAGGGGGCAGGAAACGGACTTTCCGTCCCTGACTCAGTGCCTTCTCCACATAGGGTTTAAGAGCCGACATAGATCTTGTGTCGGTTACTCCGACAAGTCCGGCATTATCTTTTAAGGTAGGTATCTTTCCGGTCCAGACTATATCATCTATTGTGAGTTCATTGCCGAATATGATTTCATCTCCCGTATCGGTATCCAATACAGCGGCAAGTCCCGGATAGTCCAAACCCCAGAAATAAAGGAACGAACTGTCTTGCCGGAACCCATATTCATTGTCGGCATAATTCATTCCCACCAGGGCATTCCCCAGGAAAATACAGATTCCGCCGTCTATCTCCTTTTTGAGGCGTTTACGGCGATCTTCATATGTTTCTTTCCTGAACATGGCATTAATTTGTTCGGCTGTTTTCTTTCGTATAAACGTTCACATATTTGTGTCTGGATATCTGCCGGTCGGTAGCCGGGAAATAGAGTGCCAGAAGATCGTAAAGGCCCGGATCACGTTCCTTAAGTTCTTCTCTTGTGTTTACATAATTGTGCTTTCCGTCGGGGTGATCCATTTCTGCATTCACATTAAACCAGTCCTGAACCCCTTCTGCAAAATATTCAGCCACATCTGTCTCCCTATAAGTGTTACGCCAAAGACCCTTTTGAATGGCATTGTCGAGCAATGCCTGAAGCCGGTCGTTTATATCGGGTTCCACCTGCAGAATCCCTATCAGATGGATGGAATGGGCAAATTCATGAATAAGGATATCTTCCGCATGATATTTGTCGATCTGATAACCGAGCACATTTTCTTCGGCACATGACGTCAGAGGCAATTCCATGTCGCCACCAAGGCCGCGGGCGCGTAAGTCCCAGTTCAAGGTAGTATCTTCTGCAAGGTGTCTGTGTTCAGGCACATCGGTCGTACCTTCATATCGGGCCATCATAGTCACCCGGGTTCCAACCCTGCGCATAGCATCCATTATTTCCGGGGAAAGCATTGATGTCATGGCATAAAGGGTGTTATAACCGGCCACTAAAGCGCTGTCGGGGCATCGCCATGAAGAACAGAGAGGAATTCCGTTGACATCCACATATTTTTTATACCATGGATCCAGATTCAGGGAATCCGGAGGTGTCGTAATGACACATTCCGGAATCCCGAGAGCTGTAACGAAATCTATCTCTTCTTCTGCCGGCTGTTGCTGCTGTTGAGGACTTTTACATGAAAATGCAATTGCCCCCAACACCAAAAGGGGGAGAAGAGTCCTTTTCATGATGTTATTTCATATAAGTGTAACGGTAATCTGTCGGAGAAACCAATGTCTCTTTTATTACTCTTGGGATGACCCAGCGTATAAGATTAAATTCTCCGCCTGCCTTGTCATCCGTTCCGGACGCCCGGGCACCGCCGAAAGGCTGGTTTCCTACCACTGCACCGGTTGGCTTGTCATTTATATAGAAGTTGCCGGCAGCATATCTAAGCTCATTTGTAATTTTTTCCACAGCCAGACGATCCTTTCCGAACACAGCTCCTGTCAGACCGTAAGGAGATGTGGTGTCGCACAATCTGACTGTTTCATCAACTTTGTCGTCATCATAGACATAGACTGTCAGAACCGGGCCGAATATTTCCTCTTCCATACTTTTGAAATGAGGATCGGTTGTCACAATCACTGTGGGTTCAACAAAATAACCTACACTCTTGTCGCGCTTACCACCTATCACCACTTCGGCATCTTTCGACTGTTCGGCATAAGTGATGTAACTGTTAATGTTATCCCAGGAGGCCTCGTCTATAACCGCATTGATGAAATTGGCAGGATCCATGACATCACCCATCTTCACCTCTGAAGCATACTGCTTCATAATATCCAGCACATCCGGCCATAAAGACTTCGGCACATACATCCTGGAGGCGGCAGAACATTTCTGTCCCTGGAATTCAAATGCTCCGCAGAATGCTGCGGTTGCAACCGGTTTTGCATCAGCTGTGGGGTGAACGAAAATAAAGTCTTTACCACCGGTCTCGCCCACTAATCTCGGATAACCCACATAATGACCCAGATTTTCACCGGCCTGTCTCCATAAAGAGTTAAAGGTTCCGGTGCTGCCTGTGAAATGAATGCCGGAGAACCATTTTGAAGAAGTGGCAATCTTTCCTATAAGGGCACCGCTACCGGGCAGGAAGTTGATGACACCGTCAGGCAGACCGGCTTCCTTATAGAGCTGCATAAGATAGTAATTGGAAAGTGTTGCGGTTGTGGATGGTTTCCAAAGGCAGACATTTCCCATAAGTGCGGGAGTCATACAGAGGTTAGATGCAATTGAAGTGAAATTGAAGGGAGTCACGGCAAGCACGAAACCTTCCAATGGTCTGAATTCGGTGTGATTGATATTCCCGGCACCGTTCTTTGGCTGAATGTTATAAATCTTTGACGCGAAATGCACATTAAAGCGGAAGAAATCAATTGTCTCGCAGGCGCTGTCTATCTCAGCCTGATAGATATTCTTGCTTTGTCCGAGCATTGTCGCAGCATTCAAAACAGGACGATATTTGGTTGCAAGAAGTTCCGCCATCTTCAGCACGATCGCAGCCCTGGTGGTCCATGGAGTCTCACTCCAGACTTTTTGAGCTTCCATGGCTGCCTCTATGGCCATTTCAACTTCCTTTTCCCCCACTTTATGATAAGTGGCCAGAACATGGTTGTGGTCATGAGGACAAACCACCTTACCGGTGTTACCGGTTCTGATCTCTTTGCCACCGATGATAATAGGGATATCGACTACTGTATTAAACTGACGTTTGAGTTCGGCTTCCAAGGCCACACGCTCAGGTGAACCTTCCAAATAAGCTTTTACCGGTTCATTTGCAGGAAGTGGAAAGTTAATTATTGAATTATTCATATAAGGTATTTTGAGTTAGTTAATTTCGCCCACAAATATAAAGATTATTTCTAATTAATACTCTTATTTAATAAATATTAGCACAATTTTTTGTGGCTTCCCAAAAGACTATGGATGCGGCAGATGCAACATTCAGGGAATCCACCCCATTCATCATCGGAATAATTGCCTTGAAATCACATTCGGAAATGATACTTTCGGAAAGTCCGGTGCCTTCCGTACCCAGCACAAAAGCCAGTTTTTCATTATTCATCAGCACCTTGCTATTGATTGGTATTGAATCTTTGTGAAGTGTAAGTGCAACGGTCACAAATCCATGTTTCTTTAATGTCTGAACAGGTTTTTCAACAAAAGCCCATGGAATTTTGAACACACTCCCCATTGAAACTCTTATGGCACGTCGGTTCAAAGGATCACAGGAATCAGGAGTCAGCAAGATTCCGTCGATACCCAAAGCGGCGGCAGCCCTGAAAATTGAACCTATATTGGTAGTATCGCAGACAGCCTCTATGACCGCTACCCTGCTGCCATTTTCGCATATCTCAGCCGGACTGACCTCCTCTTTACGATACATTGCGCAGAGCACTCCGCGGGTCAGCGTATAGCCTGTCAAGCGGGCCAATAATTCACGCGGACCGGTATAGACCGGCATATCCGGGAACCGTGAGATTATTGATGCCGCATCACCGTTGATGTGTCTGCGTTCGCACAGCAACGACTTAGGAGAATATCCCTCTTCAAGTGCAGTCAGGATAACTTTCGGACTTTCAGCGATAAAAAGTCCTTTATTATCCTTATATCTCTTTAATTCATGATCGGTGAGATTAGAATAAATTCTCACTTCTCCATCATCTAAATTCCCAATCTCGATTATCGGCATTTCCAGCGGTTTTTTATATTACAAATTTATCTTTTTAAGAATCATTTCCCAATTTTTTGTTAAAAAATATCTCTGATTTTCGATATTGATGTTAATTTTGGACGTTTTTATCAGAATCATAATAATTCTCTTTCATTGACCTTATGTGGAAACTAATGTTATTGGCTGGAGCCGGAGGGTTTGTGGGGACATGTTGCAGATTTCTTATCAACAGGCTTTGTCTTCTCTATTATAAAGCCCCTTTCCCTTTAGCCACTTTTATAATAAATATTTTAGGTTGCTTCATATTCGGAATTATCTTTGGATGGCTTTCCCGAAACGGAGTATTTTCAAACAAACTCAATGCATTGTTAGTGGTGGGATTCTGCGGAGGATTCACAACTTTTTCCACGTTCTCCTTTGAATCACTTTCATTAGGGATGAGCGGAGAAGTGATAATCTCATTAGGATATATGAGCCTGAGCATAATCCTCGGCCTATTTGCAGTCTGGGCAGGTCTGCAGATAACAAATTAGGGATTCATAGACAGTCCGGTATTTTTCTTTTTTTCAAAAAATTCCGCTTTTTTATCCTATTTAATCAATTTTTGATTAATTTTGCGCCGATTTTTTGAAAAAATGGAAACATTAAAGCATGAATGCGGCATTGCAATGATCCGTCTGCTAAAGCCGCTTGAATATTACAAAGAGAAGTATGGCACCTATTCATGGGCTCTCGGACGACTCTATCTCCTGATGGAAAAACAACATAACAGGGGTCAGGAAGCAGCCGGAATCGGTGTCGTCAAACTTAAGGCCAGGCCCGGATCCGAATATGTCTTCCGCGAAAGAGCTCTTGGAGCTGACGCAATTCAGAAAATATTTGGAACTATAAAACCGGAACTTGACAAGATTCAAGAAGATAAATTATCCCCACGGGAGGTGGAAGAAGAAGCCCCTTTCGTGGGTGAAATTTATATGGGCCATCTCCGTTACAGCACCACCGGGAAATCAGGCATGAGTTATGTGCATCCTTTCTTGAGAAGAAACAACTGGCCCTCCAGAAATCTCCTTCTGTGCGGCAATTTCAATCTCACAAATGTTGAAGAAATCTTCAGCCATGTGGTTGACAAAGGCCAGCATCCCAGGATTTACAGCGACACGGTAATGCTTCTTGAACAGCTCGGATACGCTCTCGACAGGGAAAATCACCGGATTTACCGCAAATACAGGAATCACCTCAAAGAACCCTTCCTCACTCAAAAAATAGAATCGGAAATTAGTCTCAAAAATGTTTTGGAAGCCACTGCCCCTCTCTGGGACGGTGGCTTTGTCATTTGCGGCGTCACCGGTTCCGGCGACTGTTTTGCCCTAAGGGATTCCAAAGGTATCCGACCGGCTTTTTATTACCATGATGACGAAATTGTTGTTATCGCTTCTGAAAGGCCGGTGATACAGACGGTCTTCGATGTGGCCAGGAAAGATATCAGGGAACTTGAACCGGGATCGGCAATTACAGTTGCCCGAAACGGGAATATCCTTATTGAAAAAATTCTGGATACCGACCGATTCTCGAAATGTTCTTTTGAAAGAATTTATTTTTCAAGAGGGAGTGATGCCGATATTTATAAAGAAAGGAAGAAACTCGGAAGAAATCTTGTGCCCCAGATTCTTGAAAACATAAATTATGATTTCGACAAAACAGTCTTTTCTTTTATTCCCAATACGGCCGAGGTAGCCTTCCTGGGAATGGTGGAAGGCCTGGAGTATCATCTTGAAGAAAAGAAGAAATCCGAAATCCTGAAATTATTGGAATCGGACTCTATTACCCGAAATGATCTTGATAAAATTTTTGCCAGGAGACTGAGGATCGAAAAAATAGCAATCAAAGATATCAAATTACGCACTTTCATATCTGAAGGGGATTCCCGGAATGATATGGCCACCCACGTCTATGATGTCACTTACGGATGTGTGACAAACAACGAAGACTCCCTGGTGGTTTTAGACGACAGTATTGTCAGAGGCACCACTCTTAAGCAAAGTATCCTGAAAATACTTGACAGGCTTCATCCTAAAAATATCTTTGTAGTCAGCTCCTCCCCTCAGGTAAGATATCCCGATTATTATGGAATAGACATGTCGAGTCTTGAAGAGTTTGCAGCTTTCAGAGCTGCAGTGGAACTGATAAAGGAAAAAGGGATGTCTGATCTTCTTAAAACAGTCTATGAGGAATGTCGGGCAATGGAATCGGCTGAAAATGCAGAATTGAAAAACTGCGTCAAGTCAATCTATCTTCCGTTCACTCCCGATGAAATAAGCAATAAGATGGCCCGGATGCTGAAGCCTGAAGGAATCAAGGCTAAGGTCAAATTAATTTTCCAGACAATGGAAGGTCTTGAATCTTCTATACCGGATCATTCCGGCGACTGGTATTTTTCCGGGAATTATCCTACTCCCGGCGGCATCCGTCTCGTGAACCGGGCATATATAAAATATTATGAAAAGAATTTTATGATCTGAATATGAAAACGGATACAAGGTATATTTTCGTCACCGGAGGAGTGGTTTCCTCTTTAGGGAAAGGCATCATCTCTTCATCTTTAGCCCGCCTCCTTTTATCACGAGGCTATAATGTCACAATTCAGAAGCTGGATCCCTATATAAATATCGATCCGGGCACCCTCAACCCCTATGAACACGGGGAATGTTACGTCACGGCGGATGGTCATGAGGCAGATCTTGATCTGGGCCACTATGAGCGCTTCACTAATATCAAGACCACTAAAGCCAATAACATCACCACAGGAAGAATCTATAGGGATGTCATTGAGAAAGAACGTCGTGGCGACTATCTTGGGAAAACAGTCCAGATCATCCCCCATATCACCGATGAAATCAAACACAACATCACTAAGCTGGGAGAAACGGGTAATTATGATTTCGTCATAACAGAAATCGGAGGTACGGTGGGAGATATAGAATCAACTCCTTTTCTTGAAGCTGTAAGGCAATTAAAATGGGAACTCGGAAGGAAGGCTCTCGTGGTTCATCTGACTTATGTGCCTTTTATCAAAGCTGCCAAGGAACTTAAGACAAAACCCACTCAACATTCAGTTAAGCTTTTGCAGCAGACCGGCATACAGCCCGACATACTTGTTTTGAGGACAGAGATTGAAATCCCGGAGTCAATCTGCAGGAAAGTTGCCCAATTCTGCAATGTTTCTCCGGAGGCAGTGGTTCAGAGCATCGACGCCGAAACAATCTATGATGTGCCTTTATTAATGCATGGTCAGGGTTTAGACAGGATAGTACTCGAAAAAACCGGTTTGCCGGCCACAGGCGAGCCGGATCTTGATAACTGGAATAAATTCCTGAATAAATTGAAAAAGGCGGAAAAGGTCATTAACATTGCTTTGGTAGGGAAATATGTGGAACTTCAGGATGCCTACAAATCAATTTCGGAAGCTCTTTGTCACGCTGCCGCATATTGCGATCATAAACTGAATCTTATTTCTGTTCATTCCGAAAAAATCAATGACCGCAATGTGGAGAAACTGCTCAAAGGCGTGAGCGGGGTAATCATAGCCCCGGGATTCGGTAAACGAGGGATTGAAGGCAAGATAGAAGCAATTAAATGGTGCAGGGAAAACAATGTCCCCACATTCGGCATCTGCCTTGGCATGCAGTGCATGGTTATCGAATTTGCAAGGAATGTGCTTGGTCTCGATAAAGCCGACTCTACAGAAATGGATGAATCAACTCCTTATCCTGTAATCGACATAATGGAAGAGCAAAAACAGATATCAGATCTTGGAGGCACAATGAGGCTTGGAGCCTATAATTGCGTTCTCGAAGAGGGCTCAAAGGCAGCCCGGGCCTATGGCAAACTGAACATAAGCGAACGGCATAGGCACCGTTATGAATTTAACGACACCTACAGGTCATTGTTTGAAAATGCCGGCATGAAATGTGTGGGGAAAAATCCTGAATCGGGATTAGTTGAAGTCGTGGAAATTCCTGATAAGACATGGTTTATCGGAACTCAATATCATCCTGAATACCAGAGTACCGTTCTCAATCCCAATCCCCTATTCCTCGATTTTATCAAAGCATCCATAAACCGGTCTTAACAGACTGCATTAATTGAGCTTAAAAATGAAGGTGTGTCAAAACCGATTGTTAAATGACACACCTTCCTTGTTTTATTCAGAGTCGATGGTTGTGACCCGCATTGTTATCTCTTCCAAAACATCAAGAAGCACTTCTACAGTTTCAAATGAAGTAAAGACGGTTATGTTATTGTCAACTGCGGTCCTTCGGATGTAAAATCCATCTTTTCTTGAATGATCAGCCCCTAAGTCCATGGTGTTGATTACATAGGTCACATGTCCCTGACGCAGACTTTTCACAATCTCATCACTTCCTTCAGAGAGTTTCTTCAACAGCCGGGTCTTGATTCCATGGGACCGAAGAAATTCAGCAGTGCCGCGGGTTGCTTCAATATTAAAGCCTAATTCATAGAAACGTTTGATCAGCGGCAATCCGATTTCCTTATCTTTGTCGGCAACAGTCACAAGGATTGTTCCATAATTTGCCACATTCATTCCTGATGCCTGCAAGGATTTATATAAGGCACGGTTAAGAGATTTGTCATAGCCGATGGCCTCCCCGGTTGATTTCATTTCAGGAGACAGATAGGAATCCATCCCCCTGAGTTTAGTAAATGAAAATGACGGAGTCTTAACAAACCATCTTTTCTTTTCCTCAGGATAAAGTGAATTGATTCCTTGCATTTTTAACGTGCGGCCTAACATGACATTGGTGGCTATTGGAGCCAACGATATTCCTGTAGATTTTGAAATGAAAGGCACAGTTCTTGACGAACGGGGGTTGACCTCTATTACATAAACTTCGTTATTCCTGTCTACTATAAACTGAATATTATAAAGGCCTCTGATCCCAATGGCTTTCCCGAGCCTGACAGTAAAATCAAGTATCTTTTCCTTGACCTCCCGGCTCACACTGAATGTGGGATAAATACTTATTGAATCGCCAGAATGGACTCCGGTGTGTTCAACATGTTCCATTATCCCGGGCACAAAGACATCCTCTCCGTCGCATATTGCATCAACCTCAAGTTCTTTTCCCATTATATATTTGTCAACAAGAACCGGATGATCGGAATTAATCTCTACAGCTTCCCTAAGATAATGGCGCAATTGATCCTCATTGCTTACTATCTGCATGGCACGTCCTCCCAGAACGAAGCTTGGTCTTACCAAAACAGGATATCCTATTTTGTCGGCAGCCTTAATTCCATCTTCAATGGTTGTGACAGCCAATCCTTCAGGTTGAGGTATCCGGAGTTTCTCCATAATCTTTTCAAAGCAACCCCTGTCTTCTGCATTCCTGATGGCCTCGGTGCCTGTACCTAAAATTACGGCACCAAGCTTCGACAGCGGCTCCGCAAGGTTTATGGCCGTTTGGCCTCCAAGGGTCACTATAACTCCGTCGGGCTTTTCATGTTCTATCACATTCATCACATCTTCCACCGTCAGGGGTTCAAAATAGAGCTTGTCTCCGACAGTGGGGTCTGTTGAAACGGTTTCGGGGTTATTATTAATGATTATGGCTTCATATCCCATTTTCCGGATTGACCAGATGGCATGAACCGTTGAATAATCAAATTCAACTCCCTGACCAATTCTGATAGGGCCCGAACCGAGCACAACAATCTTTTTCTTTCCGGAGGCTATCGATTCGTTCTCCTCGTCATAGCTCGAATAATAAAAATTGGTTCTTGCATTGAATTCAGCGCCGCAAGAATCGATCATCTTATAGACCGGATAAATATTGTTGGCTTTCCGGTATTCAAATACTTCTCCTTCCGTTTTTCCCCATAATCCGGCTATATATTTGTCGCTGAAGCCAGTTTTTTTAGCTTCAATAAAAAGACTGACATTAAAGGGATCTGATTTTAACTTCTTTTCAACATCGATTATATTCTTTATCTTGTCGATAAAAAACATATCTATTTTGGTTCGATTATAAATATGACAAGGATCCACATCCCTCCTTAATAATTCAGCTATGGCGTAAAGTCGGTCATCGGTGGGTGTAGCCACATAGTCCAATAATTCTTCATCCTCCTTATCGTCAAATTTATTGTTATGAATATGACACACTCCTGTTTCAAGCGACCTTACAGCTTTTAGAAGAGATTCTTCCATGGTTCTTCCGATGCTCATCACCTCACCGGTGGCTTTCATCTGGGTGCCCAACTGATTGGAAGCATCCGCAAATTTATCGAAGGGGAAACGTGCGATTTTAGTCACCACATAATCCAGGGCAGGTTCAAAACTTGCAGGTATATGGCCAAGGTCGATCTCTTCAAGCCGATAGCCGACCGCTATCTTAGCGCTTACTTTGGCTATGGGATATCCGGAAGCTTTAGAAGCCAATGCTGACGACCTTGAAACCCTGGGATTGACTTCTATTATATAATAATCGAACGAAAGAGGATCAAGCGCAAACTGCACGTTGCAGCCTCCTTCAATTTTTAAAGCCCTGATGAGTCTTAAGGCACTGTCGCGCAGCAGCTGATATTCTTTATTTGTCAATGTCTGTGCCGGCGCAACCACAATTGAATCTCCGGTATGGACTCCGACCGGATCAAGGTTCTCCATCGAACAGATGGCTATTACCGTGTCATTTGAATCACGCATCACTTCAAATTCAATTTCCTTGAACCCTTTGATGCTTTTCTCTACAAGAACCTGATGAACCGGTGAAAGCTCAAGAGCCGTTCTCATCAGCTCCCTGAATTCGGTTTCATTCTCTGCAAATCCCCCTCCTGTTCCTCCTAAAGTGAAGGCCGGGCGTAAGATAACAGGATAACCTATCTTTTCAGCTATCTTTAAGCCTTCGTCTATGCCTGAGGCCACATCACTGGGAAGCACCGGCTCATTGATCTGCTCACATAACTCCTTAAATTTCTCCCGGTCTTCAGCCTTTTCAATGCTTTCAAAAGAGGTGCCTAAAATTTCAACCCCACATTCCTCCAGAATCCCTTTTTTGGCAAGCTGAACTGCAAGATTAAGACCCGTTTGACCTCCGAGGCCCGGAAGAATGGCATCCGGACGTTCAAATCTCACGATCTTTGCAACATACTCCAGAGTCAGAGGTTCCATATAGACCTTATGAGCTATTTGAGGATCAGTCATTATTGTTGCCGGATTCGAATTCACGAGAACCACTTCATATCCTTCCTCTTTTAAGGCTGAACATGCCTGAGTGCCGGCATAGTCGAATTCCGCCGCCTGTCCGATCACTATGGGGCCGGAACCAATCACCATTATCTTTTTTATATCTTCTCTCTTCGGCATGGTTTAAAAAGTTTTTTGCAATGGAGTCTTAATTTCATCTATCATCTTGATAAATCTGTCAAACAGGTAGATTGTATCCTGTGGTCCCGGCGCACTCTCCGGATGAAATTGCACTGAAATCACTCTGTCTTCGCGACATTCAGTCCCTTCCACAGTCTCATCAAGCAAGTTTATATGAGTCAGCTTCAATTTCGTTTTTTCCAGAGATGCTTTATCAATTGCATAGCCATGATTCTGAGATGTAATCATTACCTTCCCTGATGAAAGTTCTTTTACCGGGTGGTTGCCACCTCTATGTCCGGGATTTATATGGATTATTTTGGCTCCGTAGGCAAGTCCTATAAGCTGATGACCTAAACATATTCCAAAAATAGGCACCTTCCCTATCAGATTTCTGATAGTATCAACCACTTCAGGAACATCTTCGGGTGAACCGGGACCATTGGAAACAAGGACTCCGTCGGGATTATAGCTCCTGATGGTCTCTGCCGGCGTATCCCAGGGCACCACCGTCACATTGCAGCCATGATTATTCAGGCTTCTCACCATGTTCAGTTTCATTCCACAGTCTATCACCACAATTTCATATTTATGATTGGGGGTTCGGGCAAACCAACGCTTTTTGCTGCTCACCCTCCTGACAAGGTTCCTTTCACGGGAGTTTTCCTTTATCTTTTTTACAGCCTCCTCTGTCGGAGTCTCCAAATCAGTTATAATTGCCCTGATTTCCTGAGAATCCCTCAACATTCTTGTCAGCAGTCTGGTATCTACTCCACTAATTCCCGGAATACCGTTTTCTTCCAGGACCTCAGATAAAGTCTTTGTAAACCTAAAATTTGAAGGGTTGTCATTGTTCTCTTTCACAACCATCCCGCTTATGGAGGGATATTTAGTTTCATAGTCTTCATCAGTTATCCCGTAATTTCCTATGAGCGGATAAGTCATCACTATTATCTGTCCCGTATAGGAGGGGTCAGATAATATTTCCTGATAACCGACCATGGAAGTATTGAAAACCAATTCACCAATACTTTCCCTATCACATCCGAAACCGGCAGCCGGAAATTCCCGGCCGTTCTCCAATACAAGTTTTTTTCTCTTTCCGGACATATTGAGTTATATTTTAAAAAAAGAGGCAACTCGTTTGAGCTGCCTCTTAATATAAATGAATAATATCTTTTATGTTTTTATACGATTTATCGCTGTTTTGCCTTGTTTTATAACAATATCGCATGGTTTTCTAAATTTTGGCAAAATTAATGAATTTTCCAGTAGTTATCTATATCTTTATCTCAAAAATTTCATCCCGTCTTTTAAATATTGAAAATACCAATGACCCCAACACTAAAAGAACGGGCAAAACACATATCCATATATTTAGCCTGCCAAAACCTATGATGACAAAATAATAAAGGCATAGAATAGTGAATATGTTGGAAAACAATTTATTAATCACTATCCTCTCCGGTTTCTTTATCCAGAACCAGAGGGTGTATATTATAAAGAAAATAAATATTATCGTGCCAATTACAACGGGAAGATTCATCTCCGGAAGAAATGTCATAAACAAAAGGCAGATAGATTCTACAATCATTAAGAGATTCAAGACCTTGCTGTTGAAGAATGCATAAAGTCGGGGATTGGCATCCTGTAGTTTCATAATCCATCGGGTAAAACAGCACTCTGTCTTATGTTAAAGATGTCATTCTATATTTTATTCACAGATTACAAGAAAATAATTCTTTTTCCCTTTCTGCACAAGAATATATTTATCGTTCAACAGTTCAGAGACTCCAACGGTCTGATTGGGATCCGTCACTTTCTTCTTATTGAGGCTTACTCCTCCCTGCTGTGTCATTTTTCTCGCTTCTCCCTTTGAGGGGAAAATCTGAGTTTTGACAGCAAGGAAGTCAAGCAATGGAATGCCCGATTGCAACTCTTCCTTAGAGACATTGAATGCAGGCACCCCTTCCATTATCTCAAGAAGAGTCTTTTCGTCAAGAGACTTCAATGCATCTTCAGCCTTATTGCTGAATAAAATCTGACTTGCTTCAACAGCCTTTTCATATTCTTCTCTTCCATGCACCATGACGGTCACCTCTTCTGCAAGTTTTTTCTGCATCGGACGAGCCCCCGGATTTTCTGAATGTTCTTCTGTAAGCTTCCGTATCTCCTCTTTAGTCAGGGATGTGAAAATTTTCAAATATTTTTCAGCCTCTTCATCACTGACATTCACCCAGAACTGATAGAATTTATAAGGAGAAGTGTAGCGTGGGTCGAGCCATACATTTCCGCTTTCAGTCTTACCGAATTTTGTTCCATCCGGTTTGGTTATAAGCGGGCATGTCAATGCATAGGCTTCTCCACCGACTTTTCTACGAATCAGTTCTGTGCCGGTGGTAATATTTCCCCATTGATCCGACCCACCGAGCTGCAATTTACAGTCTTTCTGAGTATACAAAGTGAGGAAATCAAAGCCTTGTAGAAGCTGATAGGTAAATTCGGTGAAACTGAGGCCGTCTCTGGCTTCTCCATTAAGGCGTTTTTGCACAGAATCCTTAGCCATCATATAATTCACAGTGATGTGTTTTCCGATTTCACGCGCGAAATCAAGGAAAGTCACGTCTTTGGTCCAATCATAGTTATTGACCATTTCAGCCTTGTTGGGGGCGTCACT
The DNA here is from genome assembly GCA_022510445.1 of Muribaculaceae bacterium. Taxonomy (GTDB): domain Bacteria; phylum Bacteroidota; class Bacteroidia; order Bacteroidales; family Muribaculaceae; genus Lepagella. Next base: position 3,046 of record JAFLTN010000040.1, on the reverse strand, counting down.
GTCAAAATCAAGAAAACGTGAAAGCTGTTTCCTGATGGCTTCCTGATTATGTCTTAAAGTGGCTTCATCCAGAAGATTTCTCTCCGCACTTTTACCGGATGGATCTCCGATCATTCCTGTGGCACCTCCGATAAGAGCCAACGGTTTATGTCCGCACCTCTGGAAATGCCTCAACATCATGACTCCACATAAATGTCCTATATGGAGACTGTCGGCTGTCGGATCTATTCCTAAATATGCGGTTGTCATTCCTTTTTTCAAAAGTTCATCGGTACCAGGCATAACGGTATGAATCATGCCTCTCCACGTCAGTTCTTCTATAAAATCCATATCTATATCTGTTTTTTTATTTCATTAACCATTTCAGAACGGTGTCGCCTACGGCCCCGAGAGTTTCTTTACTTATACCTTCCATGTTGTCAGAGACAGTATGCCACCTCGGATTAAATCCATTTTCATCTTCAGGATGATATTCCACAATGTCAATGGCGGGAATGCCGGATTTTATCAATTGCACATGATCATCGAGAATAGCGCTCCCCATCCGGTTAAGGAAAAGTTCTCCATAGCCTGACTTATGGGCCATATCCCAGATTTCCTGCGCAACGCCGGGGGCTGATTGTTCTGAAAAATATTCCCTGCAGAATGTTGCTCCTTTTCCGCCCACCATATCAAGCAATATTGCCACTTGAGGTGAATAACCGGCCACAGGGAGATGCTCGACAAAATATTTTGTCCCCAAAGCCCAGGAATCCTCATCTCCGTCGGTACCCCAGTCTTCAGCATCCACAAATAATATATCAATTCCTTTGTCGGTCCCTTCCACGGAAATTTGTCTCGCAATTTCAAGCAAGACGCCTGTTCCGCTTGCTCCGTCGTTTGCTCCGGGAACGGCTTTTTTATGATTGGAAGCATCCGGATCCTTATCTGCCCAGGGACGGCTGTCCCAATGTGCAAGCAAAAGAATCCTGTCTTTATTTTCCGGATTAAATTGGGCAAAAATATTTTTTGATTTCAAAACAGTACCGTCAAAAGCCTTTAGATCGGCTTTCTGCTCAATCACTTTGCCCCCATGTCTCTTAAGTTCGGAAGAGAGCCATTCTCCGGCCTGTTTATGCGCTTCTGTGTTAGGAACCCGAGGACCGAATTCCACTTGGCGCGCCACATAAGCATAGGCACTGTCAGGGTTAAAAGAGATCTTCAGCCCTGTTTCAATAACATCTGAGGGTGAAACAGACTCCCCGTCGGCCAAAATGGCAAGGTTCTCTCTTGCCGCATTGTCAGCCTTTACGCCACACCCTGAAAGGACCACAGCAGCCATAACAGCAAGAATTCCTATAAAAGTTTTACACATACCGCAAAATTACTCTTTTTATTTCAACCCTACAATTATTTAGGCTCCATCTCATTTTTTGTTAAATTTTGCTTAGAATGGAGATCAGGTCAGAAATATTTATTAAATTTATTGTATGATTCCCGATCTTAATTTTATAAGACAGACTTTCCATCTCTATAACAGGGATATTTTCAGTTCAAAATTGCCTGAACCAACCTTTTCACTGACAAGAGCCCGCACTTTCCGCGGCAAACTTATTTATAAGATTAGAAAAACGCTACTTAAAACGGAATTTTATGATTTCGAGATGAGATTCAGCGTTAATTTCGATATAACACAATCAGAATGGGAAGATGTCGTGATTCATGAAATGATACATCTTTTTATAGCAAGCGAGGGCATAAAAGACAGATCATCACATGGCCCGGAATTCCGGAAACTCATGCATACAATTAATAAAACCCACGGCAGAAAGATCCGGATTTCCACAAAATCGACAGCCCGGGAGGCTACAGACAATAATACTGACAGAAGAATCAAGGCTCATTTCATTTGTCTGGCAAGACTAAACGACGGACGCCTTGGAGTGGCGCCCGTCGCTAAAACAAGGATATTTAATCTTTGGAACGGTTTCAATTCTTTCTCAGGCGTGAAGTCGTTAAAATGGATCGGAACAACCGATCCTTGGTTTAACGCTTTGCCACATGTTCAGAAACCGAAATTCTATCTGATCAATGAAGAGGAAGTATCTGCTCATCTAAGAGGAGCACAACCATTGGAACGAAAGGGGGATATTATCCGGGTGGTCAACCGACGCTGCACCCCGGACGAACTTCTCCCGTAGGGCCAATAACCACCAGACGTCCGTCGGAATCCTCAGCACTAAGGATCATACCCTGGGATTCCACCCCTTTCAGTTTTCTGGGAGCAAAATTGGCTATGAAGCAAACTTCCTTTCCGACAAGGTCTTCCGGATTATAGAATTTTGCAATACCGCTCACAATAGTGCGGCCTCCCATCCCGTCGTCAATCTTGAATTTTAAAAGTTTGTCGGCTTTTGGAACTTTCTCACATTCCAAAACTTTACCTACCCGGATATCCATTTTCTCGAATGTGGGGAAATCTACCGTTTCTTTCACAGGATTGGGGTTCCAATTATCAAGGATATTCCTGGCCTTTGCATCCTCCAGTTTCTTTATCTGAGCTTCAACCACAGAATCTTCCACTTTTTCAAACAGAAGTTCGGGAGTGCCTATCTCCACTCCATCGGCCACGAGGTCGAAACGACCGGCCATCTCCCATTTAAGTTCATTGATTCTCAACTGGCTTGCAAGCTTAGCTGCCATGAAGGGAGTGAACGGTTCAAACACTACCGCAAGATTCGCACAAACCTGCAACGCAAGATTCAGGATAGTAGCCGTTCTCACAGGATCTGTCTTTATCAGTTTCCACGGCTCGGAATCTGCAAGATATTTATTTCCGATCCTGGCAATATTCATTGCATCTTTAAGACCTTCGCGGAATTTAAACTGATCAAGATTTTCTGAAAGAGCCTTAACCGACTCTTTGACTTCCTCCATCATCTTCCTGTCTTCATCGGAAAAATCACCGCAGGCAGGAACCATTCCTCCATAGTATTTATGGATGAGCACAGTGGCACGGTTCACGAAATTTCCGAGGATGGCAACGAGTTCGTTATTGTTACGGGCC
>JAFLTN010000004.1 GCA_022510445.1 Muribaculaceae bacterium | reverse complement strand
ATTTAAATTTGAGTTAAGAGAATTAAATTTCTTGGCATGTATTCCTCCTTTTACATTTAGGCTATATTGATTTCCGGATGTTTCAATGTAATTGGTCACATCTAAATCTCCTAAAATATAAACATGTTGATTATCTTTAATATAAAAATTTGATGGAACATCTAAATTCCCATAAACATATAGATTATATGCACGTGTTAAAATTTGGCCACTGCTCGGTATGGTATATGTTACTCCCGGAGCTACATAAATATTCAAATTGCCATTATTGATTTCTAAAGTTCCGTTAAAGTCCCCAACTATGAAAAGATTAACATCCCCTGATGCATTCATTTGGACGCTTGAGTTTCCTGAAACTTTATAATCTCCAGAAGCAGGAAACCAACCTGACTGGATATCTTGAGCGGCGGCAGCTCTTGCAGCCGGGTAGTCGGGCATTACAAATTCTTCATCTTGAGCTCTGGTGCCGACTCCATCGTTGCCATAATTGAATACACGCGATGTGTTTGCCGCATTGACTGAGTATGAAGCGGTGTTCAGAGTTGATTCGGAGGGAAGATTGTTGTCACCTCCATTGGAGAGATTGTCATCCGAACATGCTGTCATCGCAAGGATGACTCCCCCAAACATTAAAAATTTTAACTTCATAGATATATTATGATTCTTTAAGTTGTTTGAAATCTTTTTATTTAACTCTTTCATCTAAATTTCCTTTGTCTAAAATTTTGATTTGTTTCTCCTTGTTAAATTTCTCATATTCGTTCCATTGTCAAAGATTTGAACGATTTTAAAGGATAAAAACCTTTTATGTCGTAAACAAATCCTTTTTCTGCGCAAAGTTGCTTTATATTCAGGTTTTTGAACGCCTGATGGGCAACGCACAGCAAGATGGCATCATACTTGTAACGTGATATCTGCCGTGGATTAGTACTGATTGTTAAGTGATACAAATTTCGAACCAATTCGCTGTCAACAACCGGATCGTAGATAGTTACGTTCTTGGTGTGTTGTTTCATGAGACGATATACGTCGTAGATTTTGCTGTTCCTTACGTCAGGGCAATTCTCTTTAAATGAGAAACCTAAGATGAGGACACGAGCTTCGTGGATATCTTTGCCAAACCTTTCACGGAGTTTCTCAACAACTTTATCGACCACATATTTTGCCATTGAGTTGTTGATCTTCCTCGCCGATGTCATAAGATGAGTGTCGACTCCCTGCATTTTTGCACGGTCGATGAGATAGTAAGGATCCACTCCGATGCAATGGCCGCCTACGAATCCGGGTCGGAATCCAAGGGAATTCCATTTGGTGTTCATAGCATCCACCACTTCGTTGGTGTCAATCCCCATGCTGTTGAGCACTTTCGCCGCCTCGTTGATGAAGGCTATGTTGACATCTCTCTGGGCATTTTCGACTACTTTGCATGCCTCGGCAACTTTTATTGAGGAAGCGGGGAAGGTGAGCTCCCTACCCAAGACGTTGGCATAGATGTCGTTGATGATTTTCGCAGACTCCGGAGTGGAGCCGGAAGTAACCTTCACGACATTGCGGGGTGTGTTAATCTTGTCACCGGGATTTATTCTTTCGGGAGAGTATCCTACAAAGAAGTCTTCATTGAATTTCAGCCCTGAGGTTTCTTCGAGAACGGGAACGCAGATCTCTTCGGTGGCACCCGGATATACGGTGGATTCGTAGATTACGATATCACCTTTTTTAAGCACGCTGCCTACTTCTCTGCTTGCGTTGGCGATGAATGAAACGTCAGGACGGTTGTTTTTGTCGACCGGAGTGGGAACTGCCACAATGAACACGTTGCAGTCCTGAAGGTCGGATATGTTGGATGTAATGATGGCTCCGTTGACGAACATACATTCAATCTCTTCGCGTGTGACATCGCCGCAATGGTCGATACCGGAATTGAGTTCTGCCACCCGTCTTTTTGACAGGTCAAAGCCGACTACCGGGTATTTAGCCGCGAAAAGACACGCCATCGGGAACCCGGCGTAACCGAGTCCTACGAAGCCAATTTTTAGTTTATTATCTATCATTTTGTTCCAAAGCGAACTTTTCCAACTGCAAATATAATAAATATAAGCTCCTATTTCAATTTTTTACTGTTAAAAATTCAGAATAAAAATAAAGAGCCGACATTGAACTTGCCGGCTCTTTATAGTATTTAGCAGAATTTTATTTTAATGTAGGGGGAACAAATCTAAATACTTTGACTCCGGCTTGTCCAAAAGCGACAGTTATTATTCTGTCTGGTGAAGCGGGGTTTGTATAAGTATTGGTTTTAACGACCTGAACATAGTTTGCTGATGCTAAGTTTTTATCTTCCTTAGCATCAAAAGCACTAAATTCTTCTACTTTTTCTAAAGTTGCGGCATCAAGAATTGTTAAGCAAGCACCGTTTGCAACATAAATAAATCCATTAGTAGCTCTGCCTCCGTCATAATATTCAATGCCTTCAACAAATACACCATTTACAGGACGAGAACCTGTTCCGTCTTTTTTATCGCTAAATTTTATTACCTCTTCCTTATGATTGTCTTTATTATTTACATATAATCCATTTTTCCCGAGACAAGCAGTAATTAAGTTGTTGTTGTCAGCCAGAGACAAGACATTCTTGCCATCCACAGGACAGATATTAGTTTCAGGAATGGTATATTGATTAACATTCGGCGACCATAGAGTGAGATCAGTTATATCTGATGAGTTTAATATTCCCGGGCCCTCAGTATTTGAGTCGCTGGTGTCTGAACCACATAAAGTGCCACTTCCTTGATCCATGCTGAAATTTATAATATTAGCCGGAGAACTTGTTTCAGCAGTTATTGTTGAGGGATTTGGAGATGTTAAATAAAGTAAAGAGAAATGGGAATTAGTATAAATATGAGATAAGTGTTTTGCTGAGCCCGGAGTCTTTACAAAATATGTGCTATTTTCGATGACAGTGCTTGTTTTTTGGCCATTTTCATTTTCTATGGTTTCTATATTGTTAATCGGTGTAAATAAATTATCATCTTTTGCATTTAAAACTGCAATTCCTTTACGGGTCGCAAGATAATAATAATTGCTTTTCCTTAAAACACAATTAACGTCGCCTGCATCTATGTCGCCTAAAGATTTACCTTCTTCGTTTAAAAGCTTTTCTCCAGTTAAAACTAACGTATATGCAATTTCTTCATTTTCAAGATCAAGTTGTGAAATCATAGCATGGGTGTCATATTTTCCGGTAGAGGTGGGAACTGCAATATGACCGGCTGCTACTATTCTTTTCTGTCCGGCATCAGCACCTGTATAACTTAAATAATCGTCATTTAAAACATCAAAATAAAGATGATTGAAATCAAAATCAACTTTAGAAGGTTCAGCGGTTTGATATATTTTACCGGGATTTGGTGTACCATCCTCTTGTAGGGTAAAGGTTTCTATAAAACCGGAAGTTTCATCAATTTGATCGGTTAAATAGTTATTACCTTGCATATGGTATGTTACATAATATTTATCATCTGATGAATCAAAATATACGCAAGTTGCTGAAAGATAACGTCCCTCTTCGCCTTCTTTTTGGAAGCCATTGATAATCCCCTCTTGAGTGGATGGGTTTGTAATTGATGCAATGAGCGTAAGAGAACCGGGTTGAGCATCTCTTGTCTGGGGTTCTACTTTGACACGGTCAGGTGAAGCGTCAAAAGATTTAAGTTTCGCTGATTTTAGCGTTGAGGTTGAATTTTCCTGATCGGGAGAGGTAATGTTAGCATTGTCCTCCGGAGTCAGTACATCATTCGTACAAGCAGCCAGCCCCAATCCGAGAGCGGCCATCAAGAATAAATGCTTTTTCATTTGTATTGTGTTTGGTTTTTATTTTCGCTTTTCACTCAAATTAATTTGCAAAGTTATAAAAAACTTTCAAATATTTTAAAAATTCAAATAAATTTTTAGGATTTTTTTGAAATTTATTATTAGAAGTTTAGAAAAATCAGATTCAAGTAATTTAAAACTAATGGTAAATTCCCCGGAAGTGATTTCTTCGGTGAACTCAGCATATGTGAAGCAACGCGAAACTTGCCGGGGTATGAATGAAAGGCCGGAATGCTTTTGTAAAATAAAAAGCATCGGGGAGAAAACTCCGCGATGCTCAAAATATGAAAATAAAAAATCAAAGTCATTTTGTTGGAGGCACAAACCTGAAGACTTTCACACCGGCCTGTCCATAAGCAACAGTGATGATTCTGTCTGGAACATGTTCATTTGTGTAAGTATTTGATTTAACCACATGAACATAGTTGGCTGAAATTGCATTTGTACCATCAAATGCACTGTACTCCGCTACCTTTTCAAGTGTTTTTGCATCTAAAATGGTTAGGCAGGCACCATTGGCTACATAAATGAAGCCATCAGTGTAATGATGTCCATTATAATCATCCCAATCCTCAACATATATTCCATTTACCGGACGTGAGGTATTCCCTTCTTTTGCATCTGTGAATTTTATGATTTCATCCTGTTTGTAGTCATATGTGGGATTAAATACATATAAGCCATTTCTGCCAAGACAAGTATAAATTGCTCCTGTATTATTGCTGCTGGCAACCAATACATTTTTTCCGTCAACCGGTGAAATAGATTCTATGTTTCCAAGTAGAAGTTGATTTGGAGAAATAAGATTACTCCAACTGAAATTGTCTACATCGTTCATATGGATAGGCAAATCCTTTCCATCAGTTGTATCTAAAGCAAATTGAATCACATTAGCCGGACTGGAAGTGTCTTTTGTTAATTCTTCTGGGTTGTATTGTGTAAGATAGAGAATGTCAACACCTGAAGTAAATGTTGGTTGGCTAATGAACTTTGCAGAACCGGGAGTTTTCAAGAAATAGATTTTGTCATTGACGTCAGTCTCCGGTTGGAAAAGATTTTCTTTGCCTGCTTTTAAAACTGCAACACCTTTGCGAGTTGTAAGGTAATAATGATTGTATTTACGCACAACACAGTTGACATCGGCGGCGTCTTCATCTCCTAAGGATGCAAGAGAACCATCTTTATTGGTGATATTTTCATCGTAGATTTTGTCTCCAGTCATAACGTCGGCAACTGTCAAGCTCTCTTGCTCAAAATCAATCTTGCCAATTATGGCTTTGGTATTAAAACCTGTTCCGGTTTTCACCGGTTCGGAACTATGACCTGCTACAATAATTCTGGTTCCTTCAGATTTGTCGCCCGTATATTCTCCTACATATTCAATTTTATTAAGGTCATCAAAGTACAGGTGGTTGAAATCATAAGTCTTGCCGGATGCATCAGCTGCCCAATAAATTTTCTCAAGTTTAGGAGTATTTCCTTCAATTTGGAAAGATTCAATATATCCTGAAGTTTCTATTTCCTGATCGGTATAATAGTTATTACCCTGCATGTGATAAGTAGCGTAATAAGTCTGTGTCTCCTTATCATAATATACACAGGTTGCTGAGAGCAGACGGTCTTCTTTAGTGAAACCATCAAAATTTTCATCTTCAGAGATATTTTTTATCTCGGCAATTAATTCCAGAGGTTTTTCAGAGTTTTCATCTCTTGTGGAAGGATAAACATTAATCCTATCTTGTGAACTATTAGATGAGTTCAACTTAATAGTAGTGAGTTTAGCGATGTCTGATTCCTGCCCGGATGTAATGTTATCTTGGGATCCGTCGTTTTTGAGGTCGGAATCGGTACAGGAGACTATGCCTAAACCAAGTGCTGCTATAAGGTAAAAATGCTTCTTCATTGTAATTTTATTTTGTCTTTCTGTTGGATTTGATTTTTTCATGCGCGACCGCAAAGTTAAATTAATTTTCTTATACTATAATTATTTAAACCTTTCTTAACATCATTTAAGGTTAGGTCAGTTGACCTCTGCCTGTGCCCAGATGGAAGTTTTGCGCGGATTCCACTTGTCGCGATAGGAATTGAAGAAGAAGAATTCCGTGGTGTAACCGATCAGTCGGGTCACTCTCAGGAAATAACCTGTGTAGAAAGTAGAGAGCGGAAGATACTTGATCAGATGCAATTCCTCACGCGGACGCTCGGTGATAAGCATGATAACTCCGAAGGCGATGATCGTAAACGCAAGTCGGATGAGCCACGCCACAACCATAATTTCCAGCAGCCGGTCGGTATAAGTGAAGAGTAGTCCGATGAGATAATAGAACCACATATAATTGCATATGCAATCGTAGAAGATACTCTCCATGTTCGAAAGCCAGTTGATGAACCGCCAGTTACGGTTAGGAAGAAGGATATCCTTATGTTTCCTGATACGGAACCTTACCAGAGACCTTGACCATCGCCTGCGCTGCACGTAAAGACGATACCAGCTTTCAGGCACATTCGTCATGCAGACGGCATCTTTAGCAAAAGTGACCTTATAACCGGCTTTGCGCACTTTCTGTGTGATGTCGCCGTCAAGACCGGGACCGATGTCCCAATAGCCGATATTTTCCAGTGTTTCCCGTTCGAAGGCGCCGAAAGCACCGGAGATGATATGGTAAATGCCGAGCTCGCTCGTAACCATACGGCCCACCATGATAGTCTTAAGGTATTCGAGGGCCTGAAGTGAGGTGCAGATGTTTGCCTTGGAATTTCTGACCTTGACGCAGCCTCCCACTGCCTTAACCTTCTTGTCGGTGTAGAAAGGAATGAGGATCTCCTCGATGGCATTACGGTCGAGTGATGAATCTGCGTCAAGATGAACTATATATTTCCCTTTGGCGAAGCTTGCACCAAGGTTGGCAGCCCCGGCTTTGCCGGCACGTTCATCCATCCGGATATATTTATCGATGAAGCCGTTCTTTTCGAGATTGCTGCAGATATAAGGGGTGTCGTCGTCCGAACCGTCGTCAACCACGATAATCTCGAAATTGGTATAGGTCTGTTCCCGGAGGCTCATCACAAGTTTATAGATGTGTTTCCCTTCATTCTTACCCGGCACCAATACAGAAACCAGGGGATTTTCAGAGAACAGGACCATCCGGGCCATATTGTCGGTCTTCTTCCGGAAGGGTTTGAGTATGGCATAACGTATCGCCAGGAAAATCTCCAGAAGATAATAACGTGGGAATTCCACAAGGAAAAGGAACCAATATAGGGTAAGGAGGGTGTCCATGCTGACATTACGCGAGAAACACATCTCGATGTCGTAATAAATCATCATGGCGTGGTTTACAAACCATTGGAAACCGCCCACTATGAAATGGAGTATGTTGGTAAGCCAGTCCATAAAAAGTCAGGATTAATGGAGGAAGGAGAAAGGATTAAGAATTAGTCGGCAGGATTGTTATCCGAAATTTCATGAAGATCCTCGAGCATGCTGTCTTCGATTTTTTCCGTGATTTCCTTCACGAATTCATCAGGATCCTGATCTCGGTTAAACCTGTAGGTTTTCAGCCAACGGGCATCGAATTCCTCGTTTTCTTCAGAGAGTTCGTTGAAAATCCGGTCGAGATTGGTCTTGGCAAATTTATATTCGGCATCGATCTTTCCGGAAGGGGCTACAAGCAACACATAGAAATTATTGTCGTTCGTGGTAAGCTTCACGGTCGCGTTATGCATCATGATATTGCGCATGACATCGAAAACCTGGGCATCTTCCTGGGTGCCGTTATAAACATAGTGATAACGGAACACGAGGATAGTCTGGTTTTCGTATGAAGGCAACGTATGGAAGACTCTGATCGACTCACAGAAATTTTCGAATGTGGAGCGACCGGAATAGATGTCGGTGCTTTCAAGCTGGAAGATAGCCTCGTCGGAAGCGAAAGCTGCGATTCCGGCAGGAGTAAGCTTGTATTCATAGACATCTGTCGGTATGAGCTCTTCAGGCGTTGAAATGTGGCTGCAGTTTGTGCACATTACTTTCATTGCCGACTGCATGAAAGTGTTTCCGCAGAAACAGCTGAACACAGTGGCGGGCCGGTCATAGTCTACGCCGATATGCCGGAGAGTCCTGCGACATTTGGGACACACGAGAGCGCCATCCTTGAAGTAGGTGGATTCAGGCGAGATGTTGGCGCAGCGGAAATGATGAATCATCGATTCCTGCTGGATATCCGAACTTTTACATTTGGGGCAGCACTCGATAAAGAGCTGATGGGAGTCGCCACATTCCTTGCATATATGGATACGGTCGACAAGACGGGTGCGTTCGGCATAGCCCAGTTCTTCGAGTTTCTGCACAAATTTCATTCTCTCGTCGAGCTGGAGCGTCTCATGGTTGTCATACATCATCAGGTAGCGGTTGGAGAAACCTTGCGCAAGACCTCTGATGGCATGGTTGGTGAATGTGAGACGCCCTCTTGTAATATCATATTTAACAAGATTGGCAAGCAGGCGGGAGGTGGTGGAGATATCAGACCCGATATCTCGGTTTATGCCATATTTTTCAATATTCTGATAAATCTCCTCGATTCTGTTGGCAAAAGTCTCATCCAGAGGGTTGTCGCATAGGCCGTCGAAAAAATCGACCACCTGACGCATGAAGTTCTGCATGTCGACATTACCGAAACGAGGCTTAAGGAAGCTTTTGCCTTCGCGCGTGGGAGAGAGCCAGCGCGACACAAGCCGCGTCTCCTCATAGGTGCGGTTGGCCACATTCAGGAATATGGCATCGAAGTCTTCGTTTTCGAGTTCATCGATCTGACCCGGGTTCACCATCCTATTGACTACCAGGATGCGACGTTTCCGGGAATTGGTTACTATCTTATATGACGGGCCGGTTGGCATAATTGTCTGAATTGGATTAATTTAAAACAGGGATTTTGACCTTCGCCCCTTTTTTAAATCTCTTGTCGATATCAGGATTCAGGTCTAAAATCTTATTAATACTTACTTTATATTGCTGGGAAAGCCCATAAAGGGTTTCTCCATCTTTTATCGTATGCAAATGATAAGCCAGTTTTGAAGATGTAGTGTCGTTTTGCGGCACGGAATCCGGCAAAGTGTCGGTTTTCTTTTCCAAAACCGGACTTTCAGGCGACTTTTTACCTTCGGTTTTGGCAGGTGGGTCCTGAACCGGTGATTCTGTGTTTTTATTGGGATCATAACGGTAACGACCCTTTGAACGTTCGCGGATCAGACCTAAAAAATGTTTTGAAATATCCGTGAGACCATCGTTGTCGATATACCAGTAATCGGAACCGTCACCACGGTAGCCGTTTTCGTAGTTCTTGATTCGCACTCTCACAGGCACCCGGTCAACGACAGCCCAAAGAGGGAGGACCTGATCACGGTCGGGTGCGAAAACAACCATTACGGCAGTATAGGTATGCGAAAGATTATTCCGGAGTTCTTCCGGGAGATCTTCCGTACGGGCACCCAAAAGCTGGACGCTTGCCATGAAGGAAACATCATCGTTGACGATGATTTCAGCACGGGTGTTATTGTTGATCTTTCCCATATCCTGCGTAGGCACCCAGGCAATTACCTGAACATTGCTTTTCTCGAAGCTTAGCTCTTCAAGCTGAAGGATATGTTCCTTCTTGAACACGCGGGAAAAAGATGGGGCCCAGATCTTTGTGACTATAGCAGTGTCCTGGGCAACTGCATACCTGATAATCGGAGCATTTGATTCATAAAGTTGACGGAGAGCATGGTCGAGTCCCCACTGTTCGTTGGAGAAGTCAATTCCGTATTGTGCCGCTCCGGCAATGACGGTGTTATTCTCGTTGTGTATGCTTCCAAGCCGATAGGCACGGTTCAGCGTGGCTGTGAGTTCTGCCTTTGCAACGGCAAGCTGGCGCTCAAGATCCATCTTATGGGAATTATCGGTCATCCCGAAGCGGATGTTGTTGTCTTCGCGCTGTATCTGAGCCTCGAGTTCGGCAATCCTGACCTTAAGCACATTGGCTTCGTTGTAGGCATTGTCGCGCTGGAGCCGCAGATCCCGGTTCTTGATAAAGATATCCGGTTGGGAACCGCCATTGCCGGATCCGAACATATTTATATATGTGTAGGAATAAAGGGTGTCACCCGGCACAACGATATCACCCTCTTCTGTGTATTGGTCGAAGAGGTAGATGTCTTCAACGGCCCGGTAGTCTTTATATTCGGTGTGCATGAAACCGTCGAATTCCGTGTATATAGTTTTACGGAAAAGATACCAAACCAATAGACCGATGATAATGAGGAGAATGATTGCAAAGATTACCTGCTGACGAGCTATCTTGCGGTTGCGTTCCTTAATCAGTTTCTCGACATTCTCATTTTCATTCAGGTTGGATTTAAAACTGAAAGACTGCATATGTTGAATCAGTAATATTCTTTAAATTGTATATAATTGCTAATAGGTTCTGTCAACAGATAACGCTGGAGGTCGAGGAGTATCATATCTCGCCGGTAGGAATATTCCATCAGCCGTTCCCAGGCCTGGAGATAGGCATTGTATTCCCGGAGACGGTCGATCCTTGAATATTCTCCGTCGACATTATAATAGCTGGTTTTTCTCATTTCCAGATATTCCTTAAGTTTTTTCATCCTGAGGAATTCCCCGAGGATATTTTCATTATAAATCTCCAGGTCATGGAAAGTGAGGAAAATTCCGTTGGTAGTCTCGCTCTCGAGCAGTTGCTGCTCATAGGCCAGCACATCTTGCTGGGCTGCAAGAACCTTGCGCTGTTTGGAAACTTCCTTGGAGATTGGAAGACGGAAAGAAACCCCCACGTCGAGGTTATAAGTGTTATGGACATTTTCCCTGTTGTAGTAAGAATATCTTACGAAAGGAAGTATATCCATTGTCTGCACATAGTCGGTGTTTTGTTTTTTCAGATCAAGGAGCTCATGTCTTAATCCTAACTTTTTAATTTCTATGTTGTTGTGCTTGATGCTTCTGAAAATTCCGGCAGTATCGGTAAGAGAGATATAGGCGATAGACGTGGGCGCCGGGAGCTCGTTGACCACTGAGTCGGCCTTGATGGAAACTAACTGCCGTTCAATCTCCATCTGTTCATTGATAAGTTTGAGCATATCATCGCCCGAAATCTTTCCATGTTCGAGAAGATAGACCTGGGTCTCCATAAGTAGCCTCAGGTTCTCGTAATGCAGGTTATAGATCGAAAGCATTCTGCCGTAATGACGGAATCTTACCTGCTGTTTCTGGAACATTATCTGCTCGTCGAGGTCGTTCTTCACAAAGTTCAGCTGATCCAGTTCTCCCTGAATAGTGAGCTCTTTTATGCGGGATTTCCGTTTATAGACCGAACTGTTGAAGATATTCCATTGGATTTCAGCCTGCACCTTTGCATTGTAAGCCACTAAGGGATCATCGGGATCATAGCTTATGTTATGTCCGGGACGGACATAAGCCTGACCGCGGAATTCGAGTCCCGTGCGGTTTTTCAGCGCGCTGATCCTGGCGTCGGTTTCGGCATCAATCTGAGGCACGCGTTCCATTTCCGCAAATTCAAAAAACACGGAATCAAAAATCTCCGAATAAAACCGGTCTCTTTCAGGCGACTGAAAAATAACCGAATCGAGGACATTGAACCTGTTTTCGAACTGCGAGAGAATATCCATGGTTTTGGGTGTGGTTTCAATGTTTAATTGCTGGGCTGAGACAATTAAAATCGAACTGCAGAGTACACCCCAAACCAAACTTCGCAACTTGTTGCTATATAGAAACATAAGAAATTCAGAATCTGAAAATGAGAAGAGATTTAAAATTGATGTATAGATCCTGCTTCTCAAAAACTGTTAACGCAAGGGTCCATTAGAGTAATAACGTATCAAAGAGGTATAAAATTGCACGGCAGCAAAGTCGTGAACAAGAAGTGAAAAATAATTATTCAAAACCTGTGCCATAAAAACAAAAATAAACTTATATTTGCAAAAATTAATGCATTATTAACTGAATGGCGGAAATCTGGATGATCCGTTTTTTCCGCCGGGCACTATTCACTTAACTACTAATTTAATCTGCGAAATGAAAGTCGGTGTCAGCGCCTTTTTATGGGCCGCATTTGGTTTATTGGCAGGAAATGTTTTGATATCCTGTGCAAAAAAAGAAAAGGCAACGTTATCGCCCCCTGTGAAGGTTACTGTCGAGAAGGTTTCCGGAACACTTCAGACATCAGATAGGGAATATTCTGGAATCGTTTCATCTGCCGAGACAACCAATGTGAGTTTTGCAGTGGGGGGAACCATTACCCAACTGGCTGTGGCTGAAGGGGCGAAAGTCAGTAAAGGTCAATTGCTAGGTAAAGTCAGGGCAGGGGAATATGAGAATGCCTACAATATAGCCCTGGCACAACTTGAAGAAGCGCAAGACGGCTATCAGCGGCTGAAAAAGCTCCATGACGCGAATGCTCTGCCGGAGGTGAAATGGGTGGAGATGCAGCAAAAGCTTAAACAGGCTGAAAATGCTGCCGAAATGGCTCAGCGCACTCTGAAGGATGCAACTTTATATTCACCGGTAAGCGGCACCGTTACCAAGAAGTTTGCAGATGTGGGTCAGACTGTTGTGCCGGTAGAACCGATTTATGAGATCGTCTCTACCAACGATCTGACAATAGATGTGTCAGTTTCAGAAAACGCAATCGGTAATTTTTCAGAGGGTGAAAAGGCGACGGTTAGTTTTGATCGGGACGACTTAAAGAATATCGAGGGAAAAATTACTCAAAAAGCAGTGGTTGCGGATCCTCTTACACGTTCCTACACCGTCAAGGTTGCCATACCGTCGTCAAACGGGAAAATATTACCGGGAATGACGGGAAATGTAAGGTTTGAAGCATTGGAGCCCGATAGTCCAGAGGTAAGAGAAATAGTGCTCCCCACACAGGCAGTTCTTCTGAATGAAGACAACAGGCTTTTTGTATGGACCGTAAGGAACGGCAGAGCCGAACGACGATTCGTGGAGGCAGATGAACTGGTGGCGAATGGAGTGATTGTGAAATCCGGGCTTCAACCCGGAGATTCAGTGATAGTTGCCGGTATGCAGAAAGTGGGGACCGGCACAATCGTGACAACAGAATAAACCGGAAAATGACCATGGAAACTGATAACAACAATAGCAGCCAACAGGTTAATTCCGCCGATTTCCAGCAAGGCCACGATGCTCCTCCGGGAGCTCCGAAGGCGAACCCCATCGTGAAGATGGGAATGAAATACAGCAAGGAAATTATTCTGATCCTGTCAATGCTGATGGCTTTGGGAGTGTATGCTCTTTATGAGATGCAGAAACAGGAGTTTCCTTCCTTCACAATCAGGGAGGGAGTTGTGGCGGCGGTTTATCCCGGAGCTTCCACCCGCCAGATGGAAGAGGAGGTGCTGAAGCCTCTTGAAGATTATATCTTTTCATATAAGGAGGTGAACAAGGGAAAGACTCATGCTCAGGTCACTTCAGGAATGGTGATAATTTTTGTGGAACTTGATGCCGACACTGAAGACACCGACAGTTTCTGGAATGAATTCAAGATCGGAATGGAGCAGGAGAAGCTGAAACTGCCTCCGGGAGTGCTCGCAGTAGAGACAATAAGCGATTTCGGAGCTACTTCCTCTCTTCTGATCACAATGCAGAGTGCCGACAAGACTTACCGGGAGCTTCATGATTACATGGAAAGGCTTAAGGATGCGATTAGACCGGTGGAGAGTGTCGGCAGTATGACGGTTACCGGAGAACAGAAAGAACAGGTCTCGGTCTATCTGGATCCGAAGAAACTCCAGCATTATGCATTGAATGAAGGGACCCTCGGCGCCACTCTGCTCGCACAGGGATTCAAGACGACAGGCGGAGAACTGAAGCAGGGGGATTTCACCACTCCGGTTTATGTGGCCCGCGCGGTCAGGAACCTTGAGGATGTGGCAAATATGGTGGTGATGAGTCCTCCTGAAGGGAATCTACTAAGGCTCAGAGACATAGCTGAAATTAAGCGGGAATATCCCAAACCGGAAAGCTATATAACCAACAATTTCAAGAAATGTATCCTTCTGAGCATCGGGATGAAAGATGGTTATAATGTGGTGGAAATGGGAAAAGAGGTTCAATCAAGGATTGATAAGTTTAAGGAAAGCCTGCCGGAATCGGTGACCCTCTTCAACATAACCGACCAACCCGTAGTTGTAAACAGTTCGGTGAATTATTTCTTGGTGGAACTTCTGATTGCAGTGATAGCGGTAGTGGTTGTCATAATGATATTGCTCCCGTTAAAGGTGGCATTGATTGCAGCCATGACAATCCCTATCTCCATATTCATATCTTTGGCCCTCTTCTACGCTTTCGGGATTGAGCTGAACACGGTGACACTTGCGTGTCTTATTCTGTCGCTTGGTATGATTGTTGACAACTCTGTGGTGATTATCGATGATTATGTGGAACTTATATCAGAAGGGATTGATCATTTCACAGCGACCCTGCGTGCCGGAACCGAATTTTTTAAAGCCATTTTTTCGGCAACACTTGCCATATCCATTACATTCTTCCCATTCCTGTTTACTATCAAGGGAATGTTCCGTGATTTTCTCAATGACTTTCCGTGGGGACTTACAATCATTCTGTTTGTGTCGCTAATTATCGCCGAATTACTTGTGCCCTTTCTTCAGTATAAATTGATCAAGAAACCTATATATAAGCTTCAGGAGGAGGCTCTGAAGACCGGCAAGAAGAAATTCACAATTTTTTCCGTGATGCAGAAAGGTTATGACGGTTTGATAAGACTATGTTTCGCTTGGCCGAAAACCACCATAGCCACCGGTGTATTGTGTGTGATTTTAGGCGGATTGCTGTTTGTTAAGACTCCGATGCAGCTGATGCCGATTGCGGAAAGAAATCAGTTTGCCGTAGAGATATTCATGCCCACCGGAACATCTTTGGAGAAAACCTCTGAAATTGCAGATTCTCTGGAAAGAATACTTTCAAAAGATCCGGAGGTTGTTTCGATCGCATCTTTTCACGGATGTTCATCACCACGTTTCCAGACCACCTACGCTCCTCAGATAGGAGGGCCGAATTATGCACAGTTCATAGTGAACACAAAGAGCAATCAGGCCACAATTGATGTATTAAACAGATATACCGACAAATATGAAGGTTGGTTTGCAGATGCCCTTATACGTTTCAAGCAATTGAGCTATTCCACTGCCGCCAATCCGATTGAAATCCGTTTTTCCGGAGAAGACCAGTCAAAACTCGCTCAGATTTGCGATTCCGTGATCGGAATAGCAAGGAATGTGCCGGGGTTGAGGAATGTCCATTCCTCACTTGGGAATCCCCTCATGTCGGCTCTTGTGGAGCTTGATCCCGTGAGATCGCAGAGGCTCGGACTCAATCCGACAATTCTTGAAGCTACGCTTGCCATGAGATATAGTCCGGGACTCCCTGCCGCCACAATGTGGGAGGGTGACTATGGAATACCGGTGGTGCTTAAGACTTCAGGAGCAAATGCAGGTACACCCGAACAACTGATGGATGAACCTGTGCCGGTGAACCTTATAGGCCATGTGCCTCTAAGTCAGGTTGCCGGATTGCGGGGACAAGTAAATCCCGGAACCCTGACCCATTACAGCGGAGTCCCGACTGTTTCTTTGCTGGCTGACGTGCAGAGGGATATCAACGTGATAGAACGCACCGAAGCGTTAATGGACAGCATTGTATCCAAGATTGAGATCCCGGAGGGTGTGACCATGACAAGAGGAGGCGATTGGGAGAACACTATGGAAACCCTTCCGGAAATAGGATTGGGACTCGTGATCGCTGTGGTTATCATATTCTTTATACTTATGTTGCATTATGCACAGGTGGATACGGCAGTTCTCCTTCTCCTGTGTCTGTTGCTTACAATCCCGGGAGCGGCCATCGGACTTAGAATACAGTCGGTGAGTATTTCACTGACTTGTGTGCTGGGGATAGTTTCACTGATGGGTATCCTTGTTAGAAATGCCATTGTGTTGCTGGATTATGCCGAGGAACTCAGAAACCAGGGAATGACCTCAAAAGATGCCATCTATCATGCTTCCATGAGAAGAATGAGGCCAATTTTCCTCACTTCCGCCGCCGCTACAATGGGTGTGCTCCCGATGATTATAGGTGACAGTGCCTTATGGAAACCTATGGGAGTGGTGATTTTCTGGGGTACTCCCATCACAATGATATTTATATTGACAGTGATTCCTGTGGCTTACGGTATGATAAAAGAGAGAATAAAAGGTGCTGACCAACCGTTGCAGGAACCCCTCGAAACGCATCTTCTCTAAGACCCGTTGCAAAATAACGTTGAAACGCAAGGGCAATTAAATTTTGATCAGGATGAAAAAATATATTATTCCGTTTTTGCTGCTTTGCTTATTTTCGGGATTGCAAGCACAAGAGAACAGATCTCCTCTCACATTGGAACAATGTGTGGAGATGGCACTTGAGAAAAACCGGAAATCCATTTCGGCAAAAAACAATATAGAGGCAGCAGTTCAACTGAAGCGTGAAGCCTTTACCAAATATTTCCCGGAGTTTGCAGCCACAGGTTTGGTTTTCTGGGCAAATCATGACATTCTGCAGTATAATCTTCTTGATATTGTGGAATTAGGACTGATTAAGAACGGCAAGGCTGCCGGAATCCAGGCAATGCAACCGGTCTTTACAGGTGGACGCATAGTCAACGGCAATAAGCTGGCGGAAGTAGGAGAGGAGGTGGCGCGACTTCGAAAAAGCCAGACTGACGATGAGCTGCGCCTTACCACCGAAACCCTCTTTTGGAAACTTACTACGCTCAAATCGACCAAGGAGACTCTTCTGACTGCACTTTCTCTGCTCGACACCCTTGACTATCAGGTAAAAGTGGCTGTTGACGCAGGGCTTGTTACCCGAAACGATCTTCTGAAGGTACAGCTAAAACGCAATACATATAAATCGGAGTTGGTTGACCTTGATAACGGAATTCTTCTGGTGAAGATGCTTTTAGGCCAATATATCGGGCTCGGTGTTGCCGGAGATATTGAAATCACCGGCACGGTCCCTGAAGAGATACCGGCTTATCCTTATGAAGTCTATACGCCTGCTCCGGATGCGTTGCCTTTAACGGCAGACTATCGTCTTTTACAGAAGAATGTGGAGGCCAAGAAACTTGAGAAAAGGATGGAACTGGGCAACAATCTTCCGTCAGTGGCTGTCGGAGCCGGGTGGTATTATCATGATCTGTTTGACCAGAACCATAACTTTGGTGCCATACAGATAGGAGTGGAGATCCCTCTCTCGGGATGGTGGGGCGGCTCTTACGCCTTGAAAAGGAGGTCGCTTGAACTGGCCAATGCAAAAAACGAACTTGAAAATCTATCGGAGGAACTGATGATAGGGATGCAAGACAAATGGAACAATCTGACGGCCGCTCACCGTAAAATGGAGATAGAGAAAGAGGGTATTGCCCAGAGTAATGAAAACCTATATCTTAACCGGATGTATTATGAGGCGGGCATGTGCACGATTTCCGATCTTCTGGAGGCCGAAACAAGCCATAAAGAGGCACAAGACCGTTATATAACAGCTTACGGAAACTACCGGACCGCTCTTTCAGCTTACCTCATAGCGACCGGACGATAGGATATATTTTGAAACAGATTATTGTTTTATAAAATAAAAGTAGTAATTTTGTTGTTGGCAAATTAGCCTCGTTAACAATTTTAAAGAAATAACCATAACAAAATTTAAGAATTATGGCAGAAAATAACAATCAAAACAACAACGGAAACCAGGATCCGTTCGGGCATCCCATCAAGAACAACAATTGGTGGCTCTATATTTTGGGAGGCCTCGTGATTGTTGGTATAATTATCTGGTTCTTTGTAGACTGGAGCTATAAAGACAGAGAGAGGGAGCCGGCGCCTGTTGAGCAGACAATGGAAGTCCCGGTTCAGGATCAGGCTCAGGAAGAAACTTTGCCCGCGGTGACTGTAGAGGGTAATGATTCTTTGCCACAAGAATAAAAATAAGAGAAATAAGGAGTGAAAAAGGCTGAAAGCCGGACAAACGGAAAATTTCCACTAATACCGAAGCTTCTTGCCACCTCTTTTGGCTTTGGTTTCCTTCCGGTGGCACCCGGGACGTGGGGAGCGATATTTGCGATAATCCTATGGCTGCCCCTCTTCTTGCTGGCGCCGCGCGATGTGGTGTTCTGGGTGACCGTGGCGGCAACCGTTGTTTATGCCATAGCGGGAACCTGGGCAAGCGGCATATCGGAAAGATACTGGGGAAAGGATCCCGTGATTGCATGTGCCGATGAAACAGTGGGTCAATGGATATCATTGTTGCCTATGTCTTGGCTCCCGATTTCATACTGGTGGGAAATATTCGTTTCTTTGGCATTGTTCCGGTTTTTCGATATTTTCAAACCATTGGGAATAAGAAGCCTGGAGAAACTTCCGGGAGGATATGGCATGATGGCCGATGATATCCTTTCGGGAATATACAGTGCCTTTCTTCTGATAATTCTCAATATAATTATAATCCATTAGGAGTTGAAAGATTCTAAAATAAAACGGATTGGAGATAAGGTAATCAACAGTAATTCGCTGGTGTTTACCTTTATCCGTTCTATCGGGGCATCACAGGCAGCTTCTTGGGTGGATTTAGGCACCGGATTCGTTCTTTTTTCTCTGGCACATTTCGCCCCATGGGTTTCAACAGCCATCGGAGCTGTGGCGGGAGGTATAATCAATTGCATAATCAATTACAAATTCACCTTCCATGCCCAGGATTGCCCCTGGAAGGCAGTGATGGTGAAATATGCCATGGTGTGGCTTGGAAGCATACTCCTTAATTCATTCGGCACACAGTTCGTGTATTATATACTTGTACATTGGGAATGGCTTGAAACTGTAGGATTCAAACCTGACGGTTATTATGCGGCAGCGCGCCTGGGAGTCTCCCTGATAGTATCCTGGGCCTGGAATTTCTTACTGCAGAGATATTTTGTCTACAGGAACTGTAAATTTGATGAGTCGGCTATAGCATTTGTTAATTATTTCACCCGGAACAGTTCAGAAAGGGGAAAAGAGAGTTTCGACACTAAGTCGAATTAGAAAAATGACTTTATGAAAGAAAAGGCAAAAGAGGCTCGCAATTCGTTGCAACACGGCATTTATATGGTGATAAATCCTTTTGTGAAGTTACTCATAAAGATGCATGTGACGCCAAACATCGTGACGACTATAGGTTTTTTAGGTAATGTGGCTGCGGCAGTGTTATTGCTAATAGCGGCTGACAGGGCGTTGGACGGCCACGCCGATTATAGACTGGTGACTTTAGCGGGAGCATTTGTGATTGGATTCTCCCTTTTTGATATGCTCGACGGTCAGGTGGCAAGATTAGGAAACATGACCTCTTCCTTCGGCGCTCTTTATGATTCGGTGCTCGACCGATATTGTGAACTTTTCACGCTCGGAGCAGTGGAATTCTTCATGATTTGCAACGGCAGTGTCGGGGGAGCCATCCTTACTTTTCTTGCACTCATCGGAAGTATAATGGTAAGCTATGTGAGAGCGCGGGCTGAGGGTCTTGGAATTGAATGTAAGAAAGGTTTCATGCAGCGTCCGGAACGAGTGGTGGTTACAAGTCTTTCCTTGTTGGCAGCCGGTATCACCGGACAGTGCGGAGGGTCGAATCCTGATGTGATTCTTACCTGCGCCATGGGATTCATAGCGTTCTTTGCCAACATGACGGCTATAGCAAGAATCCGTCACTGCTACCTACAACTTAAAAAATGAGCACCTCTGCCTTAAGTAAACCCATGAAGAGGTCATTGCCAAGTGTCAGGGAGGCGCTCTATTGCATCGTTACCCTTTTACTCTGGCTTCTCGTCACAGCACTTTTCATCGGATTCAGAATCGAGCATGTCTTTATGGCGTTGCTGGTCTGTGCCCTGTTTTTCATTTCAGTGCCGACAAGAAAATTCCTGATTGCCATACTCCCTTTTATTGCTTTCGGAGTGTCTTACGATTGGATGAACCTCCTGCCAAACTATATGGTGAATCCGATAGATACCGATGGAATCTACGGGTTGGAGAAGAACCTTTTCGGAATAAAATCGGGAGCTTCTGTTCTCACTCCTAATGAATATTTTGCTCTTCACACTCATCCGGTCTTCGATTTTCTGAGCGGCTTTTTCTATCTGTGTTGGGTGCCGGTGCCGTTGCTTTTCGGTTTCTATCTGTATTTCAGCGGTAAAACCCGATTATATCTTCATTTCGCACTGGTTTTTCTTTTCGTGAATCTTCTTGGATTTGCCTGTTACTACATTCATCCAGCCGCTCCTCCATGGTATGTGGCTTTATATGGATTTGATGCAGTGCCCGGCACTCCGGGGAATGTGGCTGGTCTCGGTGCTTTCGACGAAATGACAGGCCTCGGAGTTTTCGATATGCTTTATGCCAGAAACGCCAATGTTTTTGCAGCCCTTCCGTCGCTTCATTCAGCCTATCCATTTATTGCAATGGTCTACGCCTTCAGACGGGGAGTGCCGTCGGGCTGGAAAATTGTCACGGTCCTTATTTCTGTAGGTATCTGGTTCGGAGCCGTTTATTCATCCCATCATTACATCATAGACGTGAGCTGCGGGGTGATTCTGTCGATAGCAGGAATTTTGTTTTTTGAAAAAGTTCTGATGCTATGGCCTGCTTTCCGAAACTTTATTAACAGATACACCTCCTATATTACTCAAAGACGTTACTGATCAGGCGCCTCATTGGTGCTTTATAACGGTTTTGAGTCTTCGATTTTTTCGAGGATTTCGAGGGCGGAAGTTATGGTGGGAACCTCAGAGATCATTATAGACCGTTTACCTTTTATATCCCTTAATTCACACCGCCGCGGATTATCCTGCAGATATGCAAGGACACGTCCGAATGCAGGACTTTGATAGTAGGCTTTATTGTCATCGCCTACAAAGAAGAGCCTCATTGTCCCTCCTTTCAACACCAGTCTTTCTATACCGAGTCTCCTGGCGGCCATTCTTAACGGCACAACCTTTATCAGTTCCTCGGAAATTTCGGGGATAGGGCCGAATCGGTCCCGAAGATGCATACGGAACTGTTCGGTCTGTTCCGGTTTTTCCATATTGTCGAGCTGCTGATAGAGGCTGATCCGTTCGCTTTCCTGAGGGACATATTCAGGGGGCAACCGCAACTCAAGATCGCTCTCAATCGTACAGTCAGCCACAAATTCCTCATCCTTCCCTTCAGTAATATCTTCAAAGTCTTCGGAGAATTCCTCAGTCTTGAGCTCAATTACAGATTCTTTCAGGATTTTCTGATAAGTTTCATATCCAAGATCGGCTATAAAGCCGCTTTGTTCCGCTCCTAAGAGATTTCCGGCTCCACGGATGTCGAGATCCTGCATGGCAATATGGATTCCGCTACCTAAATCGCTGAAATTTTCAATGGCCTGCAGACGGCGTCTTGCCACAGGAGTGAGGGGCGACCCGGGTGGGACAAGCAAATAACAGAAAGCCTTTCTATTGCTACGGCCCACACGCCCCCTTAACTGATGGAGTTCGCTCAGTCCGAAATTCTGGGCATTGTTTATAAGGATGGTGTTGACATTGGGCATATCAATACCATTCTCCACTATAGTTGTGGAAAGCAATACATCATAATCATGAGCCGCAAAGTCAAGAATAGCCTTTTCAACTCTCTCCGGTGGCATCTGTCCGTGGGCAGTGACAATCCTTACTCCGGGAATCAAACGTCTTACGGTGTTCTCAATTGATGTCAGGTTTTCGATACGGTTTGAGATGAAGAACACCTGTCCGTTACGGCTCATCTCAAACTCTATGGCTTCCTTGATCACCTCATCGTCGAAAGAGGACACATTTGTTTCTATCGGTCGCCTGTTGGCGGGGGGAGTGTTTAAGGCTGAAAGATCCCTGGCTCCCATCAATGAGAACTGAAGAGTCCTCGGTATGGGTGTTGCACTCATTGTGAGAGTGTCTACATTTGTCTTAAGCTGACGGAGTTTTTCCTTTACAGAGACTCCGAATTTCTGTTCCTCATCTACTATAAGAAGTCCCAGATCCTTGAATTTTACATCTTTCCCTATGAGTTTATGAGTGCCGATAAGGATGTCGACTTTCCCTGCCTCCAGGTCGGCAAGAATCTGCTTCACCTCTTTTGGTTTCTTGGCACGAGAAATGAATTCAACTCTCACGGGCAAATCTTTAAGACGTTCAGAGAAAGTATGGTAATGCTGCATCGCAAGGACGGTGGTGGGCACAAGGACAGCTGTTTGCTTACTGTCGGCAGCCGCTTTAAAAGCAGCGCGTATCGCTATTTCCGTCTTGCCGAATCCCACATCTCCACAGATAAGCCTGTCCATGGGACGGTCGGATTCCATATCCGATTTCACGTCGGTTATGGCTTTCATCTGGTCGGGAGTATCTTCATAAATGAAGCTTGCCTCAAGTTCATGCTGCAGATAAGAATCTGGAGCATATGAAAAACCTTTCTGTCGTCGTCTCTCGGCATAAAGCTTTATAAGGTCGCGGGCTATGTCCTTTACCTTAGATTTGGTTTTATCTTTAAGGCGTTCCCAGGCACCCGATCCGAGCTTGCTTATTTTGGGAGGCACTCCCTCTTTTCCTCGATATTTGGAAAGTTTATGGAGAGCATGGATACTCACCAGCACCATGTCGTCATTTTGGAAATAAAGTTTAAGCATTTCCTGGGGTCGCCCGTTCATATCAGTCTTGATAAGGCCTCCGAAACGAGCTATCCCGTGATCCACATGGACTATATAATCGCCTGTCTCAATCTGACTGAGTTCCTTTAGCGAAAGAGCCAGCTTACCTCCGCGGGCCCTGTCGCTCTTAAGGTTATATTTATGGAAACGATCAAAAATCTGATGATCGGTGAAGAAGCAGTTTTTTAATTCATGATCGGCAAAACCCTCATGAATGGTGCGGTCGACCGGCGTGAAAGGGATATTGTCACCTCTGTCATGGAAAATGGCTTTAAGACGTTCGCTCTGATAGGGAGTGTCGCTCAGTATAAATATTTTATAACCTTTCTCTATGAATTCCATGAAAGAAGAGGAAATCAGTTCGAAATTTTTATGATAGAGGGCCTGAAGAGACGTATTGAAAGAGAGAGTGGCATCCGGCTTGAAATAAGAGGTGTCGCCGGCACCATTGCCGAATTCCACCTGTTTCATCAAAGAAAGCTTTTGGGAGAAGATTTCCGGATTCACAGTTTTCTGCATTGCGTTCTCGTCGCCTTCTCCTGTGATTGAGACAGCGGCGGACATCGTTTCTGAAGAGATGGCCTTTACCCGACTCTCGAGCCAACTGAAGGATCGTGCAATTACGGGTGTATCTTTCCCGGTAAACTCCAGAAGGCTAATGCCTTCATTCCCATCCTTGTTGACCAGTTCTGCCGGGACTATTGAAACACTGTCAACCTTTCTTTCCGACAACTGTGTCTCAACATTAAAAATCCTTATTGAATCGATTTCGTCGTCGAAGAAATCAAGCCTGTAGGGCAGTTCTCCGGAAAAGGAATAAACGTCGAGAATTGAACCTCTCACGGCAAACTGTCCCGGTTCATAGACATAATCGGTCTCTTTGAATCCGAGTTCGCGCAGCC
Source organism: Muribaculaceae bacterium (assembly GCA_022510445.1). GTDB lineage: Bacteria > Bacteroidota > Bacteroidia > Bacteroidales > Muribaculaceae > Lepagella. The sequence continues at coordinate 23,735 of JAFLTN010000004.1, read as the reverse complement.
GTATCTTTACCTTATTCATATCGGCCGTTGCCCCCGTCTTTAGAAAAATAGTATTGTCGGCAAGAGAATCCGGTGCCGGCACCTTTTCCGCGAGAGCCTCCGGCGAAGTAACCACCCAGATGGGATGATCCTTACGGTTCCATGAATCAAGAGTTTCGGTGCGCAGGATTTGTGATGGCGCGTCTATCTGACCGTATTTTATGTCGCGTCGATATCCGCTCGGGAAAATAGCGACGTTATTTTCTCCGGCAATCTGGCAGAGATCATGGTAGATATAGCCGGCATCGTCAGAATCATCGGCCACAACAAGATAAGGAGATTTTCGCGCGGGAAGAGATGCTATAAGCATTGCCGGCGCGCTCCCATATAACCCCGGGAGGGAAAGCTTTCTTATTTTTTTATCTTCGAGGGCTGCTACTAATGCCTTTATTCTTGCAGGCGTAGCGAAGATTCTGTCGGCTTCCTGAAGTTTCACTTTCTTCCGAGAATTTCAGTGAGACGTTGGGTGTCTGAGAGAATCTCTCTCGCTTTTTTCAGGGCTTCGTCAACTTTAAGCGACTGAATGAGGCGCCCGTTTTCATAATAATATCTGCTTGCTATTTCGCCGGCAAGATATTCCGAAATCTCAGACCGTTTATTATCCAGATCCTGGTTTACGTTGTTGGTGAGCAGGGGAGACAGGGCATCCATTGCCTGTTGAGCCTCCTCTGTCATGTATCCCTCGGCCTCTGCCGTTTCCCTGAGCTGTTTTAGAAGCTGGTCGAGGATCTTGTCGTATTTCAGAGTCGTTGGATCGATGCTTTCTTTAAAGTCGGCATATATCTCGTCGGTGATGGTAAATTCCCAGGGACCAGGAATCGTGTCATGGGTATTTGCATATTTGGTCGCATAGTCAAAAATCTTGTTATCACCCACAAGGTTATAGAGCAAAGGAGACACTTTGCCCCAGTCTATTTCCACATCGGGCTTAAGTCCTCCGCCGTCGCGCACTTCCCGGCCATGGAGTGTGTGATAGACATTTGTCAGTGAATCAGGCACTCTTGCCACAGATCCGTCGGGATTTCTATGTGAGTAGTCAAGGGCTTGGATCAAACGCCCGGAAGGAATATAATATTTTGCTACCGTCACCTTGAGAAGACCGTCGAATGGGAGGGGCCGGGTAGATTGCACCAGACCTTTGCCGAAACTTCTGGAGCCAATAAGAACGGCACGGTCAAGATCCTGAAGAGCTCCGGCTGTAATTTCAGAAGCCGAAGCTGACCCGCCGTCAATCAATACGGCAAGAGGTATATCAGGGAAAATAGGATTTTTTGTGGTTTTATAAGTTTTTTCCAATGAAAGCTCCCGGCCTCTTGTCTTCAAAACTTCTGTGCCTTTGGGAAGGAAGTTTCCGAGTATGTCAACAGCCTGTTCAAGAAGTCCGCCTCCGTTTCCGCGGAGGTCGATTACGATTTGGTTCACCTGAGGGTTCTCTTTAAATGCCTTGAGGGCTTCATAAACATCCTTTCCGCTGTCGGCAAGAAATTTAGTGAGACGAATGTAACCGGTATTGCCGTCCACAACTCCCCAGTAAGGAACAGAAGGGTCAGAGAGCTTGCTTCTTACAATGTCAAATGTGATTATGGAATCTTGAACAAAAGGACGCAGCACAGTCACCTGAACCGGAGTTCCGGCCAGTCCTCTCAGTAATTTTGTCACCTCCGTTGAGCCCATTTTTGAGGTGTCTACTGTGTCGACCCGTATAATTTTGTCGCCTGAACGCAACCCGGCTTTTGCTGCCGGAGCTCCGTCCATCGGACCGGAAATAAAAGATGATCCGTCTCTTTGGGATATATAGCTTCCGATGCCTCCGTAGTCATATTGACCGGTTGTGATTTGCGTCAGCTCGTTTCTGTCGTTGGCACTGTAATATTCAGTGTAAGGATCAACTGTGGAGAGAAAAGCTTCTATTGCTGCTCCGAAGGCTTCTTCAGGTCTGATTGTGTCAACGTAATTAAGTTCAAGCTCTTTTACGATAGAGTTGAATGTGGCAAGATTGCGGGTGACGCTCACATCATGGCTTGGAGAGGGTGTGAGATTTTCAGCAATGACCATGATTGGAGAAGCAGCAATCAAGGCTGCGAGAAAGAATTTCTTCATCAGTCTTTATTATTGATCTAAATTTCTTTTCTGTGGAGGATAGTCAACTGTGTAATGGAGACCCCGGCTTTCTTTCCTTTCGCGAGCCTGACGCATTATCAGGTAAGCTACGTTTATTATATTGCGGAGTTCGCACAGAGCACGTGTGGGTTTGCTTACCTTAAAAAGTTTTTCAGTCTCTTCATAAAGTATGTCAAGACGGTTCCATGCCCGGTCAAGACGAAGATCACTCCTCACTATTCCAACATAGTATCCCATTATCTGGTTCACTTCCTTTTCTGATTGGGTTATAAGAACCATCTCTTCGGGATGCACGGTGCCCTCGTCGTTCCAGTCGGGCACATCTTCGCGGAAATCATAGCCGTCGATCAGTTCGATTGAATGTTTAGCCGCAGCGTCAGCATAGACCACGGCTTCGATCAAAGAATTGCTGGCAAGGCGGTTCCCCCCGTGCAGTCCGGTGCAGCTACATTCTCCTATGGCATAGAGCCTCTTTATTGATGATTCTCCGTTAAGATCTACTTTAATGCCCCCGCATAGGTAATGAGCGGCGGGAGCCACCGGAATCATTTCTTTAGTGATGTCAATGCCCAGAGAAAGACATTTCTCGTAGATATTAGGGAAGTGTTTTTTTGTCTCTTCAGGATCTTTATGTGTGACGTCAAGATACACATGATCGGTGCCCGACTGTTTCATTTCGGAGTCAATGGCCCGGGCCACGATATCTCTCGGTGCCAGCGACAGTCGTGGGTCATATTTATGCATGAATTCCTTTCCGTCATTATCTTTGAGGACGGCCCCGTAACCGCGCATGGCTTCTGTGATAAGAAAAGATGGCCGGTCGCCTGGATGATAAAGTGCCGTGGGATGGAACTGGATGAATTCCATGTCTTTAACGGTACCTTTTGCGCGGTAAACCATGGCGATGCCGTCTCCTGTTGCAATCAGCGGGTTGGTGGTGGTGGTATAGACCGCGCCTACTCCGCCTGTGGCCATGACTGTTACTTTTGCGAGAAATTTGTCGACTTTACCGGAAGATTCATCAAGAACATAGGCTCCGTAGCAGGTGATATCAGGAGTCCTGCGGGTCACTATTTTACCGAGGTGATGCTGCGTTATTATCTCAAGGGCAAAATGATTCTCAAAGATGTCTATTTCCGGATTTTCCTTTATTTTCTTAACGAGACTTTCCTGAATCTCGGCACCCGTGTTGTCGGCATGGTGAAGGATTCTGAATTCGGAATGTCCACCTTCACGGTGAAGGTCGAAAGTGCCGTCATCTTTCCTGTCGAAATCTACTCCCCATCCGATGAGTTCCCTGATCTGTTCCGGAGCGTTCCTGACAACTTTCTCAACGGCCTCAGGGTCTGAAAGCCAGTCACCTGCCACCATTGTGTCGTGAATATGTTTATCGAAATCGTCTACCTCGAGATTTGTTACACTTGCCACTCCTCCCTGGGCAAAAAAAGTGTTGGCTTCATCAAGAGTGGATTTACAGATAAGGGCCACCCTCCCTTTTTTAGCTGCCTTGAGGGCGAAGCTCATGCCGGCAATGCCGCCCCCAATCACAAGAAAGTCGTATCTACGTGTCATGGTGATGCAAAGTTACTAAAAATAGATTGCATTTGGCTCTGAAACCTCAATTTTATAATGTTGATTCTCGGTTTCATATCTTCCTCAATCCAACTCTCCGAAGATAAGGGTCGTAAGATTTACAGGGTCTAAAACTCAGTGAAGGAGAAGGGGAGGAGCGTAGAGACGGATGGAAGGATATAAATGCGTTTTCTTCCATAAAGAAACACTTCTATCGGTCCGTAAAGATGTTCATATTCCATAAGGGCCTGGCGGCATCCACCGCATGGTGAAACCGGATCAGCCTGGAACCCATCTTCCCAGGACTTCCCCTCTTCCGGAGGAGTCCATGCGGCTACTGCAAGTTTCTTTACCGGAATTCCCGGATTGGAAGCAGATGCATAGAAGACTGCGGTTCTCTCAGCACATGTCCCGGAAGGATAGGCGGCATTTTCCTGATTTGAACCGGTCACTATCTCCCCGTTGTGGAGAAGAAGGGCCGCACCAACCTGATAGTGAGAATATGGCGCATATGCCCCCCTTGTTGCTTCCTTAGCTTTGCTTACAAGAATCTTGTCGTCATCGTTCAGCTCTTCGAAAGAACATTCCCTGATCAAGGTTTTTATTTCGATTTGTTTCATGGCGTCGTTTATTTTAAGACATTTCCTACACATTCTCCCCGAAGGGTTGCGCTGGAGGCATCAGTAATCTTCACCTTAATGAAATCTCCTGGTTTTGTGTCGCCTTTAGGAAATACTACTACTTTATTCTGACTCGTACGGCCGAAAAATTCATCTGCACTTCTCTTTGAACGACCCTCCACAAGCACTTCGAATTCTTTGCCGATATCTTTTCTGTTGCTTTCTTCAGAAAGTTTATTCTGTAGGGCTATCATCCTGTTAAGACGTTCAATCTTTACTTCCTCCGGAATGTTGTCAGGCAAATGTTTTGAGGCAAATGTCCCCGGTCTTTCGGAATATTTAAACATGAAAGAGGAATCGAAACCGACCTCTTCCATAAGGCTGAGAGTCTGCAGGAAGTCATCTTCCGATTCATCGTGAAAACCGGTGAACATATCGCTTGAGATTCCGGCATCCGGTATTATCCTCCTTATTGCCGCGATACGGTCAAGATACCATTCGCGCGTGTATTTCCTATTCATGGCTTTAAGCACGGAATTGCTTCCGCTTTGCACGGGAAGATGGATATGTCGCGCAATATTTTTGTGTGATGCCACAGTCTCGAGAGTCGCGTCTGACATATCTTTCGGATGAGAAGTAGTGAACCTTATTCTCATTTCGGGAACTGTTTCAGCCACTAATGCAAGAAGGGCCGGAAAATCGGTGACAACTCCGTCGGCTGTTTCAAAACGGTAGCTGTTGACGTTCTGGCCTAAAAGAGTGACTTCCTTGAACCCACGCTCCTTAAGATCCATAAGTTCGCGAAGGATACTTTCCGGCTCCCGGCTTCTTTCCCGGCCCCTTGTGTAAGGCACAATGCAATAAGAGCAGAAATTGTTGCAACCCCTCATAATGCTGATGAATCCGCTTATGCCGGTGGCTCCTATTCTCTGTGGAATTATGTCGCGGTAGGTCTCGGTGGTGGAAAGCTCGATGTTGATGGCTTTTTCACCATTTTCAGCCGCAGCAAAGAGATTGGGCAAATCAAGATAAGAGTCAGGACCCGCCACAATATCAACTCCCTCCTGTTCTATCAGGCGTTCCTTAAGGCGTTCGGCCATGCAGCCGATTATGCCGATAAGGATGTTTCTGCCTGTTTTGCGCCTCATGGCTTTCCAAAATGCAATCCTTGAAAGAATTTTCTGTTCTGCGTTATCACGTATAGAACAAGTGTTAAGCAGCACGGCTGCAGCCTCCTCATTGTTTTCAGCCAATGAATAACCTGCTGTCTGCATGATGGCGGCAACAGTCTCGGAATCGGCCACATTCATTTGACAGCCATATGTTTCTATGCGCACTTTTTTTGAAAGTGAGCAATTTTTATCGTTATTTGGCAAAAAAAAGGGCTCCATCAATTAAAATATATGAAATAATATTATTATTTTTGTGCAAATTTAAATCTTAAATCTAAAGGTTACAAATGAGTTTTCCATTTATCAGTCCGGAAGAAGCGGCCAGTATTATTAATAATGGAGATAATGTTGCCACTTCCGGCTTTACCGCCTCGGGAACGCCAAAGATTGTAACTATTGCTCTGGCTGAGAGAGCAAAGAAATTCCATGAAAAAGGGGAGCCTTTTAAAGTGAACCTATACACCGGGGCTTCCACTAACGATTATGTAGATGGCGCTCTGACACGCGCACAGGCAATCAACACCCGAGCACCCTATCAGGGTACCCCCGACACGCGCAAGAGCGTGAACAATGGCGAAATGAATTATTATGATCCCCATCTGAGCCATATGAGCCAGGATCTCAGGTATGGTTTCTTAGGGGATATTGATGTGGCTATCATAGAAGTCACAGAGATGAATCCTTCCGGAGAGGTGATCCTTGGGGCCGGCATCGGCATGACCCCGACGATTGCGATGATGGCTAAAAAGGTAATAATCGAATATAGTTCCTATTACAGCACATCTTTCCGGGGTTTCCATGACAATTATGTTCCGCTCGACCCACCCCACCGCAGGGAGATTCCGATCTATAAACCCTCCGACCGCATCGGAACCACTGTCCTTAAGATCGATCCGAAAAAAATAATCGGTGTAGTGCCTTCAAATGAGTCGGAAAGCATTTGTTCATTCACTTCCCTATCAGACGCAACAAGAGCGATTGGAGCTAATGTGGCAGATTTTCTTGCCAAAGAGATGGCGAGAGGAGCGATTCCTCATGAATTCCTTCCCATACAGAGTGGAGTCGGAAATATAGCAAATGCTGCCTTATACGGACTTGCTGACAATCCCGCCATACCTCGTTTTGAAATGTATACCGAGGTGGTGCAGGATGCCGTAATGGAACTGATGGAAACAGGAAAATGCAGTTTCGCATCAACATGCGCGTTAGCTTTCTCCGACGATGCCATGCTCCGCTTCATGGACAATATCAATTTCTACAGGGATAAACTCCTCATGCGTCCCGGAGAGATATCTAATCATCCTGAGGTTGTACGCCGGTTGGGGCTTATAGCCATGAACACGGCTCTGGAGTGTGACATCTATGGCAATGTGAATTCCACTCATGTAAATGGCACAAAGATGATGAACGGAATAGGCGGATCCGGTGATTTCTGCAGAAACGCCTATCTTTCAATTTTCCTTTGTCCCTCGATTCAAAAGAACGGAGCTCTTTCAACAATCGTGCCGATGGTCACCCATGTGGATCATAACGAACATAGCGTGAAAGTAATAGTAACTGACCAGGGTGTGGCCGACCTGAGGAATCTTGCTCCCGATCAGAGGGCGAAAGTAATTATCGAAAACTGCGTCCACCCGGATTACAAGCAATTGATGTGGGATTATCTTAAGATTGCAAAGAAAGGTCATACGCCTCACAATCTGAGGGCTGCCTTTGCCATGCACAACACTTTTGAAGAAACAGGCGACATGCGTCTCACTGATTTTTCCAAATTCGCATAATTCCCCTCGATTTATAAAAAATGAGCCGGACTCTAAAGCCCGGCTCATTTTATTTCAGGGTTTTCTTACTATCCCTTTGCCTTTCCTGCCGTTGATGGCTATGGTAAGCGGTTCATCGAACCGTATCACCCTCAGAGTTTCACTTTCATAGACTGCCTCTTGCCTGTCGAGAAATTCCGAATCGAAATATCCTTTTCCCGAAGTGGGATCAACTGTGAAATATCCAACTCCGAAAGAGGTGAGATTCTGAAAGAAATGAGTGCCTTGAGAAGGTTCTATCCGGTAGCCGGGCAATGCTGTCTCCACAATGAGTCGAGCCCCGGCAATCTGAGGCCATTTCACCGGTATCCCCAGAGCGGAATCTGATGAGCCCCACCTCCCGGGTCCGATAAGAATATACGGTTCTCCGTTGGCTACAAAATCTTTATTGAGTTTTTCAATCTCTGCGGCCACTTCAGGATTTCTTGCACTGTTGAATTCTTTGGGCCGGACATAGACAATATGACGCACATTCTCCATGAGTCCGTGGCCGAGAGCCGAATCGGATTTGAGAATAAGTCTGGAATCGTCTACATCAAGCACCTTGTCATCGAGCATCTCTTTCTTGTCGACTATCGGACGTATCTGAAGCCAGTAAAGAATACCTTTATTTTCTGAAGAAACAGCATCGGGATTCACATTACCTGCAAATTCTATTTCTACAGGACGTCCCATTGCATATTGACCGGTTGACAGCATGAAATCAACGGCATCGGCCAATGGAAATACATTTTGTTTCAATATATTGGCAAATGTCACCACCTTACGCCCCGGACCGAAATCAGTGTCCCGGATAATTCTGTCGTTGGCGTCGAAAGTTGAGACGAGATAACGCAGAGCGTCTGTCTTGAAGGCATCGGACACAGGAATTTTGTGGATATTGAAACCCTCGTCGGTTGAGAAATTCTTAAAATCGTCAAATGTGGTGGAGAGTCCGTAAAGATTTTTCTGAGTGTCACGAAGTGCCAGATCCACGGTAGATGTCTGCAACACATGTCCCGGATGCCTGGGAGAAAATCTCAAAGCCATGCCACCGTCAACAATATATTTCCCGAGCCCGGCTGCCACTTCCACAACTCCCTCTTCAGCTTCTTCATCGCCTACGGGATAATAATTTATGGAGCGACCCACTCCCGAGAATGTAGGATAATAGAAATCTCCGTGTCTTTCGCCTGCAACTTCCTGAATGATAATCGCCATTTTTTCTTGTTCGATCACATTGCTCGTTGCATTCATATAAGCCTTGGAATCGGCATAGAAGACCGATGCATAGACTCCCTTAACAGCCTCACACAGAAGGTTAAGCATCTCCTTGCGGTCTTCTATATGCGGCACCATATAGGTGGAATAGATTCCGGCAAAGGGTTGGTAATGGGAATCTTCGAGCAAAGAGGAACTTCTCACGGCAAGCGGCTTGTCGGTCACATCAAATAGAGCCAGAAAATCATCGAGAAGATGTTCGGGAAGTTTGGCTTTCAGAAATTGAGAAAGGATCTCTTCGTCGCTGGAGTTTGACAAAGCTATGTTATATAGTCCATTATACTCCATGAATTCGTCGAAGATATCGGTGCAAAGCACCACGGTGCGGGGAATAGTTATCTGCACTCCATTAAAATCATCGCAGATAGGATGCCGTTTTATTATCTGGTCGATAAATGCCAGACCGCGTCCTTTACCCCCTAAAGAACCTTCACCGATGCGTGCAAAATTACTGTAGGAATCAAAACGGTCTTTTAGGAAAATGGCCACAACGCCACGGTTTTTCATTTTGCGGTATTTCACAATGCTTTCGAAAATCAGTTTCCTCACTGTTTCCGCTTCTTCCATTTTTGTGAATCTGTGGCCGCGTATCACTTCCGCTATAGGGAAGAGGGCACGTGAATAAAGCCATCTGGAAATGTCGTTGTTGCTGCAGTGGGCAAACAAGGCATCGTCAGGTATATTATAGACCTGTCGCTGAAGCTCCTTGAGGTTGTGGATTCTCAATATCTCATTGCCCGATGAGGGATCCTTGATGATGAAATCGCCGAACCCGAAGTTATGTTGCACCGCTTTTTTGAGTTCCTGAGGGAAGGTCTTTGAGTTTTTATCAAGAAAGATATAGCCGGCTTCTTCCACCCTGTTTCGGTTATCGCTTTCCTGGCTCTCTATGATCACTGGCGTGAAAGGTGCTTTTTCACGTAGTTGCGCTGCGAAGCGTAGACCCGCATCCGGATCCTTTTCTCCTTCACGTGGGAACCTCATGTCGGAGATTACGCCCAGAATGTTTTTCCCGAATTTTTCACTAAGTTCCAGGGCTTCTTCGTAATCGCGTGCAAGCAAGACTTTAGGTCTGCCCCTCATGCGAAGCATCTGCTCATGCTCATTCAGCGCTTCAGTGGAGAATTCCCGGCTTTGCATCAGGAGATATTTGAAAAGGTGAGGAAGCACCGAGGAATAGAATCTGATGGAATCCTCCACGACAATGATGCATTGCACTCCTATATTGAGGATGTCGTTGTCGGCATTCATCTTGTCTTCCATCAGCTTGATAATAGCCAGAATCAGGTCGACGTCTCCGAGCCATGAGAATACGTAGTCCACTCCCGTAAGGTCTTCCGATGCTATCCTTCTTCTCACCTCTTTTGAAAATGGAGTGAGGACAACAAAGGGTATATTCGGATAAAGTTCTTCTATTACCTTGGCCTCCCGGAAAGTTTCACTCACATCCACTCCCGGCATTGCTATTATAAGATCGAATTCCTTTTCCTTAAGAAGACTGAAGGCCTCTTCATAATTCGCGGCTTTAACAAAGCGTGGAGGTGAAGAAAGATGGAGCGCCACATATTCAAAATAAATCTGCTCGTCGACACGGCCATCTTCTTCAAGCATGAACGAATCATAAGGAGTGGCAATGAGCAAGACATTAAAGATGCGTTTCTGCATCAGGTTCTGAAACTCCGTATCTTTGAGATAGAGTTTCGAAAGCATAGATTCATTAACGTTGATCATGAGCAGATATAATAATCCCCTTCCTTAAATAGATATAAGGAAAGGGATAGAAAAAATCAATCTTTGTTCTTTGTCAGGAAAGCGTCGAGTGCGGAAGTCATTGAGGGATTCTCTTTTGAAGGAGCTTCAATGTCGAGTCGCAGGCCGGCCTCCTTCACAGCCTGGGCTGTCGGAGCTCCGAAAGTGCCGATGGCAGCTTTCTGTTTCCCGTCTTTATTGAAATCGGGGAAATTTTTAAGAAGGGAATCGATCCCGGCAGGGCTGAAGAACAGGATAAGGTCATAATCAAAATCTTCATCCGGCCGGAAATCATTACTTACCGTGCGATACATCATAGCCGGTGTAAGGTCTATTTTCAGGGCTGCGAGCGCCTGCATACGTTCCGGCATTATGTCGGAAACCGGCATAAGGAATTTTTCCTTATTATTCTTCTGGATGGCAGCCAGAAACTGCGGGTCGTCAAGATGACCGCTGAGGCCATAAGCTATTTTCCTTTTACGGTAGACAATATATTTCTGCAGATAGAGCGCTATCTGTTCAGTTGTGCAGAAATATCTCATCGTGTCGGGGACATTTACCCTTGATTCCTCACACATCCTGAAGAAATTATCCACAGCTGTGCGTGCAGTGAAAATAACAGCGGTGAAATCTGAAAGATTAATTTTTGACTGTCGGAATTCTTTCACGGTCAATGGCTCAACTTTAATCATTGGCCTGAATGTGATCTCAACATCGAATTTGCTTGCTATTTCAAAATAGGGAGATTTTGCCGATGTCGGCTGGGGTTGTGATACAAGAATCTTCTTAATCTTCATAATCCAAGTAGCGCCTTAGCTAAGAATATTTCGCCGGGCCTGTGTTTAAGCAATATAAATGTTTAAGCAATCAGTTCTCCAAAGAGAAATGCCAGACGATAAGTCAAAAATAAAGGAACTATTTCCAGACTGCAAAGGTAGCATAAAAAAAGCACCCACGACGAAAATTGAGTGAAAAAAATCCTATAACCTTTCCAAATGAATACAAATTTTGCCAAAATGAATATGAAAAATGCGGCAGTGAAGATTGATTCCCCGCTTCTCGGATAACAAATTGCAAGTAATGCGATTACAAAAAAAGCAGGCGACATTAACCCTTGACTTGCCAGAAATCCTTTCAGCCACATGCGTGCATGCCCTGAATCTGAAAAAATCCATCCAACTCCGTAATAAGCAAACGACATGAAAAGAGTATAGCACACAGCCGCTGCCATGCCTATGGTCATCTCTAAAGCCTGGAATTTAAGAACGGTGGTTTCCGGTGATAAAAATGAGTAGATGCCGTAGAGAATTATTCCGGCTGAGCCACACCACAGGATATTCAAAAGAATCACCAGTGAGGTTTCTCTTACTGTGTCGTCAAATACGTTATGACGGGTCTTAGTCTCTATAAGGTTTCTGAAAATGGAGGCCACATATTTTATATTATTCCGGAATCTCAGGGCCACAATCAAAAAAAGGAGGAAGAGACCGGTAAGAATAAAAGATACTCCAAGCTGGTTGTCAGTCCGCTGAGGGACAGCCGGTTCCCGCTCCGGAGGGGTAAGTATGACCGCATAGACAGGTTCCGGCTCGTTTGCCACTGAGTCGGCGGTAGCTTCAGTACGGACTGAATAATGATTCTCCGGATTCAGAGCCAGTTCTCCTTCCTGTACCATTCCACTGCCTTGTCTATACCTTCCGGAAGTGACACCTTGGGATTAAATCCGAAATCTTTTTTTGCTTTGGATATGTCGGCGCTCCAGTTCCGTTGCTTCATTATGTTATATTTATCGCGGTTCAGGGTGGAGGGTTTCATTCTTGCAACACCGATTTTCTCTGCTACGGCCGAAACTGCCTTCACTGCCCACAATGGCATGGGAACCCCGAGAATACCTTTCTTCCCTAAGGAGGCTGATGCTAATTTTCTGAATTCTTTCTGTGAATATTCCTTATCTTCGGAAATTATATAAGTCTGATTGGCAGGAGCTTTTTCCAGTGCGTCAAACACAGCCCGGGCAAGATCTTCCACATAAATAAATGTGAGAAGTTGTTTTTTATAGCCGGCCGAAAAATCAAATCCTTTCGACATTGATTTAAGCATCAAGAAATAGTCTTTGTCACGGGGACCATATATGCCGGTGGGCCTGAAGATTATATATGGAAGCCCTTCCATATTCAGGAGCATCTCTGCCTTAAGTTTTGAGGCACCATACCGTGTGTTGGGTCTCGGTATGTCTTTTTCGGTGAATTTTCCACCGTCGGTTTCATGTCCCGGACCTAATACCGACAGAGAACTCATATAAAGCAGCCTTTCCGGTATTTTTTCTGATGATTTCAGGGCCTCCAGAAAATGTTTCAGATATTCATAGTTTACTTTGGAAAAATCTGAAAAGCTTATGGCTTTAGTGGCTCCGAGGTTATAGACAATCCAATCCCATTTTTCTTCAGCCGGCATGCTTTCTCTCATGGTTTCTGCTAAAGATTCCGGATTGTCAAAATCGAAAACGGCAAATTTGATCCGCGGGTCGGTAAGATATTTTCTTGAGGTGGTTTCCCTTATTCCTGCCCACATTTCATAACCGCGTTTCAGGCCTTCCTCAACAATAAAACCTCCGGCAAATCCACCCGCTCCGACAACCAACACTTTTTTATTTCCTGAATTTTCCATTGTAATAGTCCTTTCCCCAGTTATGTTAAATGAGGTTCCAGCAATTTGAAGTCATAACCCCGGCTCAAGAGCCAGTCGATGCTTTCCGGCAATGCTTCCTTTAGCCTCGGAAAGCTTTTCAATGAATCATGAAATACGATTATGGAACCGTTTCTTGTGTATTTTTTTATGTTTCTTACCACATCCCGCGAAGTAAGATGCCGGCTATAGTCACGAGTGACAACATCAAACATCACAACATAATGGTTCTCTTTAACCAGTTTCAATTGTCGAGGGCTTAGCCATCCGTGAGGAGGCCTGTAAAGACTTGATCCGGTCAGCTTGTATCCGGCCTCCACGTCTTTCATATATTCCTCAGCAGAACAGCTGTGGCCTTTTATATGATGAAGCGAGTGATTGGCGGCATGGTGTCCCCTGTTTCTCACTTCATCAAGTAAATCTGGATGTCTCTCTATGTTCTGTCCCACCATAAAGAAAGTAGCCTTTATGTTATATCGTTCAAGAACTTCGAGCACCCATGGAGTCACTTCCGGAATAGGCCCGTCGTCGAAGGTCAGGAATAGCGCCGGCTTTTCGCCTGATGGTGCAGGCAGCCTGAAAATCGCATCGGGAAACAGTAGCCTGAACCAGAACGGAGGCCTCTCTATAAACATTATCTTCTGAGGTTAAATGCCTGCTCCCGGATTATGAGCCTCATATTCCTCTCCAAGCCGTTTTGAACGTGCGCGGTCAAGTTTTCTGAAATTTTCATATTTCTCAAGCTGGGTCATTTGGCCGTCAAGGGTAGAATAATAGTCGATGGCCATATTCAGCATTGAGTCTATTAATTTTTCTTCATCACTGCGTTTTGCATATTCTTCGGGCGAAAGTTTGGATAGCTCATTTGCAATCTCACAATATTTTGCAATCTCTTCGGCATACGACTGCAATGTCGCTTCATCAGGGCCAGTCGAATAACCCTGTCGGTAAGCCTTATTGTAGTTGTCTTCCAGTTCCTGAACAGTCAGTCCATATTTGTTTACAAGCTCCTCTACTTTCTGAATGCTTCCTCCGAATTTTTCATAGAGTTGGATGAAATGATAGAACTGATAAGGGATAAGTCTTGTTTCAGGAGTAAGCGGTGCAGATCCGAAACTGTATGCTATGTTACGGTTATATGCAAGATATGGGGTATAACGTTCAAGCAGTTTCCATATAATTTCAAGTCCCTTTTCTGTGAGTTTCTTGTCATCAAGTCTTGAAGGTTCGCCAAGTTCGCAGTAGGCCTCACCTAAGGTTGCGGCTATGCTAAGCCCGTAGGGGGCAGTGCGTTCGTCAAGTTTTGTTTCGATAAGATCAGCCACTTCAAGTGCCTTTTTGTAATAATCGGTTCTTTCATCGGGATTTGACGATCTGTCGCCGTCATAGATGAGTTCAGAGACCACATCAAGCATTGAAGACCTTGTTGTCAGCAACATTCTTCGGGCTGTCTCATCGAAATAGGGAGCTTTCCCTTCAGTGAAGTCGGCACCTCCCCAACGATATTTCTTAGTGACAACATCGTAAGCACGGTCGGTCCTTGCAGGCAAACCATCCTGCATGGTAGGCACCAATTGATGGGCCATTCCGGTCGACCTCAGATATGGGGTTAGGCCTAAATGGTAATCATCGCCTACTGTAGTTACCCAATATATTGGTCTTGGCCAGCCGTTTGCTGCATTAGTTGCAACGATATCGAGCATCAGGATCTCGCCGAGGCTGAGATAGCCTTTCGACATGAATGAGGCTGTGTTCCGAAGATTGATAACTATCTTGTCGACAATATCAGCGGTGTCTTTCGGAGAAACGAGCCCTCGTTCAATAACAGCTTTCTTATCCACCGGAATAGTCACGACAGCACTCGGGAAGGCCGGGTAGCCGTTATATTCCTTGCCGTAGCCCTGATAATATAGCTTGAGACTTGACAGCAGATCAGCCGGAGCTGTTTCTCTTCCGAGCACCGCTACGTCGGATTTGCCGAAAGCATAGTCTGCCGGCGTGGCCGTCATATCGATCGGTGCAGCCTCATAGCTTTGGCTTCTTGCCTGATTTGCATACCAATCGGAGTTGAGATAGCTCAGGTTTATTATTTTTACATCGGGACGAACTCCCTCTACTTCCTGCGCATACCACAGCGGGAAGGTGTCGTTGTCACCGTTGCAGAAAACTATTGCATTTGGCTCCAGACTTTCAAGATAATTGATTGCAAAATCACGTGCCGCATATCGTCCCGAACGGTCATGGTCGTCCCAAGTCTGGCTCACCATCTGTATCGGTACGATAATCCCGAGGAGACATGCCACGACTGCACATATGCGTGAAACTGACCATAATTTCTCGGGCTCGTTGATGATTGTGTCGAGTTGCTCCGGTTCCTCATTGTCGGCCGGGGGATTTATTGCCTCAGTTTCTTCAATCTTTTTCTCAAGTTCCTTTCCTTCCTCGGAATCGGTCGGGAAGCCGTGATTCAGGACTTTGACTTCTTTATTTTTGAGTATGAAATTTCCTGTCACATACATGAATATCCTCCAAAGGGCAGCCACTCCCATGCCTATCCAGATGGCATAGGCATAGAATGATCCGGCGAAGGCATAGTCACGTTCTCTCGGTTGGTTGGGCGGTTGGTTAAGATATAGCACGATGGCTATTCCTGTCATGAAGAAAAGGAAAAAGACCACCCAGAACTGTTCGATTCCACGTTTTCCGGCAAATGATTGCCAGATGAGACCGATGATGCCGAGAATCAGCGGCAACATGAAATAAACATTATGCCCGGCATTATTCTTGCCTAAGTCGTCAGGCAGTAGGTTCTGGTCTCCGAGTCGGGTGTTGTCGATAAATGGGATTCCGGAAATCCAGTTGCCGGCATCAAGCTCTCCCTGCTGGTTGTTGATGTCGTTCTGTCTACCGGCAAAGTTCCACATGAAATAACGCAGATACATGTGGTTTAGCTGATAATTGAAGAAGTATTCAAGATTTTGTCTGAATGAGGGCTTGAATACATATTTCTCAGGATACATGTACCTGCCTGTAAACTGATTAAATGTCGGTTCTTTCTGAGTGTCGTATTCGGGAATCTGTTCGCCGGTATTCTGATCAATCGCATGTATGGCCACAAGACTTCCCGGAGTTGTGTCAAGTCTTACCCATTGCTTATAGGCGTCACGGTGCATCCTGCTGTAGATTCTCGGGAACAGCATGTTCAGTTCAGGATTCAGCTTGGGTTCCGGTTTGTAGTCTTTCTTTACATAATAATCTCCTCCGCGTTGGGATTGGGCTGCATTATCCCTATTTTCATCTTCGGAAAGGAATCCGTATTCAGAAACAGGCAATGCTCCTTCCACACCTTTTGCATACTGAGGTTTACCCTTGTCGATTACCGAATTATAATACGGAGTCGCCAGAGTTACGGCTGTGCCGTCTTCCATATATCCTACTGTATCCCTGGCAGTGAAATAGCTCTGCTTCATCGGTGATGAATAGAGAGTTTCCCCGTAGATCAGAGGGTTTTCTCCGTATTGCTCGCGGTTAAGGTAAGTGGCAAGGTCAAACACATTGTCAGGCGAGTTCTGGTTCATAGGTGTGTCGGCGCTCGAACGGATCAGGATAAGGGCATAGCTTGAATATCCGGTGAAGATAACTGCAATGCTCCACATTATGACTGAAAGGACCCTCACTGAAAGATTCCTTCCATATTTGGAAAAGAGGAGGAAGGCCACGAACGCTAAAAGGAACCATCCGATCACAAATGTGTCTCCGAAGAAGAATATTCCGGATATTGCGAGCGAAAGGAGGAATGATATCCTTATCCACAGACCGCTTTTCTGACGATAGAGCTCCGAAAGTGTCCAGATAAAGATTCCGGCAGTCAGTAACGCATAGAAAATGGCACCGCTGTTATAGCTCAGATGGAAACCGTTGACAAAGAGAAGCTCGAATTGTTGGGCAACCTTGATAAATCCGGGCACAAGGCCGAAAAGAACAAGAGCGATTATGACGAATCCTACCACAAGCGTGACAAGCGATTTCACCAGTGTCATGTCTTTCCATTTGCGATAAGCGAAAACAAGCACTATCGCCGGAATACAGAGGAGGTTGAGAAGGTGAACGGCCACGCTCACTCCGATAATATAGGCGATCAATATAAGATAACGGTCGGAATGAGGGGAATCGGCATGATCTTCCCATTTAAGTATTAGCCAGAACACAAGGGCTGTGCAGAAAGAGGAGAAAGCGTAAACCTCACCTTCCACCGCAGAAAACCAGAAAGTGTCGCTCCAGCAATAGGCGAGCGAACCCACGAGGCCGCTTCCCATAATCGCCAGGTATTGCTGAAGGGTTATCTCTTTTCTCTGGCTGTCTCTCACTACAAGACGCCTCACAAGGTGGGTGATGGTCCAGAAAAGCAGAAGAATGGTAAGGGCGCTAAGCAGTCCGCTCATTGCGTTTACCATCACAGAAATACTTCCCGCATCTGTTGCAAAATTAGCAAAGAAACGTGCTGTAAGCATGAAGATGGGATTGCCCGGCGGGTGACCTACTTCAAGTTTGTCTGCCTGGATTATGAATTCGCCGCAGTCCCAGTAGGAAGCGGTCGGTTCTAAGGTCAACCAATAGGTTATCAGGGCGATTATAAACACAAACCACCCTCCTAAATTGTTAATAAGTTTATATTTCTTTGTCAGCATTTCTGAGAAAATCTTAATCTCGGTTAGTTCTTTTGCCGGTTGTCGGCAAAGTGCAAAGTTAACGAATTTTTTTGTAGCTTCAGGAGGGTTCGTTCAGGAGGTCAAGGAATTCCACGCATAGGGAAGAGAGTCGGTTTTGAGTTTTCTTCACCACTCCCTCAAGGGAGGTAAGAGCCACGAGTGATATTATTCCCACTCCCAGACCTGCTGCCACAGTGATAAAGGTGGGACTTAACAGTTCACAGAGAATCGCGTTGTCGAAACCGTCGGGACCGGTAGTTACGTTATGGAAAGCGACGGTTATTCCAGTCAAGGTGCCAATTGCTCCGAGGAGAGGGGCAATGACGGCGATGGCCTTTAACCATTCCAGACCTCTTTCGAGCTTTACATCCTCCACCGCTGTTATTTCTGACATGGAGTCAGCCACTTCAGAAATAGGATATCCAATCCGGCTTACTCCTCTTCTTAAAATCAGAGCCGCTGAAGAATCTGAGCTCCTGCAAAGTCCGGTGGCGTTTTCCAGATCACCTTCAATAACATAATCCCTGATTTTCTGCATCAGGATGGCAGGCTGCTTCTGCTCCTTTATCACAACTGAAGTTCTTTTGCACCATATCCATAAGGATACTATCAGAAGAAAGGTCAGCGGAATGATGATATAGACTCCGCTTTCAATGGCTTCCCAAAATGTAAATGAATCGTTCATCGGAGGCAGTCAAGATATTTTCGTATTGTTTCCCTGATGCCGTAATATAAAGCGTCGGATATGAGGGCATGCCCTATGCTAACTTCATCAAGACATGGAATCATTGACTTGAAATAGCTGAGGTTTCTCAGATTCAGGTCATGTCCGGCATTAAGTCCGAGTCCGGCATCCCGTGCCACAGTAGCAGCTTCTATAAATGGGGCTATCGCAAATTCTCGGTCTTTTTCGTAAAGGTCGGCATAAGGTT
Organism: Muribaculaceae bacterium; assembly: GCA_022510445.1. Classification (GTDB taxonomy): domain Bacteria; phylum Bacteroidota; class Bacteroidia; order Bacteroidales; family Muribaculaceae; genus Lepagella. The sequence goes on along the minus strand of JAFLTN010000004.1, from coordinate 5,056 downwards.
TTGTGTAAAGCTCTACCCTATCAGCTCCCACTTCGGCAGCCTTGCTCACCATGATGGGGGAGGGGTTTACAAAAATTGAACTTCTGATACCGGCCTCTTTCAGACTGCCGCAGATGTCGGAGAGGAAAGTAATGTTGGAAGCAGTGTCCCAGCCCACGTTTGAAGTTTTGTCGGTCGGTGAGTCAGGCACAAGTGTCACTTGGTCAGGCCTGACATCCAGCACCATCTTCATAAACTCTTCCGAAGGATAACCCTCAATATTGAATTCTGTGGTGACAACTTTTTTTAGGTCATATACATCCTCGGGGGTAATATGGCGTCGGTCGGGCCTTGGATGAACTGTAATCCCCTGTGCTCCATAGGCTTCACAGTCAATTGCGAATTTGACTACATCGGGGTTGTTTTCACCACGTGCGTTGCGCAAAGTGGCCACTTTATTTATATTAACACTTAATCTTGTCATCTCTCCTATATTTTTCGGCACAAAATTTGTAATTTTGAATATTAAAGCAATTCCCTTGATGTTTATAATTTAACGGAAGCTGTTATATATTAGTGCAAAAATAGCTAAAAACCGTTAAACTATGGGAGGTTGGGGTTGTTAAAATAGTGAAATGACAGCAAAAGATATATTATCATTAGGAAAGACAATTGAGGAATGTCATCCGGTTGCCACTGTGGAATCGGATATGCCGGTTCTTGAAATCATTCCTCGCCTTCTTGACACTCCGATGCGTGAATTGGGTGTCACAGAAGACGGTAACCCTTTGGGAATTATTGATCAGACCTCTTTGTTGGAGGGGATCGGATCCATGATTGCCAGTCGCGATGATTGCAGCGTTATAACAGTGGAATGTCAGCCGGAAGATTATAGTGCGAGTGTCCTGGCTCATGCAGTTGAAGACAGCGACGCTCATCTTGTGGATCTTTTGTCTTCTCCGGGAGAAGAGGGGAGGATAAAGGTAACTTTGCGTGTGCGTCATTCGGATCCTTCGGCCGCTATAAGAAGTCTTGAAAGATATGATTTTCACGTCATCGAGGCTCATGCCTCTGGATCCGATATACTGGAATCACAGATAGCTGCAGAACGTCTGCTCTCTCTGCAGGCTCTTATGAATGTTTAGACAGGGTCTCAAAATTATGGATGAGGGCATCGCCAATCGGATAGCTATCTACGGCAGCAGAAGTCAGTCGGAATCATTGCCCGACCTTCCTGCTGTTTTTTCGTTTCTGAATAAGACTGGTTTCAGAATCTATATTCAGAGCCGGTTCGCAGAATATCTGGAATCTAACGGAGTTGATATGGGTGTTTCGGTCCCTGTAGAGAAATTACCACCTTCGGTCTCCCTTGTCATGAGTATAGGAGGTGACGGCACATTCCTCAGGGCGGCCCGGTGGATCGGTGATCGTGAGATTCCTATTTTGGGAGTTAATACGGGTCATCTCGGATTTCTCTCCTGTTGCCGACTCTCCGGAGTTGAGGAGATGATAGGAGAAGTGTGTAAGGGAAACATCACAGTCGAGAAGAGAATGCTCCTGAAAGTGGAAGGTGAGGGTCTTCCCGAAGATATGTGGCCTTATGCTCTGAATGAAATCACATTTCTCAGGGATGGCTCTTCAATGATTTCCGTAAGAACCGATATCAACGGAAGTTTTCTGGCAGATTACAAGGGCGACGGACTTATAATATCAACTCCTACAGGAAGTACAGCCTATAGTCTTTCGGCCGGAGGACCGTTAATGGAGCCCACTATAGATTGTGTCTGCATCTGTCCTGTGGCACCTCACCGTCTCACTTTGCGACCCCTTGTTGTTGGGTCGGATGCTTTACTGGTGTTAAGACCTGAAAGCCGTTCGGGCAAATTTATTTTATCGGTTGACGACCGTTCGGTAGGTTTGCCGGCATCCGGAGAATTCCGGATATGCAAGTCGCCATTTTCAGTCTTATTGATACGAAAGAAAAATGAAGGTTTTGCCTCCATTCTCCGGGAAAAGCTCCTATGGAGCCGCTGAAAAATTCCAAAATATAAAACGGCCTGAAATTCTCCAGACGATGAATCTCAGTCCGTTCCGTTTTATTCCCAGTCACGTATCTCAGAATTTCACACTAAATCCGAAATTCAGTGAAAATACTGAAAGCCGGCTCTTGTTCAAATAATCCGATATCGGCGTCACTCTCTCCCCATCCTTCACAGTATAGGTGACGGGTGCAGTTGATGCTGTGAAAGGTGTTGTGCCCTCTATTAGGTTTTTGAACATATTATTGAAACCACAGTCATATCTGAATCCTAACATAAACCATAATGGTCCCCAAATTTTTGTTTCCACTCCGGCTCCCACTAAAAAAGATGGCATGAAACTGTTTGCAGAGATTTTCCCTTTCATTGAGCTTGAAAGGGCATGCTCTCCGAAACCGTTCATGAAAGGATCCTTAATTTCGAAATTATCTCCATACTGAGGATAAATACCATATGTGTCAATACTTCCGGATATGTGATTTAAGGTAGCCTTACATTTTATCCCGAAATTAAAACCGAGGTCGGCATAAACATTGAACCAGTCATTGATACGGTATTCATATCCCAAATATAACGGTATATTGAAATGACCTGTGCCAATCTTTTGCTCAAGATCATTGACATCGTAATATCTGATATATGTGTCGCCGTCCATATCCGCAGATGGAGGTGCCGAATATCTATATTTCATATCCTGGGCCCGGAACTTCAAGGATGAAGTCCGGTAACCCAGTCCTATATTCACATTGAGGCTATTGGCGCCCGATTCCCAGAAGGTGTACCCGAAATCAACTCCGAATTCATTTGAAACACCTTTTTCAGAAACCATAGGAAGAGTCGATTCAAGATCGACTCCTTTCCCGAGTCCTATTGTTGCGTGAGGCTTGATTTCAAAACGTTGTGCGCCGGCTGAGAAACCGGAAGCCAGATAAGAAACCGATGCCAAAGAAAATATCAATATCTTATTTTTCATCTTTTAACGAATTTTTTAGATACTATCTTATTTCCTTCCATTTTATTGATCAGATAAATGCCGGGTACCAGACGTGAAGTGTCATTCCCTACATAATGTCCGTCGAGCGTGTAGATGGCTGTCACATCCTTGCCTTCGGTCTCCTGACTTCTTGAATTGTAAGATCCGTCGAACACTGAAGCATCGAAGTAAGGATCTTCACTTCCGTCAAGATATCTGAGACCGCTGCTAACAGCGGAGCCGTCTTCATATGACCAAATTGCATACGCCCAGAATGTATTGGAAGGATCATTATAGATTTTTTCAGTGGTATGGCAATATCTTAAAGGCGTTGTTGCCAGGATATGGTCTTCTCCCGTTGCATCTGTATATCCGTAAACAAACTCATAACCCAAATCAGTGAGTTCGTCATAAAGGAGATCAATGATCACAATGAATGTGCAACTTGTTCCGTCTCCCTTTCTTAGGAGTTGGGCAGGCGTAACCGGACGGTTATAAACCTTCACTATCGGTGAACTGAGTAATGCTTCCGTCCAAAGTTCTCCGTTCGGTCCATAGTTGGTCAATTTTACATTATAAACACATTCATTTATAGATTTCTCTTTGCCTGTCCATCCGGATTCTTTACCTGCAACAAGGGTTATTTCCTCATCTTCACCTATTTCGGCATTTTCAAAAGTCCAGTTATAGGTCCAGTAGAAATTGTAACCGCCTATCGGTTCATCAGCATTAAGAGTTAGCAGATTTCCTTCTCGAACAGAAGTTTCAGAGACATTGACACCTGTTGAACCCTCTTCACCTTCATAGCCCGGTTCTCCCGGAAGAACAGGGTTGCTCCAGATCTCTATTGCATAATCAAAAGTTTCCTCATAAAGAATTTCTCTGTCATCTTTGTTTAGTATCGACAGATTGTAGATCACCGTCAATGGTTCAATATTGCTGTTTTGGGCTTTTATCGTTATATGATTTTCCTCAGAAAGAATTTCTGTCGGATTTTCACCGGAAGTCCAGATGAACTTCCAGCCGTTTTCATAACCGCCGGTTGCGATAGCCCACATATTGATCTCGTCACCATCCCTTACAATCATGTTCTGCTCTGAAAGTGTAACCTCTATGGGAGCATAATGCTGTTCTTCAAATACTGTCACCTCGCTTGAAGCGCTCAGCATGCTTCCGTCTGTTGTGGTTGCTGTGATTGTAGTCTGGCCGACAGCAACCGGAGTCACGATACCGTTATCGGAAACAGTAGCCACACCGGGATTACTGCTTGACCAGGTCAATGTTAGGTTTGAAGCATTTTCCGGAGTACAGACAGCCTTGATCTGAACAGGATCAGAATTGAGCGGCATTGATATCTGGGCCGGATCCAGGGAGAGTGAAGTCATCGGATGTTCGGCTATTACAGTCACCTTTCCTGTCACCAAAACTTTTGCATTGCCTTTCAGTAAGACGTTATATGAAGTCTGTCCCTCTTTGAGACCTGTGAATGAAGCGGATAGTGTAGAGGTTGATGTCGTCATTGAAACGTAGTCTGCTCCGCCTGGTGCAAGATTCCAGTCAAATTGAGGCATCTCGCTAAGACCTTCCGGAAGGACAAGATCCACCGATGCAGTTTGTCCTACACGGATAGTGAGGTCCTTTCCTGAGAGAGAACCACCGTTCTCAGTATTGTCAGCCGGAGAGTCGTCATCGTCACCCGGATTTGTACCCTCGCCCGGTATGACAGTTATTTCGGAATCTTCTTTAACCGTTACCTGACAGGTTGCCGATACATCACCGCAGGTTACCGTCACGGTTGTCCGGCCTTCCTTAATAGCTGTTACCGTTCCGTCAGAAGATACGGATGCTATGGTTGCATCAGCAACGCTCCATGCCAGATTGATGTTTGTGGCATCCTCCGGTTCAACGGTAGCTTTCAGCAAACTGGTGGTACCTGCCATCAATGTTAGATCTTGGGCGCTGAGCCTGATATTCTCAACCTCTATGATTTCTCCCGCCGGTTTCACTGTCACCTTGGCCGTGGCCATTTTACCATTATTGGAGGCAGCCATTATTGTGACCTCTC
>JAFLTN010000039.1 GCA_022510445.1 Muribaculaceae bacterium | reverse complement strand
GAAAAAAATTAGTATTAAGAATCTGTTTGTGATTTCAGCCGTAGTAGCCTTTAATTTGTCAGCGGCTGACATTTCCTCCCCTGATGGCAACCTTAGAGTTAATGTAGATGTTGACAGACAGGGTATCCCATACTATAATCTTAGCTTTAAAGGCAAGCCTGTAATTATAGACAGTAAATTGGGTCTCACTGCGAAAGAAGCCTCTTTCACCGATAAGTTCAGGATAGCCAGCACGGATACTGCCACATTTAACGAGACATGGCATCCTGTGTGGGGAGAATATTCCGACATCGTCAATCATTACAACCAGCTTTCCGTGAATCTTGAAAACACTGACGGAATGTTAATGACAATCTGTTTCAGGGTGTTCGATGATGGCATGGGCTTCCGTTATCAGTTCCCTCTACAAGACAAGGCCAACTACCTGGCAGTTCTGGATGAAATATCCGAATTCAATTTTCCGGCAGACCATACTTTATTTGCCATCCCCGGTGATTATGACACAGATGAGTTCCTTTGGACTGAAGCCAGACTGTCGGAAATGCCGGAAACCTTGAAATCAAAAGCCGGGAAACACTCAGAAAGCCAATGGGCGCCCGAGTTGGAAAATACCATTCAGACTCCAATGCTTGCCAAGACGGACGACGGCCTTTACATCAATATTCATGAGGCAGCCCTTGTCGGTTTCCCTGCAATTCAGCTTGATCTTGATCCGGCAACATTCGGCATGAAAACACATCTGACACCGGATCGTCTTGGTGTGAGAGGTTATATTCAATTGCCATTCAATACTCCCTGGCGCACAATTATAGTAAGTGATGATGCGCGTGATATCCTGGCCTCCCAACTGATCCTTAATTTGAACGAGCCATCCAAGATAGAAGACACTTCCTGGATTAAGCCCATGAAATTTATGGGAGTATGGTGGGAAATGTTTACAGGGAAAGAAAAGACCTGGGCCTATTCCGATGACTATCGCGCAAAACCGGGTATCACAGATTATAAGGAATTGAAACCTAACGGACGACACCCGGCAAACACTGAAAATGTAAAGAAATATATCGACTTTGCAGCTCAGCATAATATTGACGGAGTGCTTGTGGAAGGTTGGAATGAAGGCTGGGAAGACTGGGCAAGCTATCGCAAGAACCGTCAGTTCCTCTTCGACAAACCTTATCCGGATTTCGATCTCCCATATCTCAGAGATTACGCTAAAGAAAAAGGTGTGAAACTTATCATGCACCATGAAACAGCAGCTAATGCAGCTGATTATGAACGTCAGCTTGAAACTGCCTTTAAATTTATGAAAGACAACAATTATGATGCTGTCAAGACAGGCTATGTTGGTGCCATTATACCACGTTCCGAACATCATTCCTCTCAATGGATGGTCGACCATGTTAATTATGTTGCTGAACGTGCTGCAGATTATAAGATAATGATCGACAGCCATGAGGCTCCACGTCCCACCGGACTAATAAGAACATATCCCAATTGGTTGGCACAAGAATCTGCAAGAGGAGGAGAGTTCGAGTCTATGGGTGGTAATCCTCCGTCTCACACTGCCCTTCTCCCATTCACCAGATTGAAAGGGGGGCCGATGGACTATACCCCTGGTTTATTCCAGACAGACCTGAGTTATTATGGTGAGGGGAAAACCGGGAAAGCCATGACAACTCTTGCCCGTCAGCTCGCTTTGTATCTCACTATGCCCTCTCCCATGCAGATGGCTGCAGATTTGCCGGAGAACTATGAAAGATTTCCGGATGCATTCACTTTTATAGAAGAAGTCCCTGTGGAATGGAAAGATTCCAGATATCTTGAAGCCGAACCCGCGAGATATATCACGGTAGCCCGTCAAGATAAAAACTCTGATGATTGGTTTGTTGGAGCGATAACGGATGAAAATCCCAGGGAAGCTTTGATTGACTTTTCATTCTTACCGGCCGGTGTGGATTATGAAGTGACAATTTATGAAGACGGCAAGGATGCTCATTGGGATTTGAATCCCCAAAGCTATAACATCCGCAAGGTAAAAGTAAACAACAAGACTAGACTGAAACAATATCTCGCACCTGGAGGAGGAGCCGCGATGAAAGTTTCTTCTATAAAAAAATAATTTCAATATCACTCAATTTTAATAAACCGAACCTTCTTATTATATTTGCAAAATATTAATTACAAAACTTTTATGAAAAAATTTATTTTATCTCTTTTAATTTTTGCAGGAATCATGGCCTCTTGTACAGATTCAAAAGCCACTAAGGAAGAAACTAATGTTGCAGATGCAACTCAAGCAGTCATTGAGAATATAATGACTCGTACAAGTATCCGTCAATTCACAAATCAACCTGTCGCCAAAGACACACTCGATCTTTTGGTTAAAGCCGGTATGGCTGCTCCCTCTGCGGTAAACGCACAACCATGGTCATTTATCATTGTGACTGACAAACCGACTCTCGACTCACTCAATGTTGTGAAACCTTGGTTTAACCTGAAAACAGCTACAGCTGCCATAGTGGTTTGCGGCAATATGGACAAAGCTATGGAGGGTGACGGAAAAGAATATTGGATTCAAGACTGTTCTGCCGCCACTGAAAATATTCTGCTGGCAGCCCATGCCTATGGTCTGGGAGCAGTATGGTGCGGAGTATACCCGATATCCGAAACTGTCGACGGGGTGAAAAAAGTGCTCGATATCCCTGAAAACATAATCCCATTAAATGTAATCACTTTAGGTTATCCCGCTGAAAACCCCGAACCAAAAGATAAGTTCAAAACCGAAAACATCCATTATCAGAAATGGTGAACTGACTTCAGAAGCATCAGGAAAAAAGGAGGAAAGGGAAAGCCTTTTACAGGTCTGACCTTTCCTCTTTTTTAGCAAAATTTATTAATTTTGAGAATTGGAATCAATCAAAATCAATTTGAATATGAAACAATTAAATCATGGGAAACGCTCTTTAGTAACAACACTTATTCTATTAATATTTATTACTGTTATGAATGCAGAAACAAATTATCCCGAGAAAATCCTCACCACTAAAGATGGATCCAGGATCAATATTACCCTTTTCAAACACGCCTCCCTCTCTCTCGAATATGACGGTATTGAAATTTATGTGGATCCCGTCACCAAAGTCGGAGATACAACAATCGACTATACAGAGCTGCCTAAAGCAGACTATATTCTGGTGACTCATGAACACTATGATCACCTTGATCCTAAAGCTATAGAGGAACTGTCAAAGCCCGGTACTCAGATAATATTGAACGAAACATCTGAAAAGCAGCTCGGGAAAGGAACAGTCATGGCCAACAATGAGTCTATGAATCTTAAGGACGGAATCGTCCTTGAGAGCGTGCCGGCATACAATACGACACCGGGAAGGGAAAAATTCCATCCTAAAGGAAATGGGAACGGATACATCCTCAATTTTGACGGAACCAGAATCTATATTGCCGGTGACACAGAAGATATCCCTGAGATGTCACAGATAAAGAATATTGATCTGGCTTTTTTACCAGTTAACCAACCATACACAATGACCATCGACCAGGCTGAGAAAGCTGCTTTGACAATCAAGCCGAAGATACTGATACCCTATCATTTCAGTGACACACCGATAAAGGAACTAAAAGACAGATTAGACAAAGATAAATCCGGAATAGATGTAGAATTATATCCTATGGAGTAGCGAAATAAGACTGAATGAGTCGGGCCTTGGCAGGTCCGATTTCTTTTTCCAGTTCCTCGAAAGAAGCCTCTTTGATTTTCTTGAGACTCTTGAATTTAGTCATCAGTATTTTGGAAGTAGCCTCCCCTATTCCTTTAATATTGTCAAGTTCACTGGTGATCTGCCCTTTTGATCTGCGCAACCGGTGGTGGGTTATTCCGAAACGATGCGCCTCATCCCGAAGAGCCTGTATGACCTGCAGGCTTCTACTCTTTTTATCTATATATAGAGGGAACTGGTCTCCGGGGAAATAAATTTCCTCAAGTCTCTTGGCAATACCTACAAGGGCCACTTTACCTCTTATCCCCATCTCATCAAAAGCTTCAACGGCTGCACTAAGCTGACCTTTACCGCCATCCACGACGACCAACTGAGGCAAATCCTCACCCTCGGCAGCCAGTCTTGAATAGCGCCTGTGGAGCACTTCTTTCATCGAAGCGAAGTCGTCGGGACCCTCCACTGTCTTTATTATGAAATGCCTGTAATCTTTTTTTGAAGGCTTGCCGTTGCGGAAAACTACACAGCTTGCCACGGGATTTGTGCCCTGAATGTTTGAATTGTCGAAACATTCTATATGGCGTGGCTGCACTTCAAGACGGAAATCATTTTTCATCTGTTCCATGAGCTTCTCCACTCCCCTCTCCGGATCAAGTTTTTCCGCCATCTTCTCCTTATCGGCCATATACTGTCTTACGTTCTTCATGCCGACGTCAAGAATCTTTTTCTTTTCCCCTCTTTGGGGCACGATGAATTCAACGCCCTCGAATTCCACGTCAGGTACAAAGGGAACGATAACTTTCCCGAACTTTCTGTTAAATCTCCTGGTGATTTCTGCAATTGCGAGAGAAAGAATCTCCTCTTTAGTTTCAGCAAGTTTTCGGCGGAATTCCATATTCAGGCTCTGCACGACCGCGCCATGGTGAAGGTGCATGAAATTTACATATGCCGAGTCGCCATTCTCATCATAGGCAAACATATCGACATCCTCTTCCGGAGAAGCGATAACAGTTTTTGCATTGTATTTTCTGACGCTCTCATATTTTTCTTTGATGGCCTGAGCTTCCTCAAATTTCCATTCCTCGCTCAAACGGGTCATTTCACTTTTGAGATGATTTTCGAGAATTACAGTCTCTCCGTTAAGGATCTGGCGGATTCTGGTGATATATTCTCCGTAGTCTTCGGGATTAATAAACCCGCGGCAGGCCCCTGCACACTTCTTTATATGGTAATCAAGACAAAGTCTATATTTCCCTTTTGCAATGTTTTGTTCTGTGAGCGTATGCAGGCAGCTTCTCAGAGGGAATGTGTCGCGAATAAGCTGAAGCATTAGTTTGGCAGACTGCACACTGCTGTAAGGGCCATAATATTTTGCATCAAGTCCCTTCTCTCTTGTCATGAAAACCCTGGGATATAATTCTTTGGTAATTACGATCCATGGGTAAGACTTGTCATCCTTCAACAAGACATTATAATGGGGCTTATACGCCTTTATCATGGCGTTCTCAAGATGAAGGGCATCTTCTTCGGATGGCACGACGATATATCGCATATCGACAATATTCCTCACAAGAAGATTTGTCCTTACGGAATCGTGTTTCCTGTTGAAATAAGAAGAAACACGTCTCTTTAGCCTTTTGGCTTTTCCGACGTAGATAACTTTCCCGTATTTGTCAATATACATGTATACGCCGGGGGCTTCAGGCAGATTGAGAATTTTCTCACGAAGATGATTCCCCGGCCGATTATTGGCTAAATCCTCTTTAGTTCTATCAGGCTGAATTTCCAATCCGAATCTTCCGTTTTCATCGATATTTCTTCCGACATCTGCGAGGATATTCTCTATGGCCTGATCAATTTCTTCCTGCCGGGCCACTAAACATATTCCATCTTTATTTTCACTTAACGAGAATATTGATGGTTTTCCCTTTACATCGTCAATTTTAATTGAATCTGCATTATCGGAGATAGTCTTCTCTGACATAATTTTAATTTGAAGAAATTTCGATGAAACCGAGAATCAATCTGTAATATTTTTAATATTTAAGTAAAGAGGTCACCTCACAATCTTCCGGAAGAATTTGCCGACCATTCAGAGCAGTAAGTTCCACGATGAAATTGATATAAATCTTTTTAGGATTCATACTTTTTACCAATTCATAACAAGCAAGCATAGTGCCACCTGTAGCAAGCAAATCGTCATGGAGAACCACGATGTCATCGGACAATATAGCGTCGCTATGTAGTTCTATTGTATCTACCCCATACTCTTTTGCATAAGCTTTTTTAATTGTTACGGAAGGCAATTTACCCGGCTTTCTTGCCGGCACAAAGCCTGCACCAATTTCATAAGCAAGTATACTTCCACCGATAAAGCCGCGTGATTCTATACCGACAACTTTCGTAACACCCTTGTCGCGATAGAGATCAGCAAGTTCTTTGCTCATTATTTTTAAAGCCTCCGCATTTTTCAGCATAGTTGTAAGGTCACGGAAAATTATTCCCTTAGATGGGAAATCAGGCACATCTCGGATAAGAGATTTAATTTCTTCGAGTTTCATAGATTTAATTTAAGTTTGGAGTGTGTTTAAATTCACTATAGTAAAGACATTATAAAGCATTAGCTGGAAATATAGATAATGAATGTTCCACGTGGAACATTATCTATGCAGTAAGACAAGTAAGATATTGACATCAGCCGGGGACACGCCTGGTATACGGGAAGCCTGCCCTATAGTTTTAGGCCGGATTTTTGAAAGCTTTTGTCTTGATTCTGTAGAAAGCGAAGAAAGGGAATCATAATCTATCGAATCCGGCAACTGCACATATTCGAGCCTTTTACTTTTTTCTGCAAGTTCTCTTTCCCGGTCTATATAACCACCATACTTTATAAGTATTTCTGCTGCTTCGATAATCTCTTCTTTCCTGCCCGGTTCTATTAAATTGAGGCGAATTTTGAGTTCAGGGATCAAGTTTGAGAGAATTTCGAAATTTAACTGGGGTCTCTTAAGCAATTCATAGAGACGGATAGAGGCCGACAAAGAAGAAGTTCCTAATTTTCCTAAAGACTCATTCAAAGCATCGTTGGACTTCACTAAATAATCTTTGCACCATTCTATTAAATCGTCTCTTTGTTTCTTTTTTGATGCCATGGCTTCAAAACGGTCTGAAGTGGCAAGTCCTATTTCATGTCCTAATGGAGTTAGTCTCATGTCGGCATCATCCTGCCTGAGAAGTATTCTGAATTCTGCACGGGATGTGAACATTCTGTAAGGTTCATCAACTCCTTTAGTGACGAGATCATCTATTAATACCCCAATATATGCCTGATCCCTCCCGAGAACAATCGGTTCCAATCCGGCTGATGAGCGTGCCGCATTGATGCCTGCCATTAATCCTTGAGAGGCGGCTTCTTCATACCCTGTGGTGCCGTTTACCTGTCCGGCAAAATACAGACCTTTTACAAGCTTTGTCTGCAAGTCGTGGGTTAATTGGGTGGGAGAAAAATAATCATATTCTATGGCGTAGCCCGGACGATAGAACTGGACGTTTCTTAAAGCCGGAACCTTACTTAATGCTTCAAGCTGAATTTCCCAGGGGAAAGAACTTGAAAAACCGTTTATATAAACTTCGTTAGTATCTTCTCCTTCCGGTTCAAGAAAAAGCTGATGGCTGTTCTTGTCAGCAAATGTGACAATCTTTGTCTCAATGCTCGGACAATATCTCGGTCCTATACTTTTTATCTGGCCATTATATAAAGGGGAACGTTCAAGATTGGCATGCATTATCCGGTGACATTCTTCATTGGTATGAACGATGAAGCAGCTGCGGGGAGATAGTATCCTCTGCACTTCCGGGAGAAAAGAAAATTTATGAAAATCTCTTTTCAACAAATCCATTGCAGGTCCAGCTATGCCATCATTTTTGTCTTCAGAAAGTTTCACCAGATCATCTCCATCCTGCCGTTCTGTCAATGAAAAATCGATAGAGCGGGCATCAATTCTTGCCGGAGTTCCAGTCTTCATGCGCAACACTTCAAAGCCGAGATTTTTTAATTGGTCAGACAAGCCTAAAGAGGCGGATTCTGAAATTCTGCCCCCTTGTAATTTTGTTTCTCCAAAATGCATCAGACCATTGAGGAAAGTTCCTGCAGTAAGAATAATTTTATTTGCTTTAAACCTTACGCCGAGAGATGTTACCACTCCCCTAACCTCTTTTCTTTCATCAACTGATTCTATATCAAGGCTTACCACCATATCCTGAAAGAATTCAAGATTTTCGGTGGTTTCAAGAATGTGACGCCACAGATTGCTGAACTTTTCACGGTCAGACTGGACTCTTGGAGACCATACAGCCGGTCCTTTTGAGCGATTAAGCATCCTGAATTGAATAGCAGTGAGGTCTGCAATTATACCCATTTGGCCACCAAGAGCATCGATCTCTCTGACAATCTGACCTTTCGCTATTCCTCCTACAGCCGGATTACAGCTCATATGAGCAATCTTATTAAGGTCGGAGGTTATCAGGAGTGTAGAAGCTCCTAATTTTGCAGCGGCGACTGCAGCTTCACAGCCTGCATGGCCGGCGCCTATCACTATGATATCAAAATCAAATTTCATTTATTATTACAATATAAAGGATAAGGCATCATTCTCGTGTTTCTCCATTATTTCTCTTTCACCGGGTTTCTTATCATCAATGCCACAAAGATGGAGAAGTCCATGCACAATGACTCGTAGCAGTTCCGACTTGAAATCTACTCCCAGTTCCTCTGCATTAGATTTAACAGTATCAAGCGATATGAAAAGGTCGCCTCCTACCCTATCTTCTCTGGAATAGTCAAAGGTGATGATGTCGGTGTAATAATCATGTCCGAGAAATTCTCGGTTGACTTTAAGAATCTCCTCGTCGTCACAAAACAGATAATTGAGACGACCGATGTGCCGGTCGTGTGAAAGGGCTACCCTGTCAAGCCATAATTTCACCTTCTCAAAATCAAGATCCGGCAAAGAAGTGTTTGAGACATCAAAAGTTATCATAGTAATGCAAAGTTATAAAAAAGAAGGGGTAAAATAAGATAAAATATAAGTAAGAAGACACGGCAAAAAGAAAATAATAGAATCTCAAGGGCCTTATTTTGCAGTTAGAGCACTTTATAATTTTGGTAGTCAAACTAATAGATACTTCTAAAAAATATTAAAAATTTTATAGAAAAAAATATAATGATTCCTTCTGTTCCCTTATCACTCCGGTTAAAGAGGAAAAAATGGGGAAAATGGAGTAAGGGTGGAGGGAATCGGTTTTTTTAGTAAATTTGTGTTTGAAAATTTTTTGCGGAGATATGGTGTTTTACCATAAGTCATAAATCTTAACATATTCATCCAAAAAGAGACAAAATCAGATCATATGAGCAATATTGGTTTGATAAAAATATGTTGAGGTCAACTTCTATATTACTTATCAATTTTTTCTGACGGGGAAGAAAAGGAATGGAAGGAGAAGAAAATGGAAACAAAAAGAAAGGCAAACAGATGATGGAGATAACCGGATATGTGAGAGTGAGGAGCCATGTGCCAGAGGTGAAAGTGGCGGATCCCGAGTATAATTGCGAACGGATTCTGAAAGCAATCGATTCGGCCGAGAATGATGGCGTCGATATTCTTGTCATGCCTGAACTGTGCATTACAGGTTACACCTGCGGCGATCTGTTCGAACAGGAACTGCTTCTTGAGAAATCTGACAAGGCTCTCAGAAGAATCTGCGAGGAAACTGAGGGTAACGGAATCCTTATTGTGGTCGGTGCTCCTGTGAGAACATTCGGACGTCTTTATAATTGTGGTATTGCAATCCAGGGAGGTGAAATACTGGGTGCAGTCCCTAAGATACATATACCAAATTACAGTGAATTTTACGAAAAGAGATGGTTCGAATCCGGTAAAGGTATAACCGGAGAAACGATAGATCTGGCAGGATACAAGGTAGCTTTCGGAACGGATCTGCTTTTCGAGCATGAAGGAGTGAAAACAGGAATAGAGATCTGCGAAGATCTTTGGGTTCCCGAACCTCCGAGCGGTAAGCTTGCAATGGGTGGGGCGGAAGTTATCGCTAATCTGTCTGCGTCTGATGAATTAATCGGAAAGCAGGACTATATAGTATCCTTGATCAGGCAACAGTCGGCAAGATGCCGTTGTGTTTATGCCTACGCATCTGCCGGTTGGGGAGAATCCTCGACCGACTTGGTATTTTCCGGTAAGACAATAATCGGGGAGAACGGTATCGCAGATGGTCAGAACCTTCGATTTGAAACAGGAGAGATGACTTTAACAAAAGATGTTGATATCGAAAAACTCCGAAATGAAAGGAGGAAATATAATACATTCTTTGATGATGCTGAATACACGCTGAGGATAATTGAAAGAAATAAGGGAGAAAGAAAGAATGAGAAAATAACTCCGGATATAAGGCCGGATGCGTATCCCTTTGTTCCTGGAGACCGTGAACGTTTAAAAGAGCGGTGTGAAGAGATAATCAATATTCAAGCATATGGACTGATAAGGCGACTTGAAGCAATAGGTTGCAAGAGGGCAGTAGTCGGGATATCAGGTGGTCTGGATTCAACTCTGGCATTACTTGTGACAGTTAAAGCTTTCGACAAGAGGGGGATAAGCCGGAAAGGGATCACTGGGGTGACTATGCCGGGACTTGCTACTACCAGCAGGACTAAGAACAATGCCACGGCTCTTATGGAGGAATTAGGAGTGACGGTTAAAGAGATAGCTATCGGTGAAGCTGTGGCACAACATTTCAAAGATATCGGCCATGACCCGAAAAAATATGACGCCACATATGAAAATTCACAGGCGAGAGAACGGACTCAGATACTAATGGATCTCGCTAACAAAGAGAACGGCATAGTTATTGGTACGGGAGACATGTCGGAGCTTGCGTTAGGCTGGTGCACATATAACGGCGACCATATGTCTATGTATGGAGTAAATGCGGGGATTCCGAAAACACTTGTCAAGCATCTTGTGAAATGGTTTGCCTCCCAGGCTGATGAAAAGACGGCAGCTATTCTTAATGACATTATAGCCACGCCGATAAGTCCGGAACTTGTGCCTTCCGGTAATGACGACATATCACAAAAAACCGAGGACCTTGTGGGCCCTTACGAGCTCCATGATTTTTTCATGTATCATATGCTGAGGAACGGTTTCCGGCCGAAAAAGATATATCAATTGGCAAAGATAGCATTTGCAGGGAAATATGAGGCATCAACCATAAAAAAATGGTTGAGAGAATTTTACAGGAGATTTTTCAGTCAGCAGTTTAAAAGGTCGTGCATGCCGGATGGACCCAAAGTGGGAAGCGTGAGTCTGTCTCCGCGAGGAGACTGGCGAATGCCGTCGGACGCAACGGCAAGGATTTGGACAGAAGAGGCTGAAAATTTAGGTTAAGAAATTAAGTAAAGAGATGGATTTCAGCGAAGACGTAAAGAGAGCTGCGGAATGCATGAAGAAGGGAGGGATCATACTATATCCCACCGACACTATATGGGGATTAGGATGTGACGCCACAAATGAAACTGCAGTTAGACGCATCTATGAGCTTAAGAAAAGAGCGGACAGTAAGTCAATGCTGGTGCTTACTGACAGCATACAGGTAATCGAGAGAATAACTGATGAGGTGCCGGAAGTGGCATACGAATTAATCGAAGCAGCAGACCAACCCCTGACAATTATCTATGACGGAGCACATGGAGTTGCACCAAACTTAATTTCGGAAGACGGGAGTCTGGGAATCAGGATAACCAAAGAGGCTTATTCGCAGGCATTGTGCAGAGCATTGGGAAGACCCGTTGTTTCTACCTCCGCGAACATAAGCGGAGAAAAGAGCGCCCGATGGTTTGGAGAAATAACAGAAGAGATTAAGAGAGGAGCCGACTATATATCCAGCTACAGGCGCGAGGACAGGACACCCCACAAAGCGAGCAATATAATAAAGATAGGGAAAGGGGGAGTTTTCAAGATAATCAGATGAGCAGTAAGAAGTAATAAGAAAAGCAATGAACAAAAAGAGAATATCGCCGCTTGCCCAGCAACTACGCTATGTGATCCTGGATCTTGTTTCAGGAGCATTGGCATTCGGGATATTCAATGTGGTGAGATATTATCTGTTACCGGAGAGTCATTACGGATACCGGACATTATGGATTTATCTTTTTTCGACGAAGCTTGTGGTGGAACAATGTGTGGTGCCGGTTGCTATGTTGGGAATTTACTGGTTGTCAGGCTACTATAACTTACCTTTTGGTAAATCAAGGCTTCAGGAACTCACAACTACATCTTTTACAGCACTGATCAACACAGTGCTGATATATCTTGTTCTGTTGATAAACGACCAGACCGGCCACAGGATAATAAATTACGAGCTGATAGCCATATTATTCGGAGTGTTATTTATCTTCACCTATCTTGGCCGGCTGATAGTGACGACATATGCGACAGAACATTTCAGGCAAGATCAATGGCATTTCCGTACTCTGATAATCGGTAACTCAGGAGCGTCGAGGATCGTAGCCGAGAAACTTGTAAAAGGGCCGTCGCGAGTGAGATATACCATAGGTGGCTTTGTCAACATACCGGGAGAATGTCCTTTCAACGACGGTAAAGGAGCAATCGAGCTCGAAGAAGTAGAGGAAACTTGCAAGCGGCTGGGTATAGACCAGCTGATACTTGCTCCGGAAGTCTATAACGAAGAGAAAGTGCTGAACCTTGTTTACAGGCTGTTCCCGCTTGAGATTCCGATAAAGATCTCTCCTGACACCTTTTCTTTTGTGACATCGGCGATAAGACTCAAAGATATCTACGGGGAGCCATTTGTTGACCTCGCAAGTCCTGTTATGAGCGAGGCTTCGCGGAATATAAAGAGGACGTTTGATGTGGCAGTTTCGATACTTGTATTACTGGTCCTGTCGCCATTATTCGGGATACTTGCATGGATAATCAGTCGAGGATCGAAAGGTCGGGTGATCTATACCCAGGAAAGGATAGGTCTTCATCAGAAACCCTTCCTGATATACAAATTCCGGACGATGTATAATGATGCAGAAGCATCGGGGCCACAACTTTCCGAGGCGAATGATCCTCGGATCACGCCGACAGGGAGATGGCTAAGAAAATACAGGCTTGACGAGCTGCCCCAATTCTGGAATGTGCTGAAGGGAGATATGTCGATAGTCGGGCCACGTCCGGAAAGGGAACATTTCATAAAGCAGATAGTGAAGCAAGCTCCTTACTACACTCTTGTCTGCCAGGTCAGACCAGGCATAACCTCATGGGGGATGGTGAAATACGGATATGCATCGTCGGTGGCTCAGATGGTTGAACGTACACGCTATGATCTTATATACCTTGGAAACATGTCACTATCAGTAGACATAAAGATATTGATATACACGGTAAGGACCGTAGTCACCGGGAGGGGGATATAGATGGCCTATAAAGAGACACATAATTGGTTTACAGATCGCTGGGTAGACATCATAGTCTGGCGCGAAAGGTATATAGGAGAGAAGACTTTTGTAGTGATTCTCTCTCTGGTGGTGGGAATAGTGTGCGGATTTGCAGCCCAGCTACTGAAATATCTGATACACCTGATCGCCGGGTTACTGACGTCGCATATGAGCGCAACGACAGCTAACTGGCTTTATCTTGTTTACCCGATTGTTGGCATCCTTATAGTGACAGTGTTTCTGAAATATGTGGTGAAGGATAATATATCTCACGGAGTTACGAAAGTGTTATATGCGATATCCCGGAGAAAATCCCGGCTAAAGAAGAAAAACATGTATTCCTCTTTGATAGCTTCATCGATAACGATCGGATTCGGCGGGTCGGTGGGAGCAGAGGGGCCGATAGTGTTTACCGGGGCTGCCATCGGATCAAACTTGGGCAAGGCATTCAGGATGTCGCCGAGAATCCTGATGTTGTTGGTCGGATGCGGAGCTGCGGCAGGTATCGCCGGAATATTCCGGGCTCCGATAGCCGGGATGCTATTTACTCTCGAAGTTCTGATGATAGACCTGACTGGAGCGACGGTGATGCCATTGCTGATCTCGTCTATAACCGGAGCTACAGTGGCCTATATACTTGAGGGATATAACGCAGAATTCTTTTTCTCACAGAGCGAACCCTTCAAGATAAGGAGCATTCCTTACACACTGGCGTTAGGAGTGTTCTGCGGACTCATATCATTATATTTCACGAAAGTGATGTTCATGATGGAGACTATGTTCCGGAAGGTAAGGAGGAGTCTGCCGAAAGTGTGTCTCGGGGGTGTTATCATGGCAGGTCTTATCTTCTTGCTGCCTCCGTTATATGGGGAAGGCTACGGAGCCATCAATAATCTGTTGGAGGGGGATTATTCGATGATATTAGATGGCACTTTCTTTTATGTAGACAGAGATAATATCTGGCTTATAGCCGGCTTTATCGGCGCGATAGTGCTGATGAAAGTATTTGCCACGAGTGCTACAAATGGGGCAGGAGGAGTAGGAGGTACATTTGCTCCTTCATTGTTTGTGGGCGCAATGTGCGGATTTCTGTTTGCGTTTGTTTTGAACAATCTTTTTGACGGAGTCGGAATATCCAACAAGAACTTCACACTTTTAGGTATGGCAGGAGTGATGAGCGGAGTAATGCATGCACCGCTGATGGCCATCTTCCTTACGGCAGAGATGACCGGAGGCTACGATCTGTTTCTGCCGCTGCTGATAGTGTCGACACTTTCGTATATGACCATAAGAATGTTTCTGCCTTACAGCATCTATACCATGCGATTAGCGAAAGAGGGTGACCTGCTGACACATGAGAAAGACAAATCAGTTCTGACGCTTCTGAAGGTGGAAAATGTCATAGAAAAAGATTTCAAATCAGTACGACCAGAAATGAACCTGAAAGAGGTTGTTGACGTGATATCCAAGTCAAACCGCAACCTGTATCCAGTGGTAGATGAAAACGGAATGTTGATGGGGGTGGTGCTCCTGGATGATATCCGCAACATTATGTTCAGGACAGATCTTTATAAAAAGATGCACGTTTCACGGTTTATGTCTTCGGCCCCGGCACGTATAGATGTCAGGCAACCGATGGATGAGGTGATGAAGATCTTCGACCAGACACATGCGTGGAATCTGCCGGTCGTGGATGAAGGAAAATATGTTGGTTTTGTATCTAAGTCTAAGATTTTCAATTCCTATAGAAGAGTATTGAGACACTATTGCGATGAAGAGTAGGGAGTTTAAGTTGTTGAGATTTTGAGATTGTAAGACATGAAGAAGATAAAGATAGTTTTTTTTGGAACGCCTGAATTTGCTGTAGCAAGCCTTGACCGGCTTGTGAAAGAAGGGAAAGATATAGCTGCGGTCGTGACGATGCCCGACAAGATAGCGGGGCGTGGCCATAAGCTGATAGAGAGCGATGTAAAGAAATATGCTAAGGAGAATGGACTGAGGGTGCTTCAACCGGAGAAGCTGAAATCGCCGGAATTTATTGATACTCTCCGGGAGATTGGCGCCGACCTCTTTATAGTCATTGCTTTCAGAATGCTTCCGGAAGCGGTCTGGAGTATGCCAAGATTAGGCACTTTCAATCTCCATGCATCTTTACTGCCTAAATACCGTGGAGCCGCACCCATAAACTGGGCAGTTATAAATGGCGAGAAGGAGACAGGGGTGACAACGTTCTTTCTAAAACATGAGATAGACACCGGTGACATCATTGAACAGCAGAAAATAGAGATAAAAGATACTGATAATGTCGGTGACGTGCATGACCGTCTGATGGAACTCGGCGCGGAGATGACTGCACATACAGTAGACGAAATAGAGAGTGGCAACGTAAGACCTCAGCCACAGCCAGAGGGAGAATTCCTGGCAGCGCCTAAGATATTTAAGGGTACATGCCGGATAGACTGGAAAAAACCGGCCACTGAGATTCATAACCTTGTGAGAGGATTATCTCCGTATCCTGCAGCCTGGACTACGATGACAGACTCCAGGAACACGGATGAACCTGTTGACGTAAAAATTTATGAAACAAGAGTTTCTGAAGAAAATAAAGAAGGAGGGATACCCGGGGAACTGATTATAGGAAAAGACAGAATGGGAGTGAGATGCGGAAAAGGGATAATAGAGATAATAAGTCTCCAGCCCGCAGGGAAAAAACGGATGGAAACCGATGCCTTCCTTCGTGGATATAAACCTGAAAAATTTATATGAGCCTTACAGATACCGATAAGAGATTCTGTTCCATCCTTTTCGATGTTATGAAAGAGAATGGTGTCAAGGATGTGGTATGTTCACCGGGATCACGGAATGCTCCGCTGTTAATAGCAGCTGCATCCCGCGATGAACTTAAAAAACATATTGTGACGGATGAACGGAGCGCAGCGTTTATGGCCTTAGGGATGGCGTTGGTGAGCCGGAGGCCTGTTGCACTGATCTGTACGTCGGGAACGGCTCTTCTCAATTACGGACCGGCAGTGGCCGAAGCCTATTATCAGGGAGTGCCCCTGATTGTGATATCAGCCGACCGACCGGAACAATGGATAGATCAGGATGATTCGCAGACACTACGTCAGGAAGAGGCCCTTAAGAACTTTGTAAAGAAGAGTTATTCCCTGCCGGCATGGGGCGATGACGACAAAGAACTGAGATGGTATGCCAACCGTATTTCCAACGATGCAATGGCAGAGGCGACTGGAGGGAAACCGGGACCGATACATATAAATGTGCGGCTTGGTGAGCCTTTGGGAAGAAAGATTCCTGTAACAAAGGGAGAAGAGAGGGTGATAAAAGTTATAGAGGCCGATTCTATAGGCAATAAGGAGATAATCAAGGAACTGGGACAGCGGCTTTCGAAATCGAAGGTAATGCTTGTTGCCGGTTTCATGGCGCCCGATTCCATATTGCAGAAAGCCGTGGGGAGTTTTGTGAAGTTTCCGAATGTTGCGGTAATGGCCGAAACCTTGTCTAACCTTCATCTTGAAGAGGATGATTATTCCGTAGATTCGGTACTGACAGCATATAGTGAGGATGAACTGGATAAATATGCACCGGATATAGTGATATCTATCGGAGGTGCATTAGTGTCGAGAAAACTTAAGGAATATCTGAGGAGAAACTCCGGCAAATGCGAACATTGGAGTATAGGAAGAACCCACACGACGACCGACTGTTTCATGGCTCTCAGATTAAGGATAGAGACAGAAATAGCAAGATTTTTCAGGAATATAACCCGAGTAATCTCCAAAGTAGGTTCCGACAGCTCCGTTTCCGGTTATAAAACTCACTGGAAACAACTAAGGGAAGCAGCAGGAAAGATAAAACAAGACTATATAGATCGTTCCGGATGGAGCGAGCTAAAGGCTTTCGACATCTTATTAAACAATCTGGATCGACAGAACAATCTGTTTTTATCGAACGGGACACCTGTGAGATATGCCCAGATAATCAAATATAAGCTCCCACACGCCTCTTATTGCAACCGGGGAGTCTCCGGTATTGACGGGTCTGTATCGACAGCTGTAGGGGCTGCCAAAGCCTATAAAGAGGGGTGTGTGATAATTACTGGAGACCTGAGCATGAGCTACGATATAGGCTCTCTGGCTCTTCCGGAAATTCCAGACCGTATGAAGATAATCGTCATAGACAATCAGGGTGG
Source organism: Muribaculaceae bacterium (assembly GCA_022510445.1). Classification (GTDB taxonomy): domain Bacteria; phylum Bacteroidota; class Bacteroidia; order Bacteroidales; family Muribaculaceae; genus Lepagella. The sequence goes on along the minus strand of JAFLTN010000039.1, from coordinate 3,688 downwards.
TGGAATTTTCCGGTTTATTCCGTCTACTTCCGGTCTGGAAGAACGCGAGGAATATTTCTGTGGCACACCAAATTTACCTTTAAAGGAGCTTGCCGAGGGATATGGATTTGATTATTTCGAGGCTAAAGATGAGGAAAGTCTGCATAAAAATCTTGAAAGGCTTCAACAATGCAGCCGGAAGGCTATCATGAGAATTGTGTGCGACGGAGAAATCAGTGCTGAGAAACTGAAGGGGTTTATGAATTGTAGGGTTATAAAATTGTCTACTGAAAAGAAAGAGATATGAAATATGAATGGAAAAAGATAAAAGAATACACTGATATTCTTTTTGAGGAATTTGAAGGAATAGCAAAGATAACAATCAATCGCCCGGAGGTCTACAATGCCTTCCGTCCGTTGACAAATATGGAGATGCTTGATGCTTTCGGCACATGCCGTGAGAGGACAGATATCCGTGTTGTTGTATTGACCGGAGCCGGTGATAAGGCTTTCTGCAGCGGAGGAGACCAAAACGCCAAAGGCCGAGGCGGATATGTAGGTGACGATGGGGTGCCCCGTTTGAATGTTCTTGACCTTCATAATGCCATCCGCTCGTTGCCGAAGCCGGTGATTGCCATGGTTAACGGGTATTCGATAGGTGGTGGAAATGTATTGAATGTTATCTGTGACTTATCCATAGCATCCGACACTGCCCGTTTCGGTCAGACAGGTCCGAAGGTTGGAAGTTTCGATGCCGGTTTCGGATCCTCCTATCTTGCAAGGTGCGTGGGTCAAAAGAAAGCAAGAGAAATCTGGTTTCTCTGCCGGCAGTATACGGCTGAAGAGGCTTTGGAGATGGGAATGGTCAACAAGGTAGTGCCGTTTGATAAGTTGGAGGATGAAGTTGTGGAATGGTGCAGGGTGATCATGCAACGGTCTCCATTGGCAATAAGAATGATAAAACGAGGTCTGAATGCCGAACTCGACGGCCAGCGTGGATTGATGGAATTTGCCGGAGATGCTACCCTGATGTATTATCTAATGGATGAGGCCCAGGAAGGGAAGGATGCTTTCCTGGAAAAAAGAGACCCCGATTTCGATAAATTTCCAAAATTCCCTTAATATCATTTGATAAACCATGCGGTTGCAATTTGCACCTTATCTGTTAAAGTTCAAGGAACCCGGAGGGACCTCCAGAGGAATCCTTACAGAAAAACCAACCTTCCTTATTAAAATTTTTGATGAGAGAGAACCGGAAAGATTCGGAATAGGGGAGGCAGCTGTTTTCCCAGGTCTTTCACCTGAAGCCGATGGAAATTATGTTTTAAAATTAACTGAACTGATGGCTAATGTGGCAATAGGCCAGGCTACGGATTTGTCACGCCACTCTTCAATCAGGTTCGGCCTGGAACAGGCTATTCTTGATTTTTCAAGCGGTTGCAGGGGACTTTATTATCCGGGAGAATTCACACAAGGAGAAAAATCTATTGAGATAAACGGACTCGTTTGGATGGGCGATTTCGACAAGATGCTAAGCCGTATCAATAAGAAAGTTGAAGAAGGTTTCAGGTGCATAAAACTGAAGATAGGGGCCATAAATTGGGAAAGTGAGCTGGAAATGATCAAATATATCAGGAGAGAATATTCAGAAAAAGAACTGATGATACGCACTGATGCCAACGGAGGTTTTTCTCCCCACGACTGTATGGCGAAACTATATGAGTTAGCCGATCTCGGTGTACATTCCATAGAACAGCCCGTTAAGGCCGGATTGCCCGAAATTATGGAGAAGATATGCAAGGCATCTCCATTGCCTGTAGCTCTTGATGAGGAACTCATAGGGAAAGGAGACGAAGAAGAGAAGATGAAGACACTTGATAAGATAAAACCTCAATACATCATACTTAAACCTGCTTTATGCGGTGGTTTTTCCGGAGCATCGGAATGGATATCCAATGCCGAGAAACGGGGTATAGGGTGGTGGATTACATCTGCCTTGGAATCCAACATAGGTCTTAATGCAATTGCTCAATGGACAGCTTCCATCAATGCCAAAGGGCCGCAGGGACTCGGAACCGGGGGTGTTTTTACTAATAATTTTGATACCCCCATTTATCTTGATGGTGATCTGCTAAAATATAACTGTTCGATTGAACCGGACTATTTTCAGTTCAAAGAACTGAAATGGCATGGATAGAATATTGGTTGCAGAAAAAATGGATTACGAAGAGTTTCTTGAGGAATGGAAGAATGACAAGAGTTATATCCTTGCTCTTACTTCAGGTTCAACCGGACAACCGAAGGAAATAAGGCTCAATAAAGATTTTGTAGAGAGAAGTGCCGAAAGAACCAACAGATTCTTTTCAATCGGTTGCAATTCCAGGCTCCATTCTTGCGTGTCGCCAGATTTTATAGGTGGCAAAATGATGGCTGTTAGGGCAGAGATAGGGAAGTGCCGGCTTACTTGGGAAAACCCTTCAAATGAACCGCTGAAAGATCAGGACAGGGAAGATAAGATTGATTTGTTGTCTGTCGTTCCTTCTCAGATGATTTATATTTTAGAACATCTTGAATCTCTCCCGGATTTAGGTGCTGTAATAATAGGCGGGGGAAAGATTCCTAACGAATTGAGGGAAAGAATAGCAGCTTCGGGAATTAATGCTTATGAAAGCTATGGGATGACGGAGACTGCTTCTCACATTGCCTTGAGAAAGGTAGAGAATCAGGAGATTCCGTTTCATACTATAGAAGGAATCTCGGTTGAATGCGATGAAAGAATGTGTCTGAAAATTAAGTTTGATTCAGGTGAGGAGTTTATTACCAACGATTTGGCTGAAGCTTATTCAGGGCAGGAATTTATTATAAAGGGCAGGATAGATAATATTATAAACAGCGGGGGGAAAAAGGTTAGTCCCGAAGAGATAGAAAACAAAATTTCATCGCTTATCAGTTCACCTTTCATGATAAAAGGTGAAACAGACTCAAAGTGGGGTGAGAGGATTGTATTGGTTATAGAGGGAGAAAAGAATGATTTTGATATAGAGGTCTTGCATAAGGAAATTCAGAGGTTACTCCCACGCTGGCAGGTACCCAAAGAGATAAAGATAATAGATAAGCTCCCCCGGACAAAAAACGGGAAATTAATTCGATTCAATGACGTTTCCTAAGGGAATCGCGTCTTCTGAGGGCGAAGAATGTAAGGATTATGACTATAATTTCGCCGCCAAGGGTAAGCCAGAATCTGAGCTCTTGTCCCTGCTTAAGGAGATCAAGACCAAAATAAAGAGTCATAAAAAGGGCATAAGCCGTTAAAAGAAAGGTAATAGCCTGGTACTTTTTAATTTTCATATTCAGGAGCCTCACCTTGTTTTGTCTCCTCCGTCTTGCCGGTTTCCATGGTTTGAGGGTCAGGAGGGAAAGTAAGGAAGGGAGATTCTTCCGGATTGAATTTCCCCTCTTTTAGGAAAAGATATATTCTTATACAAGCAAAAGCGTCAAGCGCTGCATATGCCTGTTGGGCGTCGGATAACTCGGCAGCTTCCCAATTAGTGAGTCTCTGTGCTTTAGAAATACGTTGTCCGAATAAAATGCCGTAAAGATGAAGCGCTCGTCCTCGGTCATGGCTTCGAGCTTCGAAACCAGATCGAACTTATCGCCATCGGTGGTGTCCTCGCTCTCGCCGATGACCTCGCAGTCGACTACATGCTCC
>JAFLTN010000038.1 GCA_022510445.1 Muribaculaceae bacterium | reverse complement strand
TTATCAAACAGTTGGATGCTACTTTTTCTGGAAGCGGCACTCGAGTTCATCAGAAACGCGGGGACCCGCATCTCTTCAGTCCTGTCAATCCTGACATCAGTTCTGTCATTCCTGACATCGTTCCGGCGGTCAATCACCGGAGGCGCGGCCAATCCGGCTGCTGCTGTAGCCGTCAGAAGAGCGCCCGTAAGGAGTAATTTTTTCATAAAAGGTATTAATTTTAAGTGATATTGCTTCCGAAAACCGGCAAGCAATTTTTTATTCAACAAAGTGGTTTTCTCCTCCCAAAAACGGCAGGTGATATTCCAAATCCGCCTCAAAGATATAAATTATTTTTTATAAAATCTCAATCTTTAACAAAATAATTATTCTCATCCGGCCATAAGTGATGCGACTTTATTTTTTGTGTGCCATTTAAAATTTTAATAACTTTACACATTCAACCGCTATAAACTGATCTAATCTATAAACAAACATGAAAAAATTGATTTTTTCTCTCTTCCTTTGTGTTTCCGCCTCTGCGGTGAATGCACAGGTCTATTTCGGTGAAAAAAAGGAAATAGCAGATTCAGTCTTTCTTAGTTTGGCTCCCACTCCTCCTATGGGGTGGAACAGCTGGAATAAATTCGGATGTGATGTGAGCGAACAGCTTATTCGGGAAATGGCTGATGCAATGGTGGCCAACGGCATGAAAGATGCCGGATATGAATACGTTGTAATTGATGATTGCTGGCAAGTGGGCCGCGACGACGAGGGCTACATTATCGTTGACCCGGTGCGTTTCCCCAATGGAATGAAAAATCTTGCCGATTATGTCCATTCCAAAGGTCTCAAGCTCGGAGTCTATTCTTGCGCAGGTTCTGAAACCTGCCAGGGAAGACCGGGTAGCCGTGGTTATCAGTTTCAGGATGCCCGCACTTATGCACAGTGGGGTGTTGACTATTTGAAATATGACTGGTGTTCAAATGAAGGACAGAATGCGGAAGCGGCATATAAGACCATGAGCGACGCTCTTAAGCAATGCGGCCGCCCCATAGTATTCAGCATTTGTGAATGGGGTGAGAATGAACCATGGAAATGGGCGCAAGGAATAGGTCATCTATGGCGTGTGACGCCTGATATCCGAGACTGTTATGAATGTGTGTTCGACTGGGGTGGAGTCGGCGTGCTCGAGATCATTGACAAAATGGCAGACCTCTATCCCTATGCAGGCCCGGGTCACTGGAACGATGCCGAAATGCTCGAAGTGGGTAATGGAGGGATGTCGCATGATGAATACGTAACCCATTTCTCTATGTGGTCGATGTTGGCAGCTCCCTTGATGACCGGAAATGATTTGCGTGATATGACTCAGGAGACTCTTGATATTCTAACCAACAAAGAAGTTATTGCAGTAAACCAGGACAAGCTGGGCAAACAGGCTATCCGCTTCATGGATATGGGAGATCATGAGATTTGGGCAAAGCCACTTGCCGACGGTGAGATTGCAATTTGTTTCCTTAATCGTGCAGACACTCCCTGGAAACTCAATTACGAATGGACACGCCAGACAATGTATTTTGCTCACGATATCAACTTACGTAAACATATTTACGATGTGCGAGATCTTTGGCAGCACAAAAATTTAGGCACCACGGAATCTAATCTTGTATCGGAAATCCCGCCCCACGGAGTTCTTATGGTGCGTCTTTCTCCAAAGAAAAAATAGTCCTCCGACCGGAGGACTTAATTCACTGCATGATTAATATTATAGACTTCCTGCAGCATCTCTTTGATGGAGTCTATGTTATGCAGATTAACGTCTCCATGGGTCATCAGGAGCATAGGGACAGATTCCTGTCCTTTCCCGCCATAGGAGGGTTGGGTATAATTAAATTCTTTGCGAATCCTGAAACCGTTTTTTTCATAAAATTCTATTCTTTTCTGAGAATCCTGATCTGTGGGAGGCTCTACTTCAAGAAGTACATTAGGGCTTACTTCTTTAAAGAGATGGTGGAGCATCAGCCTTCCGAGATTTTTTCCCCTGTGTTCAGGTGATACAGCGAAATGTTCGATATATGTGTAACCTTTGAAAGTCCAATATGAAAGGAATCCCAGAAAGAGATCACCATCTTTGGCGGCAAATGCATTGAATTTACCTCCTTTCATTTTTATATAATTGTCCAGATGTTTTTCATCTTCATAAAGACGTCTTTGATCCACCGGAAAAGTTTCATTATAGAGCTTTAAAAATTCGGGGTAATCTTCAAGTTTTAAATTTGTAAATTCCATAATCGATAATATTAGTTGGTTTGAAATCATAACAAATAAAGGCAAAAGAGAGTTTGAAAGTTAAGGATAGATTTTGCAATTTAACATTCTTTATTAGAGCGATTGTAGTCAAAAATTATTAAATTTGCTATCTGAAAAGGTTAATTGAAAAAGATGGAAACAAATAAGGATATAAAACCCGAGAATAAAGCAGACGGAAATAAGAAGGTGGTTTTAAGTGGAATAAGATCCACAGGCAATCTCCATCTTGGAAACTATTTTGGAGCCCTAAGTAAATTTGTAAGGCTTCAGGATAATTACGACTGCCGTTATTTTATTGCCGATCTTCATGCACTGACAACTAATCCTGATCCTGCGCAGCTTCATTCCAGTGTGAAGAATATATTGGCTGAATATATAGCTGCCGGTCTTGATCCCGAAAAGAATATCATCTACATTCAGAGTGATATCCCGGAAATTTCAGAAATGTATCTCCTTATGAATATGCATGTAGGCATCGGAGAACTGATGCGCACGGCATCTTTCAAAGAGAAGGCGAGGAAAGCATTGGGCATCATTTCCGACAGTGATGAGATAGAGAAAGAAATAATCGGAAATCAGAGTAATCAACGGGTAAATGCAGGACTGTTGACTTATCCTACTCTTATGGCTGTGGATATCCTGATTCATAAGGCTGATTATGTGCCTGTAGGGAAAGATCAGGAACAACACCTGGAACTTACCAGGAGATTTGCCAGAAGATTCAATTCTTTCTATAAAACAGAATATTTCGGAGAACCTGTAAACTTTAATTTCGGAGGTGAAGCACTTAAGGTGCCCGGACTTGACGGAAGCGGGAAAATGGGTAAAAGCGAAGGCAATTGCATATATCTTATAGATGATGAAAAAACTCTGAGAAAGAAAGTAATGCGTGCCGTGACGGATGAAGGGCCTAAAGAACCTAATTCTGCTGTGAGCCAACCGGTGGAAAATCTTTTCACTCTGATGGGTTTAGTTTCGGATCCTGATGTTATCCAACATTACAGGGATGCTTATGCCGATTGTTCCATCCGCTATGGTGATTTAAAGAAACAACTTGCTGAAGATCTCCTGAAGGTGACCATGCCGATCAGAGAAAGAATTCTTGACATAAAGGATAATGACGAATACCTTTCAAAAGTTGTGAAACAAGGCGCAGAACGTGCCAGGGAACATGCTTCAAAAACTCTTAAAGAAGTAAGGGAAATAATGGGTATCCGACCTTTATAATGCCCCTAAGCTATAAATAAAGATAGCATCAAATGGTGTTGAACTGGATATGGATCGGACTTCTTGCAGTTGCCTTTATGATGGCTGTGGCAAGAAGTCTTTTCTATGGAGATATAGCCATCTGGTCAGAGATTATCAACAGTTCTTTTTCGCAAGCTGCTTTTGCATTTGAAATTTCCCTTGGGCTTACAGGAGTCTTGACTCTTTGGCTTGGAATAATGAAAATTGGGGAGAAAGGGGGAGTTATAGAATTTTTTGGAAGATTAATAAGTCCTTTTTTTACCAGACTGTTCCCGGGAATCCCAAAGGGACATCCGGCTATGGGTGCTATTTTTATGAATATATCAGCAAATATGCTCGGTCTTGATAATGCTGCTACTCCGATGGGGCTAAGGGCTATGCAGGAGATGCAGACTCTAAATCCGGAAAAGGAGAAGGCCACAGATGCCATGATAATGTTCCTTGTACTGAATTCTTCCGGTCTGTGTCTTATCCCGATCAGTGTAATGATGTATAGGGCTCAAGGAGGTGCGGCTAATCCCACAGATATTTTTCTACCCATACTTATTGCAACTGCAATAGCCACCCTTGCCGGACTGATTGCATTATGCATCAAACAGAGAATTAGAATGGACGGAGTGATATGGAGCTGGCTGGCAGGCATAGGAGGAGTAGTGGCACTGATAGTCTGGTTTTTTTCTCAATTGCCGTCGGATAAGGTGGAACTCTATTCCACATTTGCGGCGAATGCCATATTATTCGGAATTATTATTGCTTTTATAATTGCCGGAATAAGCCGTAAGATAAATGTTTATGATACTTTTATAGAAGGGGCCAAAGAGGGTTTCAAGACTGCGGTAATGATAATTCCTTATTTAGTGGCTATTTTGGTTGCCATCGGAATGTTTCGTGCCTCCGGAGCTTTAGATGCGTTCACCCGTATGACGGAGCATTGTGTGGCATTTCTCGGTTTTGACACTGAATGGGTGGGCGCGTTGCCCACAATGCTGATGAAACCTTTAAGCGGCAGCGGTTCATGTGCCCTGATGCTTGATGTCATGAAAGAGAACGGTGCCGATGCATTTGTGAGCAGGGTCGCGGCTGCTGTGAGAGGATCTACAGATACCACGTTTTATATTCTTGCTGTCTATTTTGGCAGCGTGGGTGTTTTTAAAACCCGATATGCCGCGGGCTATGCCTTGTTTGCCGATATTGTAGGCGCGGTGGCTGCTGTTGTAGTCTCTTATTTTTTCTTTTATTGACGGATTAAATTAGATTTTATAAAATTATGTTGTAAAATATATTTTAGGAATGGGGATTAATGATTAATTTAGCTCCGTATAAACAATACCTTTATTAATCTATACCATAATGAAAATTGGAATTCCAAAAGAAATTAAAAACAATGAGAACCGTGTGGGAGCAACTCCTGCCGGAGTGAAAGAACTCATTGCTCACGGTCATGAAGTTTATGTTCAGCATACAGCCGGCGAGGGCAGTGGTTTCGCTGATTCAGAATATGAAAAAGCGGGAGCTAAGATATTGCCGTCGATTGAAGATGTATATTCCATAGCTGAAATGATTGTGAAGGTTAAAGAACCTATCAAGCCGGAATATAAATTGATAAAGAAAGGGCAAGTTCTCTTTACTTATTTCCATTTTGCAAGCGATCTTGAACTGACAGAGGCTATGATTGAAAGCGGAGCCATCTGTATTGCCTATGAAACCGTGAAAGACCGCGACGGAAGACTTCCTTTGCTTATTCCTATGAGTGAGGTGGCCGGAAGAATGTCAGTACAGGAAGGAGCACGGTTCCTTGAAAAACCGCAGGGAGGACGCGGAATACTTCTTGGTGGAGTTCCGGGAGTAAAACCAGCAAAGGTGCTTGTTTTGGGAGCCGGTGTTGTAGGAAGAAATGCAGCCATGATGGCAGCAGGGCTCGGTGCCGATGTGACTATCTGCGACATCTCTCTTCCTGTGTTACGTCATTGTGATGAATTTATGCCCAAGAATGTAAAAACTCTTTACAGCTCACGGCATAATATCGAATCAGAACTGCCAACCACCGACCTTGTGATTGGTTCCGTATTGATTCCGGGTGCCAAAACTCCGCATCTTATCACAAAGGATATGCTGAAATTAATGCGTCCGGGAACTGTCCTCGTCGATGTAGCCATTGACCAAGGTGGAAGTTTCGAGACCTCCAAAGCAACGACTCATAGCGAACCGGTCTATGTCGTAGACGAAGTAGTGCATTATGCAGTTGCCAATATTCCGGGTGCAGTGCCTTTCACATCTACACTTGCTCTCACAAATGCCACTCTTCCTTATGCGTTAAGGCTTGCCGACCTCGGTTGGGTTGAAGCTTGTAAGAAAGATCCGGGATTGGCTGACGGTGTGAATGTGGTTGAAGGCAAAGTTACATTCAAAGCTGTAGCAGAAGCATTTGATCTTCACTATACTCCTCTGACGCTCTAAAGAGGACCAACATCATGAAAAAGTAAGGAGGATGTGTCAAAATTTTGACACATCCTCTTTCTTAAGTATAACTCGAAGAGCTTATCTATAATCATTGACATCCTCTTCGAGGAAGTTTTATATCTCATTCATACCCCGGCAAGGTCGCTGATGCTTACAGATTTTTCAGGGCTTGCATCGCTGCCCTTATCGTCTCAATTTTTTCGAGGGCATCACTCTCTTTCTTTTTTTCCAATGCCACTACTTTTTCGGGTGCATTGGAAACGAATTTCTCGTTTGAGAGTTTTTTTCTTACGCTTTCCAGGAATTTATTATAGTAATCAAGATCACTCTGAAGCTTGTTCAATTCATCTTCAATGTTAATGGATTTCCCGACAGGGAGTGAGTATTCTGTAGCATCTACGATGAATGCCACGGCACCGGCCGGTTTATCATCCGTAAAAACTACTGAAGATATGTTGGCAATTTTCCCTAAAACCGCATTCAGAGCCGCTTCATGTTTCCCTTTTACCAATAAGTCTAAAGCCTCTTTCTGAGGAATCTGCTTTTGCTTGCGGATATTTCTGATTCCTCCAACAATCTGTTTGAGGATTTCAAAGTCTGCTAATATCTTTTCATCAAAAGGAGCCGTCTGAGGTAATCGGGCTGTCATGATGCTTTCACCATCTTTCCGTTCATAGATGTGTTGCCACAACTCTTCGGTGATAAATGGCATGAAAGGATGAAGCAATCTCAGCAGCAAGTCGAAGAATTTTAGTGTAGCGTTATATGTAGTGCCATCTATAGGACTACCGTATGCCGGTTTTATAATCTCCAGATACCATGATGAGAATTCATCCCAGAACAGCTTATAGACCGTCATCAAAGCTTCCGATATACGGAATTTGCCCATAAGATCGTCCATTTCACCGAGAGTCTGATTTAATAATGATTCAAACCATTCTACGGCTAATTTAGAAGCTTCAGGCTGCTCTTTATCATTATCCACTTCCCAGCCTTTAACAAGACGGAAGGCATTCCAGATTTTATTACAGAAATTGCGTCCCTGCTCACAAAGAGAGTCATCATACATGATGTCGTGACCGGCCGGAGCCCCCAGCATAAGGCCCATTCTGACGCCGTCAGCACCGAATTTATCTATAAGATCAAGAGGATCAGGAGAATTTCCAAGTGACTTAGACATCTTCCTTCCTATCTTATCGCGGACAATTCCGGTGAAATAAACATTATTAAACGGCTTTTCATCCGTAAAGGCAAAACCGGCGATGATCATTCTGGCCACCCAGAAGAAAATGATATCGGGGGCAGTGACAAGGTCGGTGGTGGGATAATAATATTGGAATTCTTTATTGCCGGGATCCAAAATACCGTTAAACAGAGAAATAGGCCATAACCAGGAAGAGAACCAAGTGTCAAGGCAGTCAGGATCTCTTCTCAGGTCATCGAGTGTAAGTCTGGAATTACCGGTTTTCTCAATTGCTTTTAAAAGCGCCTCTTCTTCATTTTCAGCCACTACAAAACCACCTTCAGGCAAATGCCAAGCCGGGATCTGATGGCCCCACCACAGCTGTCGGGAAATACACCAGTCTTTAATATTAGACATCCAGTATCTGTAAGTGTTTTTATATTTTGAAGGCACGAATTTTATGGAATCGGTTTCTACAGCTTCTAAAGCAGGTTTAGCCAGATCTTCCATTCTGACAAACCATTGCATTGACAGCTTAGGCTCTATAACGGCATCGGTCCTTTCTGAATGGCCTACCTTATTGACATAATCTTCTGTTTTTTCCAAAAGCCCTTTATCTTTCAAATCTTCAGAGATTTTTTTGCGCACCTCGAATCTATCCATCCCGACATACAAAGAGCCTTTCTCTGAAATAGTGCCGTTATCATTGAAAATATCAATACTTTCCAATCCATATTTATCACCCAACATATAGTCGTTGACGTCGTGAGCGGGGGTCACTTTCAAACATCCTGTTCCAAAGTCCATCTCAACATAGTCATCCATTATTACGGGAACAGAGCGGTTTATAAGGGGCACTATCACCCTCTTTCCCTTAAGCCAGGTATATCGGGGATCATTGGGATTCACACACACAGCAGTATCTCCGAGGATGGTTTCCGGTCGGGTTGTAGCCACTACTATGTATTTATCTTTTTCTCCGTCGATCATATAGCGGAGATAATAAAGCTTACTTTGCTCTTCCTTATAAATTACTTCCTCATCTGACAGTGCGGTCAAGGCTTTCGGATCCCAGTTGACCATTCTGACTCCCCGGTATATAAGGCCGCGATTATAAAGGTCGCAAAAAACTTTTATCACACTTTTTGAACGGATATCATCCATTGTGAAGGCGGTTCTTTCCCAATCGCATGAAGCTCCCAGCTTACGAAGCTGTTCAAGGATGATGCCACCATATTTTTTAGTCCAGTCCCATGCATGGTCAAGGAATTGTTCCCGTGTGAGATCATTCTTCTTTATGCCGCTTTCAGCTAATTTGGCAACAACCTTAGCTTCAGTAGAAATGGCGGCATGGTCTGTTCCCGGAACCCATAAGGCATTTTTTCCAAGCATCCTTGCACGTCTTACAAGGATATCCTGAATGGTATTGTTAAGCATATGCCCCATATGTAAGACTCCGGTGACATTCGGGGGTGGAATAACTATACAGAAGGGTTCTCTTTCATCAGGTTCGGAATGAAACAGGCCGTGTTCCATCCAATAGGCATACCATCTTTTTTCAACCTCAGCAGGACTATATTTTGTGTCAAGATCGTTCATGGGATGTTACTTCTTTTATAGTTTTGTGGATTTATAATGATTCAGATGAAAATATTTGGATAAAGAACTTAGAAATTAAAACCAAGAGAAAGAGAGGCCATTGAGATATTCGGGTCTTCAATTGCCACAGCATCTCTATGTTTTTCATTGAAATGCCGGAATTCATAAGCAAGAATCAGATATGATCTGAATTTTCTGGATGATGCAAGGTTAATACCGGCCCCTATACTGGCATTAATGTCGCCAAAAGTGTTTGCATCTCCAATTGTATTAAAAGAATATCCGAATTTCAGCGACATGAAAAACGGTTTTGGATTCCGTGTAAAGGAAGTTCGGAATGTCGCATACACGGGCACATAATTATCTCCGTTCCCCATAGCCCGGTGTAGCCCGATTCCAACTCCGAGAAATTGTATCAGGTTGTTTTTATATCCGAACAAAGCATCGATATTGAAAGTTGAGGAATCATACCCGGTGACATCGATTGAAGTGCCTATTTCAGCACCCCATACAAAATGTTTTGACGGAGATGGGGCAGATGCCGTAGGCACAGAATTTTCAGACGAGGATGTCTCCGGCACGTTGGAAGCTGACAATGCGAAAGGTGTAAAGAGAATACAAATGATTATTGCGTAAACCTTTCCCATTTTCATAATTTTTAAATCTTAAGCCTGAGTTATTCTCCAAGATAACCTTTCAATAATTTACTTTTCTGACCTTTAAGCCGGCGTATCGCCTTTTCTTTGATCTGACGAACCCGTTCACGTGTAAGATTAAATTTTTCCGCTATCTCTTCCAAGGTCATTTCGGGATATCCGATACCAAAGAACATTTTAACGATTTCTCTTTCACGTTCATAAAGTTGTTTCAGCGCCCGGTCGATTTCTTTAGAGAGACTCTCCTGATTCAAAGAATGGTCAGCTAAAGGTGTTTCGTCATTTGTGAGGACATCAATCAAGGCATTGTCTTCTCCATCTTGAAAGGGAGCGTCAACGGAGATATGCCTTCCAGACACCTTAAGGGCTTCAATCACTTTATCAACGGGCATGTCAAGTCTATCTGCCAATTCTTCCGGAGAGGGACGTCTTTCATTTTCTTGCTCAAAAATGGCAAGTTCTTTGGTAATCTTGTTATAAGAACCAACCTGATTTAATGGAAGACGCACGATTCGGCTCTGTTCGGCAAGCGCCTGGAGAATGCTTTGCCTTATCCACCAAACAGCGTAAGATATGAATTTAAAGCCTCTGGTTTCATCAAATTTCTGGGCAGCCCGAATTAAACCAAGATTCCCCTCATTGATAAGATCCGGAAGGCTCAGTCCTTGATTCTGATACTGTTTGGCTACTGAGACAACAAACCTAAGATTTGCCCGGGTAAGTTTCTCTAAAGCGGAATGATCCCCTTTCCTGATTCTTCTGGCAAGTTCCACTTCTTCTCCCACAGAGATCAGTTCTTCTCGTCCGATTTCAGAAAGGTAAGTGTCAAGCGAGGCGCTTTCCCGGTTTGTGATTGATTTAGTTATTTTTAATTGTCGCATTGGCCTCTTCGGAAAAATTAGTCAAAGTTAACGATAAAATTCAAGAATGTGAATATAAGAATTGAATAAAAGTAAAATAGCTTCGGGAGCGTCTCCCGAAGCAAATTATTTAAAATAATTGATAAACTTTGGATTACTCGCCCAAATAGCTTTTCAGGAGACGGCTTCTCTGACCTTTAAGACGTTTAATCGCCTTTTCTTTAATCTGGCGGACTCTTTCACGGGTCAAGTCAAATTTATCACCGATCTCTTCAAGCGACATTTCCTGGCAGCCAATCCCAAAGAACATTTTAAGAATTTCCCGTTCACGGTCGTATAGCTGCATCAGAGCTCTGTCGATCTCTTTAGATAATGATTCTTTATTTAAAACGGAATCAGCCCTTGGACTATCGTTGTTGGGAAGGACATCAAGAAGAGAGCCATCTTCGCCATCAGCGAAGGGAGCGTCGACTGAAATGTGCTTTCCTGAAACTTTAATTAATTCTTCTATCTTATTTGCGGGTATTTCGAGGATATCGGAAAGTTCATCTGAAGATGGCATGCGGCCATGCTTCTGTTCGAACTCCATGTTGGCCTGTGCTATCTTTTTCTGAATACCCACCTGGTTCTGGGGCAGCCTCACGATTCTTGTCTGTTCTTCAAGGGCCGAAAGGATGCTCTGACGAATCCACCATACGGCATATGAAATAAATTTAAAGCCTCTGGTTTCGTCAAATTTCTCGGCAGCCCTTATGAGACCGATATTACCTTCATCAATAAGATCTTCAAGGCTTAAACCCTGGTTCTGATATTGTTTGGCAACAGAAACCACAAATCTCAGATTTGCCATAACAAGCTTGTTCCTTGCCTGGACATCCCCTTTTTTTATTCTTTGGGTGAGTTCAACCTCTTCGTTGGCGCTGATAAGCTCACAATGGCCAATTTCTTGAAGATATTTCTCAATTGATCGAGTGCCACGGGCTGTTATGTTCCCCGGTGTAATCTTAAGTTGTCGCATATAAAACCTTAAAATTTCGGAACTAACGTCTTACCTGTAGAAAATTGGAATAGGTCGTAAGGCGTTATGTCGCTTTATCCATAACGGCCTTAGTGTTGTCTTATTGTATAAATTTTAAAAAAAATGAGGATGCACCCTGATTTTTTTTGTGCATCCTCATTATAGACTTTTTCAGGTCTTTTTATTCTTGCATAAGATTAACGGCATAATAATATTTTTTACCTGAAGGATACAGACCTGTTATAAACATAACCTTATCTTCGTCGCCTGCTTTCATTATCTGATTATAGATGGTCTCGACATCGTCAACGGAATTAACATTGCGTCCGTTTATTTCCATGATAATGAAACCGTCTTTGACTCCGGCATCCTTGAAGGGACCGTTCTTGATTCCGGCAACTTTCACTCCGTTAGAGATTCCAAGACTCTTCTTGGTGTCGTCGCCGATCTTCATGAACGCACATCCTAAATCAGAGAAATCTCCTTTCTTGGTGAGGTTTGTGTTGCCCTGTGGATTACGCAGGGTGCCTGTCTTTGTTTCCTTTTTATTGTCACGATAATAAGTGACTGAAATCTGATCGCCCGGGCGGAACTTATTAAGTTGTTCCACAAGTTGCGGGAAAGTATGAACATCAACACCATTTATTGCGGTGATCACATCGTTTTCTTTAAGACCCAGCTCCAGGGCAGTGCTTCTGTCATTTACCTCACGCACAAGAAGACCCGCTTTTACTGCTGTGATATCTTTTTCCTTTGCAAGTTTGGCGTCAAGTTCAGTGACGGCACATCCGAGTACCGCTCTCTGGACAGTTCCATACTGCATCAGGTCAGTCATGACTTTCTTTACTATGGATGTAGGAATTGCGAATGAGAATCCTGAATAACTGCCGGTATTCGAATAAATCGCTGAATTAATACCAATAAGCTCTCCTTTAAGATTAACTAATGCACCTCCGGAATTACCGGGGTTAAGGGCAGCGTCTGTCTGAATAAAAGACTCGATGCCCATTCGTCCGTTTCTTGCATTCTGACTTAAGCTTCTTGCCTTGGCACTTACGATGCCTGCAGTTACCGTGGAATTGAATCCGAAAGGATTGCCGACTGCAAGAACCCATTCTCCAATCTTGACAGCTTCACTGTCTCCGAATGTAATGGGGGAGAGGCCACTTGCATCTATCTTAATGAGTGCAAGATCGGTTGCCTCATCGGTTCCAATGACCCGGGCTTCATATGTGGAGTTGTCATTCAACAGAACTTCAAGTTTGTCAGCTCCATCAATCACGTGATTATTGGTCACGATATAGCCGTCTTCCGATAAGATGACACCGGAACCAAGACCGCTTTGCACCGGTTCCGATTCCTGCTGCTGTTGCCGTGGCTGCTGACGTTGCTGAGGTCCGAAAAAGAATTCAAACATTCCGAACGGATCATAGCCTCCATTGCCATAACCGCCCTGCCTTCTGTTGGTAAAGCTTTTTATGCATACAACTTCATTGACTGTGGATTCAGCTGCCACAGTGAAATCCGTTTCAAATGCAGGAGCATGTGCCGCTGTTCTGATGAATTGAGGTGAATCAACCGGATCAATTTCATCGTTAACTTTTCCGTGAGTGTCTGCACAAGCCGGAAGAGTCAGGAATGACAAGGCGAAAGTTACGCCCATCGGGATAATATATTTTTTCATGTCCATTATATGGTTAATTAGTTTTCTATGTGGAAAGATGAAATTTAAATTTTATCATCTAAAGATAAAATGTAAAAAAATAAAGGTTATTGTATGGCAGGAAGCTACTTTTTAACAATTTTAGTTAATTTAACATATGGTTGTTAATTTTTAGCAGCTTTTTATGAACCGGGTGAGCTTAAAGCTAAGAAGAGTCTTTATGTTTTCAGAACAGAGCCCTTTATCTGCCTTGAAATTGTTGGCAGGACCAGAATGATAAGTTAACTTTGTAAGATAAAGAAAAATTAGGATGTCTGATTCAAAAATAAAAAATAAGATTGGTAGGCTCATTCTTATCTTAGGGTTAATTGTCGGATTCTCAGCATGTAAAAGTCATAAAAAAAATGTGAAGGCAGAATCCCCTGTTGCAGAAACAATAAATATTAAGAAAGACAAAAAGGATAAAGATAGTAAAGATAAGAAAATAAGATTAGGTGATAAGATAGCGGAAGAAGCTTTGACATGGGTGGGAACTCCTTATAAATATGCCGGTTCGGAAAAGGGTATTGGCACAGATTGTTCAGGAATGGTAATGGTGATTTATAAAGAAACAGCTAAAATTGACTTGCCCCGGAATTCAGCAAAGCAGGGTGAATTCTGTTCTGACATCGGAGAGGATCTGATAGAACCCGGAGATCTTGTTTTCTTTGCAATAGGGGAGGACAAAACCAAAATTTCTCATGTAGGTATTATGATAGATGCCCTTAGATTTGTGCATGCCTCGGCAAGCAAAGGGGTTATAATATCAGATATGGAAACACCTTATTACCGGAGAAATTTTAAAAAATATGGCAGAGTCCCCGGTAAATGACCCTGCCATGATTATTCCTTTATAAAATTCAGAAAGAGAGGAATTATTCGGCGATAACTTTATTTAGTTTTTCTTCGAGTGAAGCAAGATTAACGAGTCCTACGCTTCTTTCCTTTAGTTCTCCGTTTTTAAAGAAGAGGACAGTAGGAATGTTCCGAACTCTGTTTTCACTTGCTATTTCATCATTTTCGTCGATGTTGAGTTTGCCGATAGTGACATCGGGATATTTTTCTGCTAATTCTTCTACAACAGGGCCAAGTTTTATGCATGGTCCGCACCAGGTAGCCCAAAAGTCAATTACTGTGATTTTTCCGGACTCTATGGCCTCGCGTGCAGTCTGATCGGTGAATTGAAGTGCCATGATTAGTTTTAAGTTTTTAGATATAGATGTTTAGTAATTATTTCTATTGATTTGGTGTTATACCTTTAGAATTAAAATGAAATCTTTCAGGCTTCAAAAATAGCTAATAAATCTTTAACTTCCAATAGAATTAACCTCAAATGGAACGCCCCAGTCTTCAATAAAACTGATAAAATCTTTATTGATAGGGAATTTCTTCCTTGAATGGACGGTGATTTGCTGGCCATTTTCCCGGTCGTGAATCTTTATCCTAAGATCGCCCGGACGTTCTTTGGGTTCAAAAGCAAGTAAAGCAGAAAAGAATTCCGGTGAATAGAAATTTTTGTCAATATGTATGGTGACACCATTTGCTATTTTGTCTGATACATCTGAAAGATTGGTGAGTTCATTAACCTTGACATCTAAGGTTCCGGGCCGAATATTGCTTACATTGACTGAAACTTTAATCCTGACAAAGTCGTTTACCATAAGTCTGTTCTGATAAATAGCCACATCTCTTCCAAAAATATTGAATTTCTGAGATCCCGAGAAATCTTCCAATGTAAAAGATAACCAGACCTTCCCTGTTTTACTGATATTCTCATTCACAGAGGTAATCACACCGCCAAGTGTAAATCTCTGACCGGCTTCCTTTCGGTCTTCAAATTCCCCGCATTTGCAATTGCATCCGTATGTCACCTCCATATAATAAGGATCAAGGGGATGAGCTGAGAGATAAACAGTGACAAGTTTTTTTTCTTCTTCCAGAAGTTTCAGACGATTCCACGGCACAACATCCGGCATCCGCGGTTTTGCTTTTTCAATAGGTTCAAGTTCGTCAAAAAGGCTTATCTGCATGGAATTCTTATCATTCTGCACGACTTGCCCATATTTCACCAACATTTCAGTGAAGGTTGAGTCATAGAGATCCTGGACGAATGCTTCCCGGGCATAACCCATTGCATCAAAAGCTCCGGCGAGGGCAAGATTCTCAATGGCGTTGCGGTTACAGGCACTGAGATTAACTCTCTCCACGAAATCATATATATCCTTAAATGCGCCGTTGTTTCTTCTTTCCTGAATAATGGCATTCACTGCATTTGCACCAACCCCTTTTATTGCCCCGAGTCCGAAACGGATTTCACCTTTTTTGTTTACACCAAATTTCTCCTCTGATTCGTTAATATCGGGTCCTTTGACATTAATGCCCATTCTGATACATTCATCCATTATTGTCTTGAGCTTATCTCCATTACCCAGATTGCGGCTTAAGACTCCGGCCATGTATTCTGCCGGATAATTTGCTTTCAGATAAGCGGTCTGATAGGCCACCCAGGTGTAACAAGTGGCATGGCTTTTATTAAATGCATAAGAAGCAAATTTTTCCCAGTCGGCCCATATTTTTTCAAGTGTCTCTGCCTCATAACCGTTCTTTTGTCCTTCCTTCATGAATTTTTCTTTGAGAAGGAGCATTTTGTCGATTTGCTTTTTACCCATTGCTTTTCTAAGCATATCGCTTTCACCTCGGGTAAAATTTGCCAGAAGTCGCGACAGAAGCATGACCTGTTCCTGATAAACAGTGATCCCATAGGTCTCATGAAGATATTTCTCCATAACAGGGATATCGTAGGTTATGGGTTCCTCTCCATGTTTGCGTTTCACGAAGGAGGGGATATAATCCATCGGGCCCGGCCTGTAAAGGGCATTCATGGCTATCAGATCTTCAAACTTGGAAGGTTTGAGGTCGCGGAGTGAAGATTGCATTCCAACAGATTCAAACTGGAAGGTGGAAGTTGTCCTTCCTTCACAATACAATCTGAACGTAGCCGGATCATCTAAAGGGATATGGTCAATATCAAGATCAATCCCTCTTGTATTTTTGATATTGGCGAGGGCTTCCTTTATTATTGAAAGAGTTTTCAGACCCAGAAAATCCATTTTTATTAAGCCGGTTTCCTCAATAACACTCCCTTCATATTGAGTTGAAATAACTTTGGAGCCGTCGGCATCCGTGGCGACAGAAATCGGCACCCAATCCGTTATATCATCCCTGCAGATAATTACCCCGCATGCATGAATTCCTGTGCCACGGACATTTCCTTCCAATTGCCCGGCATATTTTAAAACTTCACCCACCAAAGGATTCGGATTTCTGGTTTCAGCTTCAAATTCCTTGCAATATTTCATGCAGTTTTTAAAGTTCACTTTAACGGATTTGCCCTCTATTTCGGGTAGTCGGTCGGGAACCAGGCGCGCCAGACGGTTTGACTCAGACAACGGCAAATCAAGAACTTTTGCAACGTCTTTGATAGCCATCTTTGTAGCCATAGACTGATAGGTAATTATGTGAGCTACTTTTTCGGCACCATATTTATTGGTGACATAATCCAAGACTATGTATCTACCGTCATCGTCAAAATCCACATCTATATCCGGAAGAGAAATTCTGTCGGGATTTAGGAATCTTTCAAACAGCAGATCATATTTGATAGGATCTATATGAGTGATGCCGAGGCAATAAGCGGCAGCTGATCCGGCTGCGGAACCTCGGCCAGGACCTACACTCACTCCTAACTGTTTTCTTGCCACATTAATAAAATCCTGAACAATTAGAAAATAGCCCGGGAATCCCATTGTCTTCATTATATGAAGCTCAAAATTCAGCCTTTCCTTTACTTCTTCAGGAATCGGATCGCCATATCTTTCTTTGGCTCCTTCCCATGTTAACTTTGCAAGATAATCAGCTTCCAGCTTGATGCGATATAATTTGTCGTAACCGCCAAGATTCTTAATTTTTTTCTCGGCAGCTTCCTGATCCAACACCACATTCCCATTTTCATCCCGTGTGAATTCATTAAAAAGATCTTCCTCTGAGAATTTTTGGCGGTAGATCTCTTCAGTACCAAAGTCTTCAGGTATATCAAAGGTGGGCATTATAGGTCCATGATCAATAGAATAGAATTCTACTTTATCAAGAATCTCATTGGTGTTTTCAAGAGCCTGTGGAATATCTTTGAAAATCTCGGCCATTTCTGTTGGAGACTTCAGCCATTCCTGTTTGGTATAGTGCATCCTCTGATCGCTATATTTCTTCTGAGTAGAGACGCAAATGAGGCGGTCGTGAGCTTCTGCATCATCTTCATAAGTGAAATGAACGTCATTTGTAGCCACAATTTTAATCCCGAGTCTTTCAGAAAGATCCAATAAAATTTTGTTTACTTTCTGCTGTTCCGGATAAACTTCTCTATTAGAATTCTCCTTAAATGTCTCATGGCGTTGAAGTTCCAGATAATAGTCTTCGCCAAAAGTTTTCTTGAACCATAGCGCTGTTTCTTCGGCAGCCTTAATATCTTCATGAAGAATTAACTGCGGGATTTCCCCACCGAGGCATGCGGAACATACAATGAGACCCTCTTTATGAAGTTCCAGTTGTTCTTTATCAGTGCGGGGATGATAATAAACGCCGTCGGTCCAGGCTTTGCTTACAAGTTTAATGAGATTATGATATCCCTTTAGATTTTTGGCAAGTACAATAAGATGATATCCTTTATCATTTTTGTCGCTTCTATTTGTTAACTTATCTTTTGCTACATACATTTCGCAACCCAATATAGGTTTGAACTTATCGGCAGGTTCTTTACCGGAATTCTTCTTCTTTACATAATTGAAGAATTCCTTAATACCAAACATGTTTCCATGGTCGGTAAGGGCCAGACCTTTCATACCGTCAGCGATAGCTTTGTCTACAAGCTCAGGTATGGAAGCTTTTCCATCAAGAAGACTATACTGGGAATGGACGTGTAAATGAGTAAAGGACATTATCTTCAGTTAATTAATTCTTATTTAAGATCTCAAGCAAACGTTTTACGGAACCCTCCAATTGGGAATCTTTGCCGGCTTCCACTTCCTCAGGAGCGTTATAGATAATCAGGTTGGGCTGTAACTGGGTATTCTCAAGGATTGTGCCGTCAACGGTTTTATTGGTAACCTGGGGTATACCAAAATATAATGTAGGATCTATCTGGGTTTCCCACCAGACTGCTGTCATAGTGCCGGGAACTGGAGCCCCCACAACTTCTCCAATTCCTAAAGCCTGATAGGTAAAGGGAGTGCCGTGAGCATCACTGTAATTAGCTTCATTCACAAGCATGACACTCGGTTTGGTCCATTGTGAGAAGGGTTCATAACCAATTTCAGAACCTCTGGGACTGAAGGTGACGTATTTTATGCCATTCAGGAGCACTGCAAGATCATTATGCAACCAGCCGCCTCCATTAAAACGAGTATCAACCACCACAGCCTCATGGTTACGGTATTTTCCTAACAGACGGGAGTATACTTCCTGGAAACTTGGTCCGTTCATTCCCTGAACGTGAACATATCCGACTCTTCCACCTGACACACTGTCAACTATCTCTTCATTCCGTTCAACCCATCTCTGATAGGCCATTTCCGACTGTTGTCCTAAAGAAATTGGTTTGACAACGCTAAATTTCTTTTCTCCGTTATTTTTTTGAATACCTAGTCTCACTTTTTTTCGGGCTTTCCCTTCCAGAAGAGAATAATATTCCATTCCGGGAAGGATTTCTACTCCGTCGATTGAAAGGATGATATCTCCTTCATTAATATCGGCTGTTTTGGCCGCAAGTGGGCCTCTGGGAAATATTTCTGTAATCTTAAGACCCGGACCGTCATAATCTTCATCAAAATATGCCCCAAGTGAAGAAGTTGAAAGGCAGCTTGGAACCTCTCTGAAACCGCCTCCCGTGTGAGATGCATTCAGTTCTCCGAGCACTTCACTTAAAAGATTGGCAAAATCACGGTTGTTCGAGATATAGGGCAGGAACTCACGATAATGGTCTGTGTAATATTCCCAGTCGACTCCGTGAAGGTTTTTATCATAGAATTTGTCCTTTACCTGATGACTCATGTGGTCATAAATATATTGCCTTTCCAACGAAGGATGACGGTCGTAGGGCGCTTCAAATTCTATTGTTTCCGTTTCTCCACTATCCAGCTTAAGTTTTTTTATACCTCCTCCTGAAAGGATGAAAAGATTTTCTCCTTTACCGTCAGGTAACATCGGTCCGGCCAGATCTTTAACTAAAACTTTAGTGTCTCCTTTTTTAAGGTCGGCAAGATAAATATAATATTCACCTTCAGGAGATTTGGCAATATAATAAAGTTTGTCTCCTTTGGGAGAAAGATAATAGTCATAGAGGGAAGAGGAGGTGCCGGTTAATCTTTTTGAACGGTATTTTCTGTTATTAAAATCAAGAGGAGTGACAGTCTTCTCTTCCTTTTTTAATTTATTCTTTGAATTCTTTTTTGGATTGTCGCCTTCTTTTTCGGAAGATTCCTTTTCTTTAATCTGTTTTTCATAAAGATCCTGTTCCTCAGTATTGAAGTTGAAACGGTCCCATGTTTCTCCGTCGAGAGCCATCAAAATTATATCTTCCTGATTTCCCCAAGACCCATGGGCTTTCATTCCATATCTGCCGGTTGAATAAGTGACACCTTTTCCATCAAGAACCCATTTTGGATTTGAATCCACGTATCCGCTTTCCGTAAGATCTATAGTTTCAGAACCATCAGGCCGGGTAACAGCTATGTCATAATTATTCCACCCGTTTTTCCCCATATAGGTTGTCAGAAGCCATTCGGAGTCAGGACTCCATGAGAAGAGAATATCACCATCTGAATAGGAATAGTTAAACTGACCGTCAAGAGCGGTGGTAACCGCTTTAGTATCTAAATCAATTACCTTAATATCTGAACGATTTTCAAGAAATGCTACTTTTTTCCCGTCGGGCGATATAATTGGTTGCATTGCCGACGTTTCACATTCATATAGCGGTGAAATTTCAATATCAGTGGCATAGGCAAAGCCTTTATCGTCATCATTTTTAATTTTCGCTGTAAAAAGTTGCCATTTCCCATCTAAATCACTGTCAAAAACTATCGTTCGTCCGTCGGGTGAGAAAGATACCGACCGTTCTTGAGAAGGAGTGTCGGTGATGCGTTTTGTTGTCTTATATTTCGTATCTGTGACATAAAGGTCTCCACGAATGATAATTGCCACTTCATTCCCTTCCGGTGATACCGCCATATTTGACGCCCCTGTATTGACATAATTTTTAATCAAGTCGCCGTCATAAAGATCTGCATTGATTGTTATATCAAGTTTTTCAGGTTTTTGTCCGTTTCGGAGCGTATAAAGGTCTCCATCCCATGAGAATGCCAGAATTCCGTTATTCGATGCTGAAAGCCCTCTGACGGGATGTTTCTGAAAGTCAGTGAGCTGTTTTTCCTGTTTGGAGCCTATTTTGCCTTCTATTATATTAAATGTTCCGTTTTTTTCTGAAAGATAATAATAAGTTTCGTCATTGCCCCATACCGGGTTCTGTTCTGCTCCATTAAAATCACTTAATTTGGAAAATTTTCCATTTTTATAACACCAGATATCTGATGTTCCGGCCGACCTTTCATGCTTACGGTAGTGATTTTCGAAACTTTTTCTTTCTTCAAAGATCATCTCTCCTTCCGAGTTTACATCGGCTGTGACAACAGGTAAAGAAAGATAGAGACCGGGGCGTGATTTTTCTTCATTAATATTTAGTGTATAAACCTGAGTGAAAAAAGGCGCTCTCGACGTGTTTTTCCCGGGTGCAATATTTGCATTGAAAAGCAGTGTTGAATCATTCAAAAAGGTTAGCGGCTGCTCATTCCCGCTATGAAACGTAAGTCTTATGGGTGTGCCTCCGTTTGCGGAAGTTATATATATATCATCGGAACCTTCCCGATTGCTGAGGAAAACAATTTTTTTGCCGTCAGGACTCCATATAGGATTGGAATCATACGCCTGGTTTGATGTCAGCTGATGGGCAAGGCCTCCTTCAACCGGCACTGTAAAAATATCACCTTTGTATGTGAAGGCAATTGTCTGTCCGTCCGGTGAAATGGCAGGTTGACGTAGCCAACGCGGATTTTCTGCATTACTTGTTAGAAATGAGATTATTGCAATGGAATAAATCAGTTTTTTCATAGCATGGATATATTGGTCATAGTTATTGCAAAAATAATCAAACTAATTCAAAAAACATATAGAAATATTTAGGAATCTC
>JAFLTN010000037.1 GCA_022510445.1 Muribaculaceae bacterium | reverse complement strand
GATAATAGCTTATTCCTATAATATCATAGTCCACCTTTAATTCTTTCATTTTGTTATAGAAAAATTTCTGGACATCAACCTCCGAAGTTCTTTCGGTATGGATGATTATACGGGCTTGCGGACATTCTTCCCGACAAGCCTTTATGGCACTGTTCAAAAGATTTGCAAGCCTCTGCCAGCTGGCTGAGCTGCTATTGACGTAGGTGTGATTGCCGGGATTATCTTTTCCATAAGGTCCCCATAACATTCCGTAGCTTATTTCATTGCCGGGCTGTATGAAGTCAGGCACGATCCCCTCTTCTTTAAGAACACTAAGAGTATTTTTAGTATAGTCATAGATTGTCCGGATAAGCTCGTCATCCCCCTGGCCCTCCCAGGCTTTAGGAATCCATTGTTTTGCAGGGTCGGCCCAGGTATCGGAATAATGGAAATCGAGTAAAAGTTCAAATCCATTGGAAATTATATCTTTACACAATGGGATTATATATGGAAGAGTCTGGCAGGCATTTGAATCTTTGTCAGCACCTGTATAGTTTTCAGGATTTACGAAAAGTCTCACCCTCATTGCATTCATTCCCAATTCATGCATATAAGGAAGCAAATCTATTCTGTTGCCGTTTTCATCATTATATATAGCGCCTGCCTTCTGATATTCCGGCAAAAGGGAAATATCCCCTCCTACATAACGATAAGAAGAGGAAACTGTCAAAAAACTGAATAAAAGACAGAACGATAAAAATAAAGATTTCATAATTAAAGATTTTTGAGGAGAGTGATTCTTCCTTTAGGATCATTAGCTCCGAATACATAACTGCCGGCCACGAGAATATCTGCACCCGCCTGAGCCAATAATCTGCCGGTTTCTTCCTTGACTCCACCATCTACTTCAATCATGGCATTAGAACCGGATTCATGGATCATCTTTTTTAACTCCATTACTTTTTTTAATGAATTCATTATGAATTTCTGATTACCAAAACCGGGATTAACCGACATTACGAGCACCAGATCCACTTCAGTTATTATATCTTTCAGGAGCATCACCGGAGTGGCAGGATTAACCGTAACGCCTGCCAGCATGCCTGCTTCATGGATATGGCGCACTGTGCTGTCTAAATGTAGACAAGCCTCCTGATGAACATTCATTATTCTTGCTCCCGTATCCCTCACCCTGCCTATCCATTTTTCCGGTTCAACAATCATCAGATGCACATCGAGCGGTTTTTTACAAATCCGGGCAACAGCCTCAAGCACGGGGAAACCAAAAGAGATATTAGGAACAAAAACTCCATCCATAATATCCATATGCAGATAATCGGCCTCTGAAGAATTTATCATTTCTATATCGGAAGCCAGATCGGCAAAATTTGCAGCCAATAAGGAAGGTGAGACTTTCATTGTTTTTTAGGTTTTATAAAATTCCAAAGGATAAACATCAAACAAACAAAAGCGATGCCATAACCGATCCATGTGAGATACTGATTATATTCCTCAACCTTATCAAACAGATCGTTGGGATCTACGGATTCAGAAAGCCAGTAGCCGAGGGCTCCGAGCACCCCGTTCCAAACCAATGCACCAAGAAATGTGTAGACAGCAAATTGAAATACATTCATCCTGGAAATTCCCGCAGGGATCGAAATAAGTTGCCGGATGGCCGGAATGAGCCGTCCTATGAAAGTGGATATAGCACCATGTTTGTCAAAATATTGTTCAGCCTTTACAACTTTTTCCTTATTGATCAGCAAAGCATGGCCGAACTTACTGTCGGCAAAAGCATAAACCACCGGTCGTCCTATCCATAGAGCAAGATAATAATTAATAAAGGCTCCCACCAAAGCCCCCAAAGTCGCCACAATAACCACTCCAAACACATTCATATCGGAGCCGGCTCCGGCATTGGAGCATGCAAGATAGGCGGCAGGAGGCACCACTACTTCAGAGGGAAAAGGGATAAAGGAGCTTTCTATTACCATGAATACGAACACGAAGGTATAGCTCGCATTCTCTACAAACCACTGAAAAAATTGGCTCGCATCAAATATAGCAAGAGGTATCAAATCTAACATATTAAATTTTCGTTGCAAAATTAGGTAAAAATTAGCCACAGACAAAAATGATATTCCCCGAATAACTCTTAGAGCCCGTTTCCCAATTTTTGTTGAAAAATTACTAAATTTGCACCCGAAAAAAACCAAAGCAATGAAAGGATATCTTGTCACCATCCTCCTACTTATTATTTCGAATGTCTTCATGACTCTTGCCTGGTACGGGCATTTGAAATTACAGAGTTCGGGAGTATCAAAAGGCTGGCCTCTCTATCTTGTAATTTTGGTGTCGTGGGGAATCGCGCTATTTGAATATAGTTTCCAGGTGCCGGCAAATAGAATGGGATACCAGGAAAACGGAGGACCTTTTACATTATTTCAATTAAAAATCATTCAGGAAGTTATAACTCTGACAGTCTTCACTATAGTGGCCATGTTTATGTTTTCGGGAGAGAAACTGCATTGGAATCATATAGCCGCATTTCTCTGTCTGATTGGGGCGGTCTGTTTCACTTTCCTGCCTAAAGATTAAAATATATGCAATTTCATTTCGCT
Organism: Muribaculaceae bacterium; assembly: GCA_022510445.1. Taxonomy (GTDB): domain Bacteria; phylum Bacteroidota; class Bacteroidia; order Bacteroidales; family Muribaculaceae; genus Lepagella. Next base: position 19,046 of record JAFLTN010000037.1, on the reverse strand, counting down.
CCGGTTCAAGGACATACAGATGCAGCCTACCGTCATTTCCATTCCAGGTTATATAAAGGAGATATTACGTATTACACTCCTTTCATAAGATATGAAAGAGGAGGTCTGAGGCCAAAAGATTTAAAAGATATAACTTCCAGATTAAATGCAGGCATTCATTTGGTGCCTCAAATAATATTCAGGGATGAAGAGGAACTTAAGAATTTAGTAAAAATCCTGTCAGAGCTTGATTTTAAGGAAATTGACCTTAATATGGGATGTCCTTTCCCATTGCAGACCGGCCATAAAAGAGGAGCGGCGACAATTAAGAATGAAAACCTCGCAAAAACAGTAGCAAATGTCATCAAATCTAATCCGGAGATAAGTTTTAGTGTAAAAATGAGACTCGGATTAGACAACAAGGATGAATGGCGTACCCTCCTGCCCTACTTAAATCAAGTTGAATTGACGCATCTGACCGTCCATCCCAGAATCGCCAGACAGCAATACGGGGGAGAAGTTGATCTTGAACAGTTTTCATTGTTGTTGAAAGAAAGTAAGAATCCTGTTATCTACAACGGCGACTTGAAAACTCCGGATGATATTAAGAAAGTTGTTGAAACTTTTCCGTCGGTTTCAGGAATAATGATTGGGAGAGGCTTGTTAAGCCGACCCTCGCTAATAGAGGAATATAAAGGTAATGAGGAATTTGAACATCCGAAACGTATTGCCCGGATGCTTGATTTTCATGGTAAACTTTTCAGGCATTATTCCGAAATCCTGTGTGGAGACACTCAGATTATAAGTAAAATCAGCCCATTTTGGGAATATGCAGAGGATGAAATAGGACGTAAAGCCTGGAAAGCTATCAAAAAAGCATCAAATATTGCCAAATATCAATCGGCAGTTGCATTAATAGGTGAATAAAATGAAAATTTTGATACTGGCTGCTATGGATAAAGAGGTCTCACTTCTGGAGAATCTGTTAATAGCGCCAAAAGAAACATATCAGAACGGCCTCCGCATCATCAACGGAAAGATAGGTCTCCATGATGTGGCAATCTCCAAATGTGGCATTGGTAAAGTAAATTCTGCGCTAAATGCTTTTCGCTTAATCGAACTTTTAAAGCCGGATCTATTATTAAACTCCGGAGTGGCCGGTGGGGCAGCCTTGCCAATCGGGACTGTTTTGGTAGCCGATAATATTGTCTATTCCGACGTTTGGTGCGGTCCGGGTACTGACTATGGGCAGGCTGACGGAATACCACTCTACATGAAGCCATGCGAAAGAATAATGGGAATAGCTGAGAAATTTAAAGATAAAATAAGTTTCGGGCTAATTTGCAGTAGCGATAAATTCATTTCGACCAAGGAAGAGATAAAATTTATCAAGAATAAATTTCCTGAAGTCAAAGCAGTTGATATGGAATCAGCCTCAATCGCCCAAACCTGTTTTATTACAGACACGCCGTTTGCCGTTGTAAGAGTCGTAAGCGACACCCCTGGTGAAGGAGAAAACATATCACAATATAAAGATTTCTGGAAAGAAGCCCCTGTAAAGACATTCAATATTTTATCTGAAATCATAAATTGCTTTTAAATGCATCTGACAATTCAGAGAACAAAAATTAAGACCCTCATGCTCCCTATTGCAATGGTGGGGGGAGCTATTTTTAATCCCTGGATGGAGTATGTGACTTTTCTGTCTCCATATTTAATTTTTTTAATGCTTTTTATTACATTCTGTAAGCTTAAACTAAATGATTTCAAGCCCGATAAATTCGAGATTTCTTTATTATTGGTGCAGCTTCTGCTTTCAGGAATTGTTTATGCGGCTACATTCTTTTGGAACAGGACACTTGCTGAAGGTATCTTTATTTGCGTCTTTATCCCGACTGCCACGGCGGCCCCTGTAATTACGGCTATGTTAGGGGGCAGTATTTCCAAGGTGGCCACATTCAGTCTTATTTCCAATGCGGCTGCAGCCACTTTGGGTCCATTGATTCTTGCCGCAATAGGAGATCATCCGGAGATAACATTTCTCACATCTTTCAAACTTATACTTTCTCAAGTATTTCCATTGATAATCCTTCCATTAGTGCTGGCTTTACTGCTCAGATACTTCACTCCGAAAATTCATTCAAAGGTAGTGGAAATGCAACAATTGTCGTTTTATCTTTGGGCCGTCTCTCTTTTTATAGTTGTAGGAAGCTGCACAAGTTTTGCAATTAAAAACTGGACTCCGGATGAAACCGGAACAATGGTAATGCTTGCTTTGGGAGCTTTATTGGTCTGCTTGCTGCAGTTTAAGTTAGGAAGAACCATAGGAAGCAAATTCGGATACAAAGTCTCGGGAGGTCAGTCATTGGGTCAGAAGAATACAGTCCTTGCCGTATGGCTGGCGCTTGCATATCTTAACCCTATCGCATCAATAGCGCCCGCATCATATGTGGCATGGCAAAACATCATTAATTCCTGGCAATTGATGCGGCATCAGAACAATATTAGCCAATTATAAAACTTATCGATCCGGGGATACTTTAAAATTATTTAAAGAATTTTTTTAGGGGATATAATTCGGGATATAATATTTTTTTCTACATTTGTGGAGTAAAAATGTTTATTCCAGCTTAACCTATGTCTAAAGAAAAACTCCCAACCATCGAAGAGGTTTTCTCCTGGATGAGAAAGCTATACGATGAAAGTTATTCGGGTCTTACCAAAACCGAAAAAAGCGAACAGCATATGTATGGCACCATGGTAACCACGCCAAACGACAAGAAATTTATGGTGAGGATGCTTGATGAGACAAGCCAGGTTCGCGACAATCAAAAACTTGCAAGAAGAGTAAAAGATCTGATAGACCAGTATGGTATACCAAAATTCTTAGGACCGACCGACCGGATGCTCTTCCAGATGTATCAAAGTTTTGCCTATCTGCCGGGATTTAACAGTATAGCTGTTCCCATAATAAAATGGCGTTTGCACAGAGACACCTCAAGAGTGATCATTGATGCCAAAAGACCCAATTTAACAAAACATCTTGCCACAAGGTTTGATCAGAATATAGGTCAGAATGTCAATCTTCTTGGTGAAGTTGTATTAGGAGAGAGCGAAGCCGACAAGAGATATCATTCTTATCTCGAAGCACTCAAAGAACCGGATATCAATTATATTTCCGTAAAGATATCAGGAATCTATGCTCAGACCCATGCTTTGAATTATAAAGAGAATTTCCCGGAACTGGTGAGACGCATGTCGGAGCTTTATCAGGCAGCGATAGATAATCCATATGTGACACCCGAGGGGGAAAAACGTCCGAAATTCATTAACCTTGACATGGAGGAATATAAGGACGCCCATCTCACCATGAAACTGTTCAAAGAGGTTCTTTCCAAACCGGAATTCAAAAATTACGAAGCCGGCATAGTAGTGCAATCCTATCTGCCGGATGCCTGGGATTTCCAGACTGAACTTCTTGAATTTGCAAGGAAACGTGTAGATGAGGGTGGTTCTCCGATCAAGATGCGTATAGTGAAAGGCTGCAACCTCGATATGGAAAATATCGTGAGTGATATGCGCGGATGGCCGAATCCTGTGCTCCCTTCGAAGACTATGGTGGATGCCAACTATCTGAAAATAATAGAGAGAGGATTGAAACCGGAAAATTCAAAGGTGCTTCATATAGGAATGGCATCCCATAATCTCTTTACGATTTCATATGCCTATTTATTGACCCAGATGTATGGGACTCCGAAGGATACGTTCTGTTTTGAAATGCTCGAAGGTATGGCTAACCATATCTGGAGGGCACAGAAGAAACTTGGCAATCACGTGATTCTCTACACACCGGTGGTTAAGAAAGAGAATTTCCTCAATGCGATATCATATCTTGTGCGCAGAATGGATGAAAACACAGCCCCCGACAATTTCCTCACCCATTCCTTCTCTCTTAAACCCGACACAAAGGAATGGCATCTGCTGGAGCAGCAATTTATTGATGCCTACAATATGAAGGATTCTGTGCCTCAAACACCTACAAGAGATCAAGACAGGAATAAACCGTATAAGGGGCAGGATCCTCAGGATGAACTTATAAATGAACCAGACACCGATTTCGACCGGGAATGTAATCAGAAATGGGTTGACAAGATTTTCGACAAATGGAAAAGCAATGGAAAACTAACTGGTGACAAATCCGGCTGGGGAGAATGGAAACCGGGCGATATCCTGCCTACTCAGATAGGAGATAAACTGGTCTATAATGAAGATCAGGTTTCTTATTACGACAGGTCTCAAAAGGGAGATATCCTTGTTTGCAAGATGTCAAGGGCTGACAAGAAACAGACTCGGGAAATAATTGATATTGCCGAGAAGGATCCGGGCAAATGGAGAGAAACAACAATTGAGGAACGCCATAAAATTATGTATAAGGCTGCCAATATTTTGGGAGACCTTCGCGGAGACCTCAACGGGTGTATGTGTGCAATAACAGGAAAGACCGTAGAAGAAGCCGACGTGGAAGTTTCGGAAGCAATTGATTACGCCCGTTTCTACACCACTACAATGAAGAAATTCGCCGAGCTCGACGATATAAATCTAAAAGCCAAGGGAACTGTGTTGGTTCTCTCTCCATGGAATTTCCCATGTGCCATACCTTGTGGAGGAGTAGTTGCTGCTTTGGCATCAGGAAATACATGTATCCTGAAACCGGCGACAGTGGCTGCCCCCGTTGCATGGCTTTTCGCTAAAGCTTTCTGGGATGCAGGCGTGCCTAAGGATGCGCTACAGGTAGTCATTACCGATAAAGAGGCTACACCCCTACTTACAGGAGATCCTGCAATCAAACATATAATACTTACCGGAGGAACAGAGACGGCCCAAAAGATCGCTCACGATAATCCTCGCAAACCCTTGTCGGCAGAAACAGGAGGTAAAAATGTAATGATCCTTTCAGCTAAAGGAGACAGAGGACACGCTATAATGAATGCTTGCAGATCTGCTTTCGGAAATGCCGGCCAGAAATGTTCTGCTTGTTCTATCCTACTGGTGGAAAGATCGGTCTATGAAAGTCCTGACTTTAAAAACAAACTGAAAGATTGCGCTTCTTCTCTTAAGGTGGGAGAAGTTTGGAATGCCGGGAATATAGTGGGACCAATGATTACCAATAAAAATGATAAACTCGAAAAAGCCTTTACACTTGAACCGGGAGAGGAATGGCTTATAGCGCCTGAATTTGTCGACGAAAAGAAATACATACTTAAACCGACTATTAAGTATGGAGTAAAGCCAACATCTTATACTTTCCGTACAGAATTATTCGCTCCATTGCTTGCTGTAACGCCTTACGACACCCTGGAAGAAGCGGTGCAGTTGGTAAACAGCCTCGAGTATGGGCTCACATCAGGCTTGCAATCGCTTGATGAGCAGGAACAAAAATATTGGAAAAATAATATTCAGGCCGGCAACCTCTATATAAATAGAGGAATAACCGGAGCCATCGTAAACCGTCAGCCATTCGGAGGCATGAAACTCAGTGCTTTCGGGCCGGGATTAAAAGCTGGAGGTCCTAATTATGTGGCTCAGTTTATGGAAATCACAGATAAGGAAGGCTCTAATACCGACTATAAGAAATCTTATGCAGAATGGTATGAGAAAGAATTCAGGCACGCCCGTAATATTCAACCTAATATCAGGGGAGAACAGAATGTATTCCGCTATCTCCCGTTGAAAGACGGCATGGTTTTGCGTCTCTTCGGGGATGAAAATTTAGATCAGATTGAAATGGTTCAGTTAGCGGCACAAACCGTCGGAACCCCGCTGACAATATCGGTTGAAGAAACTCATCCTTTAAAGAACAGGATTAAAGGAAACGTCAGGGTTGAGAACCTTGATGAATTCTGCAATTCCATGGGAAAATTCGAAAGAGTCAGAACGATTTCTAAAAATGTTCCTGATAAAGTGTTTGAAGCTGCAGCCGCATGTGATAAATATATAGCTCAGGCAGCCCCGGTGAAAAACGGACGCGTTGAACTTGCTCATTATATAAAAGAACAGTCGATAGCAAATGAGTATCACCGATATGGATCACAAATTGAAATTCCGGAAATTGAATAAAGAATTTTAAAATATGGAAGAAAAGAGGGTAATTTAAATCCCTCTTTTTTTATTTTCTTATGAACTCATTGACATTGATTTTTGTTATAAATACAAACTTACTAAAACACGAAAAATTATGAAATTTACTCAACCAAAACTCCCTTATGCACAAGATGCTCTTGCACCCGTTATATCTCCTACCACAATAGAATTTCATTATGGTAAGCATGAAAAGGCATATATCGATACTCTGAATAAATTAATCGAAGGTACGGAATATGAAGACATGCCGCTTGAAGAGATAATCACCAAGAGTGACGGGAAACTTTTCAACAATGCATCACAGGCATGGAATCATATATTCTATTTCTTCCAGTTCAGTCCCGACGGTTTTAAGGAACCATCCGGAAAACTACGTGAACAAATAGAAAAACAATACGGCAGTCTGGAAGAATTTAAAAAACAATTCGAGGAAGCCGGAGTCGGAATTTTCGGATCAGGATGGGTTTGGCTTTCAACAGATTCAAACGGTCAGCTTTTTATTTCCCAAGGCAAGAATGCCGAGAACCCGATGACCCAGGGCTTGAAACCGATACTTGTGTTTGATGTCTGGGAACATGCATATTATCTGGACTATCAGAATCTGCGGGCTTCCTATCTTCACAAACTGTGGGACATTGTAGACTGGGCCATCATCGAAATGAGATATGAAGGTTAAAAAATTATAAAATTCATTGCTAAATATTTGATTGTTTTTTTGTTATGTTGAATATGAAAGTCCGCCGATGGTTCGCCGGACTTTTTTATTTAATAATTATTCTCTATAAAACAGCATAAAATAGGCTGAGATTTCATAACTTTGGCCTGAATTTTGTTATAATGGAAGAGGAGTATTAAAATTCTTCAACTTTCATCTGTTAAACAATAATAAAAATGCATAAACAGGACACAGAAATAAAAATAAATGAAATAATTGAAGCCATAACCGATAAGAAAGGAAGTAAAATAACACTTCTGGATATGTCGGATATAGACACTGCGCCGGCCGACCGGTTTGTGATTTGTCAGGGCAAAAGCACATCGCAAGTGTCATCGGTAGCCGATTCCGTGAGAGAAAGGTTGCAGAAGAATCTTGACGTGAAGCCATATAACTACGACGGTTATAAGAATTCCCAATGGATTATAATAGATTACGGAGATGTAATGGTGCATGTTTTCCTTCCGGAGCAAAGAGAATTCTATAATCTTGAAGATCTTTGGAGCGACGCCAAATCTACTGTTCTCCCTGATTTAGATTGAAGAAACTAAAAGACAATAAATAAAACAATAATAACAACCAAAAGGACCCCTAAACGAAATGCTGAAATATCCAAAATCACCCAAACCGGGCAATCAGAATAAAAAACCCACATTCAATATGTATTGGATGTATGGAGTCATATTATTAATTCTGTTTGCATTATATTATTTTCAGGATACCTCCCAGACCAAGGAAGTAGATTGGACTGAATTTGAGGCTGCCGCAACCCAAGGAGATATCGATAAAATCATGATATTTTCCGAGGCCAAGATAGCGGAAGGATTCGTGACAGAAGCGGGTGCTAAGAAATTGCATTTCGACACTTCCGACCAATTCGCCGGCGAAAAGAAAATAAAGACCACTATCCCATCACCCGATAAAATCCAGGATAAGATAGATTCGTGGAATGCCGCTCTTCAGGCCGAAGGGAAACCTGTCATCAAGGTTAACTATGAGAAAAGTTCCGACCTGATGAAACTTTTCTGGTATTTCGGACCGATTCTTCTGCTTGTGCTCTTCATGGTTTATATGAGCAAACGTGTTAACAGCGGTGGCGGCGGTGGAGGCATATTTAATGTCGGGAAATCGAGAGCTACCGTTTTCGATAAGAATAACGGACCCTCAGTCACATTCAAGGATGTAGCCGGTCTCGCCGAAGCCAAGGTAGAGATTGAAGAGATAGTAGAGTTCCTTAAAAATCCTCAGAAATATACTGAATTGGGTGCCAAGATACCTAAAGGCGCTCTTCTTGTAGGACCTCCGGGAACAGGTAAAACCTTGCTTGCGAAGGCTGTGGCGGGAGAAGCCAACGTACCCTTCCTTTCTATGTCAGGTTCTGACTTTGTGGAAATGTTTGTCGGAGTAGGTGCCGCGAGAGTCCGAGACCTGTTTAAACAGGCAAAAGACAAAGCCCCGTGTATTGTTTTCATTGATGAAATTGATGCTGTGGGCCGGGCCCGTGGAAAGAATCCGAATATGGGTTCAAACGATGAAAGGGAAAACACCCTTAACCAGATGCTTACAGAGATGGATGGTTTCGGGTCTAATAACGGTGTGATAATCCTGGCTGCGACAAACCGTGCCGACATGCTCGACAAAGCGTTGCTCAGACCGGGTCGGTTTGACCGACAGATATATGTCGACCTTCCGGAATTGACAGACCGTATGGAAATTTTCAATGTCCATTTGCGTCATATAAAAGTTAACAGCAAACTGGATATAGAGCAACTTGCACGACAGACCCAAGGATTTTCCGGAGCTGATATCGCGAATGTATGTAATGAAGCAGCCCTGATAGCTGCCAGAAATAACAAAGATGCCGTAGATTGGAATGACTTTATGGCAGCTATCGACAGGATTGTCGGAGGACTCGAAAAACGGTCGAGGATCATCACCGATGATGAAAAATTCTCGATAGCCACTCATGAAGCCGGACACGCAATAATCGGCTGGCTTACTCAATACGGAAATCCTTTGGTTAAAGTGACAATTGTGCCCCGAGGCCGTGCGTTGGGAGCTGCATGGTATGCTCCGGAAGCACGACAAATCATCCCTACTCAAGCTCTTTTAGACACTATGTGCGGTCTATTAGGAGGCAGGGCGGCAGAGGATGTCTTTACCGGACAGGTGGGGACAGGAGCCAGCGATGACCTGGAAAAATGCACCAAGATTGCTCGTTCACTTGTTCTGGTCTATGGAATGAGCGACAAGCTGCCTAACCTCAATTACAATGATTCGACAGGACAGGATTATGGATTCACCAAACCATATTCTGATGATACTGCCAGGATTATTGACGAAGAAGTGATGAGGATTGTCAACGAACAATATGAAAGGGCAAAACAGATTCTTAGGGAATATGCCAAGGAACACAACAAAATAAGGGATCTGCTTGTGGAACGCGAGGTGATCTTCCATGACGATGTAGAATTGATATTAGGGCCGAGAAAATGGAAGTCCCGCACTGATGAAATCATGGAAATAAACCGTAAAGAAGAGGAAAAACGTAAATTGGAGAAAGCCCAGGAGCCCTCGAAGCAAAAAGATTTAGCTGAGGAAAAAAAGACTGATGAAGCAGCCGGTGTAGCTTCAGAAGAGAAATCCGCAAATGATGGGAATACCAGTTCAAGCCCGGATTCCGAGACTCCTCCTCCTTTCAATTTAAATTAAGACCATCCTTAATTATTGTTAAAATTTAATAAAACAACTTTCTGAAAGAGAAAAAACTCCGACAGAAAGTTGTTTTTATTTTCCTCTTTATTTTCATCAATTTAAGAAAACTAAAAGCATGTTTTTAGTTTTTCATTGGGTTCAGATGCTATTTAAAATCCGGTTCCGGGAGGGTCAGGTTTAACATAATATTCAAATTTTCATTAATTTTGCAAAGATTTTGAACCGGAAACATCATGATCCGCGAGGGATTGGATTTCCAATAGAAATAAGCCCGAAATTAGAATTCTAAAATTTTAAAGAAACAAAAATAAAAGTCACAATATGAGATTCATTAAATGTAATGCCGTTGCGTTATTGATTGCAACCGGCTTGATTAGTCTTGCCTCATGCGGCGACAAAAACAACAGTCAGCAAATCCAGCAGGCACCTGCGCTATCAGTGCTTACAGTTTCAGAATCCGACGCCACTCTCGACACTTCTTATCCTACAACATTAGAGGGGGAAAATGATGTGGAAATACGTCCTCAGGTTAGCGGTTTTTTGACAAAAGTTCATGTTGATGACGGTCAGAGAGTAACAAAGGGCCAGGTTCTTTTCACAATTGATCAGGTTCAGCTTCAGGCAGCCGTAGAACAGGCTCAGGCAGCAGTAGCCGTAGCTCAGGCAAATGTCAATACAGCACAGACCAATGCCGACAACAACAAAATCCTTCTTGATAAAAATATAATCAGTGCATCTGCCTATCAGACATCGCTTGATGCTCTTAATGCCGCCAAAGCCCAGCTGAATCAGGCGCAGGCTGCACTGACTTCTGCCAGGAAGAATCTTTCATTCACCACTGTCACAGCCCCGGTGTCAGGTATAGTTGGTTCCATACCGTTTAAAGAGGGCACTTTAGTTTCTCCCTCCACTCTTCTCACTATCCTGTCGAATAATAAAGACATGCAGGCGTATTTTTCATTAAATGAAAAGACCATCCTGGATCTGACAAACAATGGCACAAGAACGTTAAAAGAGGCAGCCGATTCTCTTCCCGAGGTCAGCCTTCAGCTTGCCACCGGTGCCATTTATCCTTACAAGGGTAAAATAACATCTATCTCTGGAGTAATCGATCCGGCCACAGGAAGCGCACAGGCAAAAGCTATTTTCCCGAATCCCGACGGAATGCTCCATAGCGGTAACACCGGCAACATATTAATGCCTGTGACTCACACTGGCACGATCGAAATACCCCAGAATGCCACCTTTGAAGTGCAGGATATGAAATTCGTTTACGTGGTGGGCGACTCTGCCAAGGTTCATACTCGTCCTATTACCGTGGCAGCACAAAACGACGGAAAGAAATATATCGTTACCTCCGGTCTGAAACCGGGAGATGTAATTGTCACCGAAGGAGTCGGAATATCCGTGACAGACGGCATGACCATTACACCTAAGCAACAATAAAATACTTTCAAAGATCAATCCTTATCGAATTCTAAAATGAAACTTGATAATTTTATAAATAGGCCCGTTCTTTCCACAGTTATCTCGATTTTCATCGTGATATTCGGTCTTCTGGGTCTGTTCAGTCTGCCAATTGAGCAATATCCTGACATTGCCCCTCCCACAATCAGGGTTTCCACAACCTATACCGGAGCTAATGCGCAGACAGTTTTAAATTCAGTAATTGCCCCGCTCGAAGAGCAGATCAACGGTGCGGAAAACATGGATTATATGTTTTCAGAAGCATCAAACAACGGTAGTGCATCCATTCAGGTGTATTTCAAACAGGGAACCGATCCGGATATAGCGGCTGTAGATGTCCAGAACCGTGTGGCAAAAGCCGCCTCCTTCCTTCCCTCTGAAGTAAACCAGGTTGGTGTTATCACTCAAAAACGGCAAACATCCATGCTTATGGTTATAGGTATGTATGATCCCGAAGACCGATACACCAATCAGTTTATTGACAACTATATGTCAATCAATATCCTGCCACAGATCAAGCGTGTGTCGGGTGTAGGTGAGGCCATGGCATTCGGAGCTGATTACTCTATGAGAATCTGGTTAAAGCCTGAAGTGATGGCCCAATATAAACTGATGCCTTCCGACGTAACGGCTGCTCTTGCCGAACAGAATGTGGAGGCTGCACCCGGACAATTCGGAGAACAGGGAAACCAAAGTTTCCAGTATGTGCTTCGATATAAAGGTCGTCTCCAGGACAGTTCGGAATTTGAAGATATTATACTTCGTGCCACCCCGGACGGTGAAATTTTAAGACTCAAGGATGTGGCCGATGTAGAACTGGGAAGATTAACCTATAGTTTTTCTAACCTCAATGACGGCCATATCGGAAGTTCTGCGATCATTTTCCAATCCGCCGGCTCAAATGCCACCCAGGTGATCAAGGACATAGAAAAATTATTGGATGAAGAACGGAAATCATTGCCTGCCGGTATGGTGCTTATGACCACGATGAGTGTGAATGACTTCCTTTACGCTTCAATACATGAAGTTATCAAGACTCTCATAGAGGCCTTCATTCTCGTGTTTATCGTTGTGTTTGTTTTCCTGCAGGATTTCAGATCAACCCTTATTCCGATGATAGCCATACCTGTGGCATTGATCGGAACATTCTTCCTTTTATTTATTTTCGGATTTACCCTTAACCTCCTTACTCTTTCAGCCCTTGTACTGGCGATTGCGATTGTGGTTGACGATGCCATTGTGGTGGTGGAGGCGGTCCATGCGAAACTGGACCAAGGTTATAAATCGGCCCGGAAAGCCTCCATCGACGCGATGAACGAAATAGCGGGTGCTTTGATTTCCATTACACTCGTGATGATGCTTGTGTTCATACCTGTCTCCTTCCTTGGAGGAACATCAGGTATTTTCTACCGGCAATTCGGCTTGACAATGGCAATGGCGATAGGTCTGTCGGCTGTGAATGCGCTGACACTCTCCCCTGCCCTGTGTGCTCTCTTCCTGAAAGGCCATGATGATAATTCTTCTCTGAAAGAAAGAATGAAGGATGCCTATAGCGAAGCAGGGAAAACAATAGTGAAAAGTTATAAGAAAAGATTCACTTTCCCACCTCTTGTAACATTAATTTTATTGGTGGCTGCAATAGTATTTTTGGTATTGGGATGGTTCCTGTTTGAAAATATTGCCGAGGGAGTAATAGCTGTGGTTGTGGCTGTATTGGCCCTTATTGGAATCTTCACCAGAGAATTCATCGATGCCTTCAACAGATATTTCGATAAACTGCTTAAGGTCTACAGGGTGGCCGTTCAATGGTTCTCCTCTCATAAGATAATAGGTTTCGGAGTGGTTGCAGCATCCATAGGAGGCCTTGTGTGGCTTATGGCTGTCACTCCCACAGCACTTGTGCCCAACGAGGACACCGGCACCATCATGGGAGCCGTGACAATGCCTCCCGCCACATCTCAGGAGAAGACCCAGTCAATCATGAATCAGGTTGACAGCATTATCGGAACCATACCGGCTGTGGCAAGCAGAACGGCCATCACCGGTTATAGTTTTGTCGGGGGTCAAGGTAATACTTACGGTTCCTTCATCATAAAACTAAAGCCATGGGATCAACGAGATGAAAACACCGAAAGTGCTAATGCCATATTAGGACAGTTATTTATGAAGACAGGGGCTATTAAAGACGGTCGGATCATGTTCTTCCAGCCTCCTATGATCTCAGGATATTCCGCTACAAACGGTTTTGAAATAAAACTCGAGGATAAGACCGGCGGTGACCTTAATAAATTCTTCCAGGTATATCAACAATTCATCGCCGCTCTTAACGCAGACCCTGCAATTCAGATGGCTTATTCAAACTTCAACCCTACTTTCCCCATGTATATGGTTGAAATAGATGTGGCAAAAGTTAAACAAGCAGGTTTGACACAGAATGCGATTCTGAGTGCATTGCAAGGTTATTACGGAGGAATGTATATCTCAAACTTCAACAGTTTCGGAAAGCTTTACCGTGTAATGATGCAGGCGGAACCTGATGCAAGGGTATCCCCGGAAACCTTAAAAAGGATAAAGATCCGTAATGGAGAAGAGATGGCCCCGATTGATAACTTTGTAAAACTTGAAAGAGTTTACGGTCCTGACCTTATCAACCGGTTCAATATGTTTACAGCCATATCCATAACAGGAACACCGGCACCGGGAGTATCTTCAGGTATGGCCATCGAAACAATCAACAGAATAGCACAGTCAACTCTTCCTGTAGGCTACGGTTACGAATTTTCTGGAATGACCCGCGAAGAGGCTCAGGGATCAAGTGGAAGCACGGCTTATGTGTTTGCTCTTGTACTTCTCTTTGTCTATCTTATTCTATCGGCCCAATACGAAAGTTATCTCCTTCCATGGGCAGTTATTCTTTCAGTGCCCTTCGGACTGATGGGTTCATTTATATTCGCCCATATGATGGATATTCCGAACAATATCTATCTTCAGATTGCCTTGATCATGCTTATCGGACTTCTTGCGAAGAATGCCATCCTTATAGTGGAATTCGCTTTAGACAGAAGAAAAACAGGAATGGGCATTACTAAAGCCGCCATTGCGGGTGCTGTGGCACGTCTGCGTCCTATTCTGATGACGTCCCTTGCCATGATTATCGGTCTTCTGCCTATGATGTTTGCTCACGGAGCCGGGAAAAACGGTAATCAGGCTTTAGGTTCCGGAGCTGTCGGAGGTATGCTTATCGGTATGATACTCCAGGTTCTTATAGTGCCTGCATTATTTATAGCGTTCCAGACTCTTCAGGAAAAGATTTCACCGCTAAAAATGAAAGACAACAATCCGGCGGCCATCTCTTCCGAACTTGAGCAATATGCCATAGATCATCAATGAGTTCATAAGACCCCGTTGCAATGGGTCTGAATAATAATAAATTTGACTTCAGATTAATGAAAAAAATATTAGGATATAGCGTTGCCGCTTTTATAGCTTTCGCCTTCACAAGTTGTCATATTTATAAGAAATATGAGCTTCCGACAAATGAAAGTCCGATAGTTGAAGATTTTTCCAAAGCCTTGGAAGCTCGGGTTGATTCAACCTCGCTCCCCTATTTGGGATGGAAAGAGATTTTCACCGATCCCATTCTTCAGCGATATATTTCGATGGCTCTTGAAAACAATAAAGATCTTGATAACGCCCGGCTTAATGTCGACATAGCCGCAGCACAACTGAAAGGAGCCAAACTAAGTTATTTTCCTTCAGTTTCCCTGAATCCCAATGGTGGGACGGCAAGCTATGGCGGAAGTCATATGAACTGGAGTTACACAATTCCTTTGGCTGTGCAATGGGAAATAGATGTGTTTGCCAAAATCCTTAACAAAAAGAGAGGGGCAAAGGCAAATCTTGAAATGATGGAAGATTACCGTCAGGCGGTTCAATCACAGATTGTATGCGGTGTTGCCAATACATATTACTCCCTTGTCATGCTTCATCAGCAACTATCATTGACAAAATCAACATCAGAAATCTGGAAAGAACAGGTTGAGTCGATGGAACTCCTCAAAACAGCGGGAAGAACGAATGAGGCAGCTGTGGTTCAAAGCAGGGCAAATTACTATAACATAATGAGCACCATCCCGGTGCTGGAAAATTCAATCAATCAGCTACAGAACACCTTGTCGTTACTGCTGAATGTCTACCCTCAGGAATGGGAGGTTTCCGAAGATCTGTCATTCCGGATTCCGGATGAACTTGTGAATGGAATTCCGATTTCCTACCTTGCCACCCGGCCTGACGTAAGAGCTTTGGAAAGAGCTTTGGCTACAGCTTATTATGCCACTAATTCCGCTCGCTCAAATTTCTATCCCGGTCTTGTTATCTCGGCACAAGGAGGATTCACAAATCTTCTGGGTTCTATTATCAAGAACCCCGGAGAATGGTTTATAACACTTGCCGGTTCATTGGCGGCTCCAATATTTTCAAGAGGACAGAATATAGCCACTTTAGAGGCTGCCAAAGCACAACAAAAACAGGCTCTGAACAATTTTGAATACGGAGTGCTGACTGCCAGTGCGGATGTAAGTGATGCTCTTGTGGCTTATAACAAATATGGAAGCCAGTATGAATATCTCAATAACCAGGTAGAACAGCTTGAGAAGGCGGTGGAATACACCAACGAACTTTTCATGTATAATCCCACAACGACATATCTGGAAGTATTGACAGCCCGTTCAAGTCTTTTAAGTGCTCAATTGAGCTGCATCGCCAACTGGCATGAACGTGCTGCTGCTCTGATATCAATTTATCAGGCTGTGGGAGGAGGAAGATAATTAACCTTAAAATACGCATAACAAATGGCAAAAATCAGTAACCTCGCCTTTGTGCATCCTGAAGCCAGACTGGCAGAGGATGTTATTGTAGACGCATTCGCTTATATAGACAGGAATGTAGAGATTGGGGAAGGCTGCCATATCCATCCTCATGCCAGCATACTTTCCGGAGCAAGGATCGGGAAGAATAATGAAATATTTGAAAATGCCATCATTTCAGCAACACCCCAGGATTTCCGTTGGAAAGGTGAAGACTCTTTTGTTGTTATCGGAGAGAACAACAAAATCAGAGAGCAGGTGATAATAAACCGGAGTATTGAACCTGATGGAAAGACATCTATCGGAAATAATTCGTTTATAATGGCCCAAAGCCATATAGGGCATGATTCCTCCATCGGGAATTATTGTGTGATTGGCAATGCGGTCAAAATTGCAGGAAATGTAAAAATAGGTAATTACTCAATCCTGTCATCAAATGCTCTTGTGCATGAAAAATGTGAGGTTGGAGACTGGGTTCTGATAAAAGGAGGATGTCGTGTCAACGGACATGTGCCGCCGTATGCAGTCATGGCTCATAATCCGATTTCTTATTTCGGTGTCAATGCCTATGTTTTAAAGAAAGCAAAAAAAGATGAACGGATTATAGATGATATAGCCAAATGCTACAGACACGTTTACCAGACCGGCACGTCTGTTTTTAACGCTTTAAGAAGAATAAAAGAAGACGTAGACCAATCGAAGGAACGTGACGACGTAATTATGTTTATTGAAGGTCATAACCTTAGTCTTGCTGCCCTCCCCCTAAATGACCGGGAAGACTATTGATCCTTTTCAATTAATCTGATTACCTTTGCAGGTTGCAACCTTATAACCAAAGAATAAAATTTTCGGCCTTTACTGAATGAAACTTAAAAGTCTTCTGCTCCGGTCGCTATCAGGCCTTGTGTACGTCGGTCTGATCATAGGATGCATTTTCTGGGGTATTTTACCGTTCAGCGTTCTCGCTGCGATCTTTGCAGTGCTTGCAATTTCTGAATTTGAAAAAATCTGCGAGGGTAAGTCGCCGTCTTCCTGGCCGGTCAGGCTTACCGATATGGTTGGCGGCATTTGTCTCGCGTTCTCATGGCTCGGATATCCTCTGGCTTTATGGCTATGCATTTATGTCTGTCGACTCGTGATGGAACTTTATACAAAAAACTCCAATCCTATACAATGTCTGTCGATAGCCTTGATGAGTCAGCTATATATCGGAATGCCATTGGGAATTATGACATATATAGGAAATTTCTATGGACTTCATTTCATACTTGCAATATTCCTGATGATATGGATTAATGACACCGGAGCTTTTCTTGTGGGTTCTTTATTAGGGAGACACAGACTTTTTGAAAGAATATCTCCCAAGAAATCGTGGGAGGGTTTCTTCGGAGGTCTTATATTCAATCTTTTAGCAGGTTGGCTGTTTGCCATAGGAGGCCATGGTTTCTGGCAAGTTGACTGGGATGTTTTGATCTGGCTGTTCTTCGGGGCTTTGGTGACAATATTTGCCACATGGGGTGACCTTATAGAATCGCTTGTCAAAAGAAGCCTCAATATAAAAGATTCCGGCAATCTTATACCTGGACATGGAGGTATTCTCGATAGAATTGATTCTCTATTGCTTGTGATGCCTTCTGCTTTAATTTTCCTTTGGATTTATGAAGGAATTGTAAAAGTAGGATAATCGTAGCTGCGTATCCCTTATGCCGGGTTAACTATTTTTGAAAAAATAATACCTTGGCAGGGCTCTCGTCTATATCTTGTCCGGTGAGCCTTATAATTACAAATTTGCAATATTATTTTGTTAAAAATTTGGATTTTATAAAAAATTATTTATATCTTTGTGGCGGATTAGGAATTTCGCCTGCCGTTTTCGGATGGAGAAAACCACTTTGTTGAATAAAAAAATTGCTTGCCCGTTTTGGGAAGTAATAACACTTAAAATTAATACCTTTTTATGAAAAAATTACTACTTACAGGCGCTCTACTGACGGCTACAGCAGCAGCCGGATTAGCCGCGCCTCCGGTGATTGACCGCCGGAACGATGTCAGGAATGACAGGACTGATGTCAGGATTGACAGGACTGAAGAGATGCGGGTACCCGCCTTTCTGATGAACTCGAGTGCCGCTTCCAGAAAAAGCAGCATCCAACTGTTTGATAATAAACAAAATACCCCCCCCAGTCAGTTAGAAACCAGAGCCGATGAGAATGCTCTCCCGCTTTACGGTTATCTCTGGTATTCTGTTAATCCTTCCGCCCTCTCCGGTCTTTATGAAATAGGTCCTACGCTCAGCGACCGGCTTGTGGACGATTACTTCTCTGACTATTACGGCTACAAGCTCCTTAACGGATGGTATCTCACCGGCAAAAACCTCGTCGGAGGTGTTACTGTCGGAATGGACCTTGACACAGGCTATGTGTTCAACTATTCCTATTATGAGGTCAATACAAAGACCGGTTCTGTTAATGAAAGGGTGGGTTTTCCTGTTCAGCAATGGATGTTTATGTATTGCACCTATCATCCGGAGTTGCAGAGGGTTTACGGCTATATGCTCGATTTTTACGCGGATGCTCCCCAATATGTATGGGCCTCAGCAACAACCGATGCCCTCGATGACCCGGAATCGGATTACAAGGCTGTGTCTGACCACTGCTACGCGATGACCTACTGCCACGCAGACGGACAGATCTACGGTGTGAACACCAAGAACCAGTTCGTGCGCATCGCCCTCGACGGAACCCAGACAGTGCTCTGCACCCTTCCGAATTCATCATCCATACTCACAAGCTATTTTGCAGGTCTCTGCTGGGACGAAGGCTCCAAGAAATTCTATTACAACGCCAACTATTCCGGCAACACATCGGCAATCCTTTCCATCACCCCCGACGGAAAGACAGTTGAGACTGAATATCAGCTTCCGGATGCCGCCGAATTTTCTTACATGTATACTGTTGTAAACGGCGCGCTTCCCCACCAGCCCTATCAGCCTACAGTGGGTGCGATAAGTTTCCCCGACGGTGCCCTCTCCGGTACGGTGACCTATACCCTTCCAAGTTATTATGGTAACGGATCAGCCATCGACAAGAGCGCCGAGATGACCTATACCGCAACCCTCGACGGAGGCATCTATACCGGAAACGGTGCCACAGGAACAGGCCATC
>JAFLTN010000036.1:21471-21846 GCA_022510445.1 Muribaculaceae bacterium | reverse complement strand
GGTCTTTTCTGAAACCTTTGACAGGCATTCTCTGAATAAAGGATTAGTCTTCATAACTCAAACGTCTTATTTTGGATACCTACTATCATATTCTTTTCTATGGTGATAGAACCGTTTTGTTGAGCCTTTTTTAGAAGTTCATCAAATCGTTGCAAATCCATAACATAGCCACTTAATTCTTCATCTTCCTGATAGGTGCGAGTTATCTTGACTCCGCCGTTTCCTAAAATCATTATTTGATCTGAGATTCTCAAACAATAAAGTCTGAGTTTTCGTGAATCTATTGCTAAAGCAGCCAAATTATCGCCCATTTTACCTTCGACTCGGAAGAATCGTTCCAATGCTCCTCTGTCAATTATCTTTTCCAACGCGAGC
>JAFLTN010000036.1:0-21461 GCA_022510445.1 Muribaculaceae bacterium | reverse complement strand
ATTATCCTTGAATTTTGAGAGGAAATCTTCATATTGTGAAACATCACTTCCATTAAAACAAATGGAATATAGACTAACATTATCGTTTTGTTCGATGGTCTTTAAATGGACTTTCTTCATAACTTTAAATCAAATTAGTGCAAAGTTACTAATATATTTCAATAATTCACTCAAAAGTGAATATAATTTTCTCTTTCTTTTGAAATCGCAGGAAGTGAAATAAAGTTAAAAACGTTAAAAATCACTCCCTTTTATCAAGAAATCAAGCTCATAATCACTTTTCTACAGTCCTATCTATATCGTATTGTTAATCAATTAGATATACATTCATAATAAGAAAGAAAATTCAATTCATTAAAAGTGGCATAATCTCGGATACCGCTTTCTTATAAAGTGGGGCTATTTTTTGGTTCTCTCCGTAAGGGCGATTGGCGCCCATATGCTGAGGGAAGGACACAAAAAACAACCTCAAAGAGGTTGTCTGTGAATAAATTACGCTATAAATGAACGCTTATTTTAGTTTATCCGAATTTAGATATTTTCCTTAGTTGAGGTTCATTAAGGATTTTAATTCGTCGCCCATCGACTAATATTAGTTTCTCCGAGACAAAAGAAGTAAGGGTTCTTATGGCATTTGAAGTTGTCATGTTTGAAAGATTGGCAAGGTCTTCCCGGCTCATGTAAATCTTAAGAGTAGCTTCATCGTCTTCCAATCCATACTTATCCTCAAGAAGCAGCAAAGCATCAGCAAGTCTTCCCCTAATATGCTTTTGGGTGAGATTTACAATCTTAGTGTCTGACCCACCTAAATTCCTTGATAATTCATGAATAAAGAACATGGCCAAATCATTGTTGCTGCGGATCAATTTCTCTACTATCGCCATAGGCAGTGATCCTATAACGGAGGCTTCGAGGGCTGCACATGAAGAAACATAATTTTCGCTTGCAAAATAGGCACGATAGCCAAAATACTGTACAGGCCGATATAATCTCAGGATCTGTTCGCGGTCGCCTATGCCGCTTTTATACATCTTAACCTTTCCTTTTAGAAGACACCAAAGGTTTTCCGGCTCCTCATGTTCGGCATAGATGATTTGACCCTTTTTATATTGTTGAATTACAAAATTATCAGTAACGATGCGTTTTTCTTCAGGTGATAAAACATTCCAGATATCTGCAAGATCCTCACTAACAATATGTTCCAGTTCACTTTTTTTCAACATGGCAGCCTCTTAAACGAGTTTCTAATAGTGTATGTAAGCAGTGCGTTTCTATCTTTAGCTTGGCTAAAATATGTTTCAGAACACAAATTTACAACAATTTTTCCTATCACAAAAATTTTTAAAATTTTCTTTAATTATCTAAGGCTACAATGAACCGTGACAAATAAAAAACCTGAGAAACAAAACTGAATCTCAGGTATATTATAATTTTATTAGTATTGTTTTTTATTGTTCTCCAGGCATCTTGATTTGCGGGAAATAAGAGCCCGTAAAGTCACCGGAATAGATTCCTGCACAGAGGAATTTCACATTGATTGTTGAAAGGTCTTCAGTAACGGTTGTTATCGTTAGGTTATTAAATACATAACTGTCGTAGGGAGTGGTATTATTTCCTTCGACTATCTTCGGAACGATGTTTTCTCCTGTGATGGTGTATCCGTTGGAATCAAATTTCAAGTCAAGTCCTTCTACTAAAATAGCTGTTTTAACCGGTTCTCTGTCACTTCCCGAGAATTTGGCATTATAAATTATAAGATTGGCCTTTTTGTTTTCAATATCCAACACCACCCTGTAGTTTATGTCTTTATTACTATTTGTCAACATGCCGTCAGCACTTGGATATGTTGACATGGTGTTGCCGTAATAGCATAAATCTATATTGAAAGTCCTGACGAGATATTCATCACCTATTTTATATTTGGCGATAAGTGTTTCCGGAACCATCGGCTTATCGGGATAACCCGGCACATAAGTAGTGTTGAAATAAGCACCTATGCCACCATAAAGCACATAAGGAGCGATAATGAAAGATGCATCTTTCATTGGCAAAGATGAATTACCATGGAATGTGCCGTCTGGCATCAACAACACCATACTTCCGTAACTGTAAAGATCTGTTTCATCTGTTGACAATTTCCAGTTGGAGTTATTGATAATTAAATTATCTGTTGAAACAGAGCCAGTATATTTTGTCCAGTTGAATCCAAACTGATAACTGCTTGTTGAAACATAGGTTTCACCGTTATCAAGATTTGTTATCAAATTATAAGCACCTAAAGCTCCATTCGATGTGGTATCTGTTTCTCCAGTTTTACATGATGAAATCATCAAGCCTAAACCTACTGAAACAAAAAGTAAAGATCTTTTCATTTTCTCTTTTAATGATTTGGTTATTAATTATAAATAAAAAATTCCCTTAATATTAACGACTATAATTTCCCTATATTGTATCTGACGGTCACACCGGCCTCCAATCCTCTTCCTCGTTGAAGGAATTCATTCCCCATCGATTTGAAATAGAATGTTTTATAATTCGTGTCGCTAAGATTCTTTCCCCAGATCTTAATTTCAAGATTTTTGTTCATCCACGAAACGGAGGCTCCTAACAAACCATAGAATTTTTGCCTTATATCGTTCTCTTCGCTCCAGTAAATAGACCCTGTGCCTCTGAAATTTATGTCAAAGAGCAGCAACGATTTCCTATTGGAAGAAAGATTCAGGGAATAAAGACCTTGCACGAAGAAGGTATTTGACGGCACATAAGGCAATCTTTTCCCGGCATAATTGTTTATTCCGTTAAAAAACTCCTTGAATTTGGCATTTGTATATCCATAACTCATATTAAATTCGATATTCTCCCATGCTACGAGATTTCCGGAAATCTCAAACCCGAAGCTTCTTGTTTTTCCGGCATTTGCCATCATTCGTCCTGTAGTGGTACCATCGGGGAAAATCGTTAGCTGCTGGTCACGGCAATCAATATAAAAGGCTGCCATATCCATTGTCAATCCTATTTTTTTGAAAGATAAATGAGAACCTATTTCATAATTCCAGCTTTTTTCCGGTTTATAGGATACAATATCTTCAGGATTATATTGGGCGCCAATACCCATTATGCCCATAAGCCTCTGTTGCAAGACGTCGCTGAACATATTTGTATTGAACCCTCCCGCTTTATAACCACGCGATATTTTTGCATATATATTTCCAAGATCCTCACTCAGGAGATAAACGGCTGAGAGTTTAGGCAATATCATTAAATAATCGTGGCTAACGTCTCCATAATCATCAATATCAATAGGAATATGGCGATAGGGCTCGGAACCTTCCGGAGTCAGATGAAACACTTCATAACCGGTATTGCAGAAACTATGGTATTTTAGTGTAGCCTTTTCATAATCCACCCTCAGGGCTGCTATAAAATTCCAGTTGCCGGTTCTCACCTCCGATTCATGATAAGCCGCTATCCCCCACGTGGGTATTTTGAACTTACTGTTTAATACAAAGCTTCTTGTGTCCCATTTTATAGGATAGGTGGGGTTAGCATCATTTCTATGACTTTCAATCAGCTCTCGGATACCGACATCCTTAAAGGTCACCGGAGCATCCATGTCTAAATGTTTGAAAAATCCAAACACTCCCGACAGCCAATGATATATACCGGATGAGGAATTTCCCTTAACAACTATCTCCTCGGTAAAATCTGTCTCTTTTTTCTTCTGAGTCAGATTGAAATAACTTTCAGGGAGAAAATCCTGGTCAAGGGTCATGTTATCATCAATATGCTGCAAGGAGGTTAAGGAACTGATTTCAATGTCTTCATTTCTCCAGTTAACAGTCAAGCCTTCCGAAAGAGTAAAACGACGGTAAAAACATGTGTCATTATATTCTATCTTACCGGTTCCGGCATATTCATATGGATAACCGCCCTGTCGCAGAAGATTTGCTGACAAAGTGTTTTGAATTCTCAGCCTATTCGATGGCCTCCATTGAAATTTGGTCCTGAGTCCGAAACTGTTTTCCTTATCAATCTTCTTTCCATTATATTCATTGGTAAAAAATCCTCCAAGATGAGAATAATCACCGGAAATTGAAAGCGCGGTGAGATCATTGAATTTATGATACCATCCGAGTGAAGCCTTAATACGTGCCCCATTTCCAATTTCTCCGAAAATTCTCCAGCCCTGATATCTGAAAGGTGATAAGGTGGTGATATTAATCAAACCGGCCATAGTATTGCGCCCATATAAGGTAGACTGTGGACCTCTGAACATTTCAACATATGCAATATCTGCTATGTCAAAATCATATGCATCCTTATTTAAAAAGGGAACATTATCTACGTTGAGCCCCACGGAAGGCTGATCTATTCTGGAGCCTATGCCTCTCACATAGATGGTCGAGGTGATTCTGGACCCGTAGTCCGGCATAAAAAAATTGGGCACCACATCCGAAACCCCTCTCAATGAAACTATTGCCAATTCATCGATTTCTGCAGACGTTAGCACGGAAACGGCTTCCGGTTCCTGTCGAAGGTAGTTTGCCTGTTTTATTGCCGTGACGTTTATTTCTTCAAGCATTATGGCTAAAGAATCATTTTCTTCCTTACCATAAATAGCCAAACAATATAGCCATACGCACAGATATGTAACAATCCTTTTCATTTTTTTACCCGCTTTAAAAAATCGGGAATAAGACTCATGCAAATTATTGTTATTTACATTAAAATCAATTGTAAAATTAATAATAATTATTGAATTTTATAAAACCATTAATCAAGACTTAATTTTTTTGCTTTAAGGAAATTTTGCACTAACTTTGCAAACATGATGAAGGGAATGGCTTCTTTAAAATCAGGTCAATTATCCCGCTCATTAAACGTGAACGTCTGGATGCACAACGGATCTAAAGTCCGTAAAGCAACAATTATTTCAAAATATCGGCAACTTTCATTTGAGGGTTGCCTATTTTTTATCCAATAAGAATCTTATTCGGAAAATGAATGTTATGAATTTGCCGGAACTACTCAGAGATATCTGGTTTGTCGATGCTGAAGTCTTAACCCGGAATGGTTTAAAAAAATTAAACTTTAAGGTTTCAGACGGAATTATAGCCGAGACTTCAGTTGAAAAGCCGGACGTATCACCTGAGAAAATTTATTCTATCGCCGGAATGACAGTTTTGCCGGCATTTACTGATATGCACGTGCATTTTCGTGAACCAGGATTTGCATATAAAGAAACAATTCACACCGGTTCTTTAGCTGCCGCAGCCGGCGGCTTCTCAACGGTCTGCACCATGCCAAACCTGAATCCGGCACCCGACACTGTTGAGAATCTGAACCGGCAATTAGACATAATAAAGAAGGATGCAGTTATAGATGTAATCCCATTTGCCACCATTACTAAGAAAAGGATGGGCCACGAACTTGTCGATTTTGATTCTATGGCTCCATTTGTGGCAGGATTTTCCGACGACGGCTCAGGAGTGCAGGATGAGTCAGTGATGCGTGAGGCAATGAAAATGATTGCAAAAACCGGTAAAATACTGGCTGCTCATTGCGAAGTCAATTCACTTCTTAAAGGAGGCTATATCCATGATGGAGAATATGCCCGCCAGAATAACCATAAAGGCATTTGTTCGGAGTCCGAATGGAAAGAAGTTGAGAGAGATATACGTCTGGCTGAAGAAACCGGCTGCAGGCTCCACGTCTGCCATATCTCAACAAAAGAAAGTGTAAGACTTATTCGTGATGCTAAAAAAAGGGGTATACAGGTGACGTGTGAAACTGGCCCTCATTATCTGACATTCTGTGATAAAAATCTCCGTGAACACGGAAGATTCAAGATGAATCCACCCATCAGAGGCGAAGAAGACCGAGAGGCACTTCGTGAGGGTCTTGCCGACGGCACAATCGATGTTGTAGCTACTGACCACGCACCACATTCGGAATCTGAAAAATCAAAAGGACTTGAAAAAAGCGCAATGGGCGTTGTCGGCCTTGAAACAGCTTTTCCTGCTGTTTATACCACCATGGTAGCAAGCGGGCTGATGCCTTTGGAACGTTTGATCGATGCCATGATAATCCGGCCCCGAGATATTCTCGGTCTTCCAGAATATCATGGGATAGAAACAGGGATGAGAGCCGATATCACAATTGTCGACCTTAACGCCGAGACTCACGTTGACCCTTCTTTATTCAAGACCATGGGACGTTCTACCCCTTATGATGGAGAAACACTCAAAGGAAAGATCAATCTGACTTTATTCAAAGGGGCTCCGGTATTTGAAGCGAAGAATCTATTAATCTGCAATAAGTAGAAACACATCCGGCCTGTCGGGCATAAAAAAGAAAATGAGAAATATTAGAAAAATTTTTGAAGTAACTGAAAACAGGCAACTTACCTATAAGACTTTCACTATGGTGCTTAAAGGTGACACCTCCTATATCACCGGTCCCGGTCAGTTCGTCAATATTGCCATTCCAGGTAAATATCTTCGGCGTCCCATTTCTGTCTGTGAGTATTCGGATGGAATGTTAAGGTTGCTTTACGATGTTGTGGGAGAGGGAACATATGAATTAAGCCAAATGAAGCCGGGGGATAAACTTGACATTCTTACCGGTCTTGGGAACGGATTTAAAATTGATGACATAAAAAAACCTGTTTTATTAGGCGGAGGTATAGGAGCAGCCCCTTTATTTCAGTTATGCAAA
This sequence comes from Muribaculaceae bacterium, assembly GCA_022510445.1. GTDB lineage: Bacteria > Bacteroidota > Bacteroidia > Bacteroidales > Muribaculaceae > Lepagella. Next base: position 14,744 of record JAFLTN010000036.1, on the reverse strand, counting down.
GACCTGGTATTGCACACCCTTAAACCTACAGTTATTTTAGGTTATAATACCTCTGAAGATATCCCTGAACTCACCAAGTGGATAGCAGACCTGGGGACTGACGTATATATTGCCACAGTTGATGGTTCTTTGGGGACAAGGGGCTTTGTCACCGATGTCATTCGTGAGAAAAACCTGTCTTTCGATTATTTCTATGCCTGTGGCCCGATGCCAATGCTGAAGGCATTGTGCCTTAATATTGACAAACCCGGACAGGTCAGTATTGAAAGCCGCATGGGATGTGGCTTTGGAGCCTGTGTCTGTTGCAGTGTGGAAACAAAAGATGGCTCAAAAAGGATTTGTAAGGAGGGACCCATATTCAGAAAGGAGGAACTCATATGGAAATAAAAAATAACCGAAGTCTTGAGACAGTCCTGTGCGGAGTAAAGTTGCAAAATCCGGTTATTCCGGCTTCCGGATGTTTTGGATTCGGATATGGAATGAATGAATTTTATGATATTAATATCTTAGGTTCAATCTCAATAAAGGGGACAACCCGTGAACCTCGTTTTGGGAATCCGCTGCCTCGGGTAGCGGAATGTCCCGACGGGATGATTAATTCTGTAGGCCTTCAGAATCCGGGCATCAACAAAGTCATCCAAGAGGAACTCCCTCGTTTAAGGAATATATTTTATAAGCCTATCATTGCCAATATCAGCGGTTTCTCGATTGACGAATATGTAGAATGTTGCGAGAAAATAACCGGGGAACCTCAGATTGAAATAATCGAACTTAATGTCAGTTGCCCAAATGTTCATGGGGGAGGGATGAGTTTCGGCACTGATCCCAAAACTTTGAAAGAAGTTGTAGAGGAAGTCAAAAAAGTTGTCACAAAACCCTTGATTATTAAACTCACTCCCAATGTAACCGATATCGTTGCAATGGCCGATGCCGCCATAAGGGGGGGAGCCGACGGGCTTTGTCTTATTAACACTTTACTTGGGATGAGAATTGATATAAAGACAAGGCGACCTGTAATTGCAAACAGAATGGGAGGGTTCTCCGGTCCGGCCATTTTCCCTATTGCCGTCAGAATGGTCAATCAGGTAAAAAATGCTTTTTCAGATGTTCCAATCATTGGATGTGGAGGCGTTTCTTCTGCTGCTGATGTGATTGAAATGATGATGGCCGGAGCCTCTGCTGTTGAAGTGGGAGCCGCCAACCTCGTAAATCCGTATGCCTGCAAGGATATCATAGAAGATCTGCCTTATGAGATGGAAAAACTTGGAATTGCTTCGCTCTCGGAAATAATTGGAATTGTATAATCGTTTAAAACATAATTAATAAACCCAATCATGGAAAACAAGGATGTCATCATTGCATGCGATTTCTCTTCTCCAGAGGAATGTCTAAATTTCCTGGAAAAATTTAAAGATCTCGAACGCAAGCCCTTTCTTAAAATCGGGATGGAACTTTTTTACGCTTCAGGACCTGAAATCGTCAGGGAACTTAAGAAAAGAGGATTCAAAATTTTCCTTGATTTGAAACTTCATGACATACCCAACACTGTCAAGAAAGCAATGAAGGTTCTTTCCTCTCTTGATGTTGACATGGTAAATGTTCATGCTTCCGGCACAGTTGAGATGATGAAAGCAGCCAAAGAGGGTCTGACAAGAGAAGATGGTACTCGCCCATTGCTTATAGCTGTAACGCAATTAACTTCCACTTCAGAAAAAACCATGCAGGAAGAATTGCTGGTCAATGCTTCAATAAACGATACAATAGCTCATTATGCAAGGAATTCAAAAAAAGCCGGGTTAGACGGTGTGGTGTGCTCTCCTTTGGAAGCTGGACTTGTGAAAGAAGCCTGTGGAAAGGATTTCATAACAGTTACTCCGGGTATTCGCTTTGCAGATTCGGGGAAAGATGACCAGGTGAGGATAACCGACCCCCGGAAAGCAAGAGAAATCGGATCTGACTTCATAGTAGTAGGGCGTCCGATCACGGCTTCTCCCGATCCGGTGAGGGCTTATGAAAGATGTGTGGCTGAATTTTTAGGATAATTGTTAAACTACATAACTTCACAACCATGACAATCGCAGAAAAAGTTGCTAAAGAATTGCTCAAAATAAAAGCAGTGTTCTTAAGACCCTCTGACCCTTTCACATGGGCCAGCGGTATTAAAAGTCCGATTTATTGCGACAACCGTCTCATCCTTACTTCTCCTGAGGCAAGAAAAATTGTTGAAGAAGCTATTGCGGAGACTGTAGCTGAAAAATTCCCTGAGGCCGAAGTTTTAATGGGCACAAGCACTGCAGGGATCGCCCATGCAGCCATTGCAGCATGGATTCTTAATAAACCGATGGGATATGTTAGAGGTGGCAATAAAGACCATGGTAGGGGGAATAGAATTGAAGGGAAACTTGATCCGGGACAAAAAGTCGTGGTGATCGAAGACCTGATCTCAACTGCAGGAAGCTGCATTGAAGTAGTTGATGCTCTGCGCGAGGCCGGTGCACAGGTTTTAGGTGTAGTCAGCATTTTTACATACGGTATGGAGAAAGGTAAAAAACGATTGGAAGAAGCCGGAGTTATAAATTATTCACTGAGCAATTTCGATACTCTCTGCCGTGTAGCTGTTGAAGAAAATTATATTTCAGACAGCGATGAATTCAAATTGAAAAAATTCATGGCCAATCCATCTGATGAATCCTGGATGGCAAATTAGACTTAATCATATCTCTGATCATCATGAAACATTTAATTGACCCAACCGACCTTACCAAAGAAGAGCTTGAGGAAATAATAGATCTGGCTCTCGATATAATTGACAACCGGGGAAAATATTCGGAAATCTGTAAAGGCAAAAAGCTGGCAACTCTTTTCTATGAGCCTTCCACTCGCACCCGGTTAAGTTTCACCGCAGCCATGATGGAACTGGGAGGGAATGTACTCGGTTTCTCTGATGCTAAAAATTCTTCAGTGAGCAAAGGCGAGACATGTGCCGACACTACAAAGGTGATCAATTGTTTTGCCGACATAATAGCGATGCGCCATTTCGAGGAAGGGGCCGCAACCGTCTCTGCCATGAATTCCGGAATCCCGGTGATAAATGCCGGCGACGGCAGTCACAGCCATCCCACTCAGACGTTAACAGATCTTCTTACAATCAAGAGAGAAATCGGCAGATTCGATAACATAACAATCGGTTTCTGTGGCGATCTCAAATTTGGACGTACAGTCCATTCCCTTATAAAGGCTCTCTCAAGATATAAAGGTATTAAAGTGGTGTTGATCGCACCAGAACAATTACGTCTCCCTGATTATATGAAACAAGAAGTGTGCGAAATGAACGGAGTGCCTTTTGTGGAAGTAGACACTATGGAAGAAGTAATCGGAGATCTCGATGTGCTCTATATGACACGAGTTCAAAAGGAACGTTTCCTTGATGAAGATGAATATGACCGTGTTAAGGATTTCTTCATCTTGGATAAGGAAAAACTTAAAAATGCCCGACCCGACATGAGAATCCTTCACCCACTCCCCAGAGTAAATGAGATAAGCACGGATGTGGATGCTGATCCCAGGGCTGCCTATTTCCGGCAGGTGGAAAACGGGAAATTTGTCAGAATGGCGTTGATCTGCAAACTGCTTGAATGGGCTGACGATCCATCAAAAAATACAGTCTTAGTTCCCAAAGATGCGGTAAAAGGGAAATTTATATGCCGTAACAAGAGGTGTATATCCAATATGGAAACCGGTGTGGAAAGCATTTTCCGCCCGGCTCATGATAAATCCGGAGAATGGCGTTGTATCTATTGTGAATCAAAACCAAAATAATTCCTCTAACTAACACAGAATAAGCGGAATGACAGCTTCAATCGCGGAAATAATCAATATCCTTAAGTTTGACCTGCTTAAGGAGAATACCCTTATTTCCGATTTAGAGGTTCTGATAGACACCCTATTGACAGATTCCAGGAATCTTCACACAGCAGAAGGGACTCTTTTCTTCGCAATTAATACCCCCGGAGGGAACGACGGTCATAAATTCATCTCTCCTCTTCTTGAGAAGGGAGTAAGAAATTTTGTGGTAGAAAAAATTCCGGAACATCTGAAAGACAATAACAATATAAATTTCATTGTTGTCAGGGATGTGATTGAAGCTTTGGCCCGCATTGGAGCTCTCGGCAAAAAAAATGCCGATAAGATAATTGCCGTAACAGGGAGTAGAGGCAAAACAACCGTCAAGGAGCTGATTTTTCAGCTCCTTGAACCTATTAAAAAAATCTCCCGTTCACCTCGCAGTTATAATTCTAAAATCGGTGTTCCCCTTTCCCTTTGGGGAATTCAGCCTGACAGTGATCTGGCTATCATTGAGGCCGGGATATCCCGATATGGTGAAATGAGTCATTTAAGAGATTGTATCCAACCGGAAACCGTTATTTTCACAAATATAGGAGAAGATCATTCAGAGGGATTCAGATCTATTGAAGAAAAGGCATCGGAAAAAGTGGTGCTTGCACTCGCTCCATCCGTAAAAAAAGTTATTTTTAACAACGACGATAAAATCCTTTTTGAATCGTTAAAGGATCTCTCACCCTCTATAAAGAAATTTTCGTGGTCATTGGAAGATTCGGATGCCGACTTATGGGTCAAATCCATGACATCAGACAATTCAGGCCTTATAAATTTGGAATTTTCCTGGTCAGGAATGGTTCACAAAATATCCTTCAGGACACAAACTAAATATGATCTTGAAAATATACTCACTGCACTCACTTTTATTCTTTCAGAAGGTATCGACCCGGCTTTAATCACCGGACGGATCGAAGAGCTACATAATTCCGGAACAAGACTTAATGTTTCTGAAGGGATAAATGGTTGTTCTCTCATAATTGATTCTTTCACAGGAGATTTCTCTTCTCTTCTCCCGGCCATCGACTTTATGAGACGCAGAAAAACGCCTTATCAGTCTTTGACGCTTATAATGAGCGATATAATGCATGAAACAGATTCCATTGATCTGGGTTACAAAAAAATTGCAGCCACTGTCGATGAATCCGGAATCGATAAATTTATTGGGATCGGGGAAGAATTTTATGCGAGAAAGGATATATTTAAAACCGGTTCTCAATTTTATAGATCAATTGAAGATTTTTTAAATAATGTCTCCCCCGGCGATTTTATCGACGAACTAATACTTTTGAAAGGCTCCTCAAATTTTGATTTTCAATTGATATTACGCCAGCTGGAATTAAAGAATCATGAAACTGTGCTCGAAGTCAACCTTGATTCCATTGTAAGCAATTATAACTATTTCAGGAGTAAGATACCTTCTGAAACAGGAATAGTTGCAATGGTAAAGGCCTCTGGTTACGGAGTCGGAAGTTATGAGATTGCTAAAACACTTCAGGATTGCGGTGCTTCCTATCTCGCTGTGGCTGTCCTTGATGAAGGAATTGACCTCCGCAGACGTGGCATAACAATGCCGATTATGGTGATGAACCCTAAATCAGCCAACTATAAAGCCATGTTTGCCAACAGGCTCGAACCTGAGATTTATTCTTTATCTATGCTCCGCGACGTTATTTCAGAAGCTGAAAGAAATAATATCCGGAAATATCCCATTCATGTTAAACTTGACACGGGTATGCACAGAATGGGATTCCTTGACAGAGAACTTCCTATGATAACTGATATGGCCGGAAAGACCGAAAGCATAAGGATTTCATCAGTCTTTTCCCATCTGGCCACTGCAGACTGTCTCGACATGAACGATTACACTGAACTTCAGTTAAGCCGGTTTAAGGAAATGACCGACTACCTTTCACAAAGGATACCTTATCATTTTAAAAGGCATATCCTGAATTCAGCAGGCATATTGAGATTCCCCTCCCGGCATTATGAACTGGTGCGCTTGGGAATCGGATTGTATGGTGTCAATACTCTTCCCCCGGACTGTGAGAAACCGTTGGCTTCTGTAGCCACTCTCCGCACAATTATCATTTCAATACGCGAATGGGATGAAAATGAAACAGTAGGATATGGAAGAAAGGGAGTTTTAAAAAAGAGATCTAAAATTGCCACCATTCCTATCGGTTATGCCGATGGTCTTGACAGGCACTTGGGCAATGGCAATTTATTTGTCAAAGTAAACGGCAAGGAGGCTCCTACAATAGGTAATATATGTATGGACGCTACTATGATTGATGTCACGGGAATAGATTGCAAGGAAGGAGACAGTGTTGTGATTTTCGGAGAGGATGCTCCAATCCAACGCATGGCCGACACGTTAGATACTATTCCTTATGAAATCCTCACATCAGTTTCACCACGCGTCAAAAGAATATATTTCCGGGAATGACCATTCCCGGTTTTCCAATCTTTCGATTTAAATTTCTCAATATTTTCATTATTGCAGGCTGTCGGCAAGAGATTCCATGCATTTCTTAATCTCCTGATCAGTTGTAAAAAGTTTTTCCCGGCAATATTTTATGAGTTCTGACGCTCTTTTGGTATAAGCGGACAAACTGTCAATATCACAGTTTTCTCCCTGCATTTTCGCTACTATATTTTCCAGTTCCTGCAACGCTTTTCCATAGCTCATTCCATCTTCCATAACCTTATTGTTTTTAAATTATCGGATCTCTTTGATTTCTGAACAGATCTCTCCTTTAAATAATTTTGTGACCACTAAATCACCCTCTTTCAACCGAGAGGTATCACTGACTGCCTTACCGTTGACTCTTGTAATGGAATAACCCCTTTTTAAGGTATTTTCCGGGTTTAGGACACCTATCAGTGATTCTATATTATCCAGACTTTTCTTAGAAAGAGAGATTACCGTATCTGCGTTTCGTCCAAGCCTGTCATATAATTCTGAAAGATTGCGGCCGGCATTTGAGACGATTGTTGAGCCCAGGGTATAAAGCAAGTGTTGATAATTAGCAAGCCTTCCATCTTCACTTCGTATCCTTGATTTGATAAGGATTGGAACTGACTGGGCAAGTTTCTCAAGATTTGCATTATTTTCAGATATCTTTCTGGCCACTAACTGCGGGAGCATGCTTCCCAGTGATGTCAGCCTTCTTTCCTCCCCGGCTAAATTCGCAAATGCATATTCCCGAATTCTGTCAAAATTATCCCTTACCGCCTTATAAGCCTCACGCAATCTGTCAATAAAGAACCCTGCGACGGCAGTAGGGGTCTTGACTCTCGTATGAGCTATCTCATCCAGAACATTTCTGTCTCTTTCATGGCCTATACCCACAATGACGGGCAATTTGCAGAGTGCGACTGCATGTGCCAGTTCATAATCGTCAAATCCATTGAGATCAGTGGTCGCACCTCCCCCTCTCACAATTGCCACACAATCCCAAAAAACCGAAGTCTCTTCAATCAAGGAGAGAGCCCTCCTGACGGAAGACGAGACCTTATCGCCTTGCATCACACAAGGGAAAAGGAAAGGATAAAACACAAAACCATCTCGGTTTGAGGAAAGTTGGTTTATAAAGTCTCCGTAGCCTGCGGCGCCTTCGGCCGAGATCACCGCTATCCTCTGAGGGGCCAATGGCATTTGCCTGTTCTTATTGGCATCTAATATTCCTTCTTTCTGAAGTCGTGCAAGAATTTCCCTGCGAAGACGTTCAAGATCGCCCAGGGTGTAAGAAGGATCTATATCAGTTATGTTGAATGAGAGTCCATATAATGCGTGATGATTAATATTTCCCCGGAGAAGAACCTTTATTCCGGTGGAAATCTCACGTCCAGTGGCCTTTAAGAACTTTTGCCTGATTTGTGAGAAATAAGACTGCCAGACTGTCGCCCTCAACTTAGCCACTGTCTGGCCCGAAACATTCTTTTCAATAAGCTCCATGTAGCAATGTCCTCCCGACATCCTCACGTCACTAAGTTCGGCAATTACCCATGCCCCGAATAATTCAGGGCGTGAGGTGACAGCTTTTGTAACAAGACTTGTTAATTCCGTGAGGGTGATGCCCGTTGGCAGATTGAGAAGATCAGTCATAAAGTTGATTACTTTATCACTCCAAGTTCTTTTAAAGCACCGGTGGAGGGATCAAATATCGCAAATGAGGGTTCTTTCTTATCAGTAAAAATTGACGGATTTAGTCCGTAAATCAAACCGAACTGCGACATCTCAAAATTATGGGAATAAAGTGTGTTCCCTAAGAATGTCAATGCAATCTCCGCTGACCCCGGAACGCAATATGCCACTGCATCTTTGGGCATTTTCTTTTCTTCACCTTTTGAGTCAACAGGAAGTTGTGCTTCCTCTATTAAATTAACATTTAAATAAACCGGATCGCCGGAATAGTCATTTGGGTCAACAAAACCTGCAAAGTCACTGAACCGGAATAAAATAAAGCGGCCCTCATCCTGAGGAATGTAATTATAAGTGCGAACTATCTTTTCTTGACGTTTACTTCCGGTAAAGGCCTGCATTAACGCTGTTTCCTGCCTGTCAAGAGATTCCAGCATTATCTCAAGCTGTCGTCCGTCGGTTGGCATCGTTTCGGCGGTGCCACGGGTCAGAGATATTTTTGCGTCTCTTATTTCCATCAGTTCTTCAGCTAAGATCTGAGCTTTCTTATATGAAGATTGTGCCGAGATGAAATCTTCATTTACATATTGCAGGTATTCTTTACCGTTGACGGATGTTTCCTCATTGGAAGATTCTGAAGTTATCTGGGAATTTGAAGATATCTTTGGTTCCGTATTTATGGAAAGGAGCATGCCGTCGTCTGCCACTCCGATAAAAGTTGTGGAACCTCCCTTTAATTGCATAAGGTAACGGGATTCTTCATTTGGAACTCCATAAGGTTTCACTGAAATTTTATCGATTGTCCATATCACATTGTCTTCTTTCACCACATCTGCAGTCCCTGCAAATTTCTTGGAATATTCATAAAACGGTCCTGCCAGCTGAGTTTCTTTAGTAGCTGTCACTTCTATTTGAAATGCTGTAATCGGCAAAGTATACACTAATCCGTATTCATTATGTTTTTCAGCTGTCAGTAATTTTGTTTGCTGCGCATTCACCCCTATGATTGAAAAAATGGCAACAATGGCAAATATATATTTTTTCATTGGCATAATTATTTCCTTTGTTTCTTTCTCTCCATGATATCTTTGATAGCGACACTGCAACAGTCAGCAATATCAGATGCCAGGAGTCCGTATTCTCCGGTTTTTCCCACAGCAATATCTCCTGCAAGACCATGGATATAAACTCCTACTGAAGCCGCTTGTTCAGGACGCATTCCCTGTGCCATAAAAGCTGTTATAACTCCCGTAAGCACATCGCCGGCTCCTGCAGTAGCCATTCCGGGATTCCCGGTGGTATTTATGAACACTCTGCCCGTAGGCCTCACGGTCACAGTGTAATGACCCTTTAAGACAATAATGATGTTATAATATTTCGACATGTCTATGGCTTTGCGGAGACGCTCTTCATTTCCTGAATGTTCCCCGAAAAGCCGGTCAAACTCCCCTATATGGGGGGTAATAATAGAATGTGTCGGCAGTAATGAAAGCAAATGCGGCCTTTTGGCGATACAATTTAAAGCATCTGCATCGAGTATCAGTGGATTCTTGAAATTCTTCAACAGATTTTCAAGAGCATCCATTGTCTTTTCATCCGTCCCTATGCCCGGTCCGGCGGCCACAGCCTGGTGCGGATGATGCACTGTCATGTTCGATATGAAATTATCATTTCTGTCTGGCTCATACATAGCTTCGGGGATAGCGGTCTGAAGCACTGTCATCGATACTCTGGGACCATGGACTGTGCATAATCCGGCTCCTGACCGCAATGTGGCTCTGGCTGCCAGAACCGCTGCACCGGACATTCCGGCACTTCCCGCAAAAATCAAGGCAGATCCGAAGTCTCTTTTATTTGTAAAATTTCCCCTTCTTACAAGGAGCGGCCTCACATCTCTTTCTTCAACAAGAATAAAATCGGAAGGCTGTTCCTTGATTTTATTTTCGTCAAGATCGATATCCAGCACCTTCCATTCACCTATCACTTCTTCATTCTCCTCAAAAAAGAATGAAAGTCTCGGAAATTGGAACGTAAGGGTAAGATTGGCATGGACCATATCCTGGCGACTCACATTATCATTCCATTCACCACCCAGACCTGTTGGGATATCAATGGAAATGACATATGCATCGGATTCATTGATGTATCTTACCAAATAAAGAAAACCCTTTTGAAGCGGACCCTTAAGTCCTGATCCGAAAAGCCCGTCGATCACCACATCCTGCTCTCCGAGATAAGGTGGCTGGAAATCATGTTTCACTTCCGTGAAATCAATCCCCTCAATGGCGAGCAGTTTTTTCCTCTCTTCCTGGCAGTCATGAGAGAGCCTGCCCATCACATTGAAAAGAAAAACCTCAAGTTTTCGATAGCCCTGTTCAAACAGCATCCTTGCCACAGCCAGGGCATCTCCACCATTATTTCCCGGACCCGCCATGATCACAATTCTTTTATTAGGATTAAAGCGGGCCACCACTTCACAACATACGGCCGAAGCCGCCCTCTCCATTAGCTGGAGAGAATGTATTTTTTGTGATTCACACGTTGCCTTGTCTATCTCTTTAATTATCTCCGACGGAAATATCTTCATTATAAAAGAATTTAAAGCCCGATGTCTTAAAAATCCTCCGCCCTGATTCTTTATAAATTGAGGAACGGGGTCTAAATCAATTATGCAAATTTAGTGGTCAATAAGCATATCTCCAAATAAATCTGTAATGTCAGCACCCGGCCTCGGCACATTCAAATAAGTGAACCCAAATATGTGAACCTGAACTTTAGCTTTCTCAGTGCTCCTCTTTTCTAAGAGCCCGTTTCCCAATTTTTGTTTAAGTTGAATTAATTCACTACCTTTGCATTCAAAGAAACCTCTTCTCAAGACTCCGAACATCTAAACGAACTTGTGACGCCCGTCTTTGATCGAGGCGCAGCATTATAAGAAATGAAGATACTACTCACCGGAGCAGCCGGGTTTATCGGTGCCCATGTGGCAGAAAAACTTTTAATGGAAGGAAATGAAGTAATAGGAATTGACTGTGTCAATGCCTATTATGACCCTTCACTAAAATTTGCTCGATTAAGCCGTCTGGGTATTTCCTCCGAATCTGAACAATGGAGTAAGCCAATCCTGAGTGACAAATGGCCCCTATTCACATTCATCAGAATGGATATTTCCGATAAAGAGGCCATGAAAGCTATTTTCGAGGAAGGTAAATTTGATGTTGTGGTTCATCTGGCAGCCCAACCTGGAGTCAGATATTCAATTACTCATCCTCAGTCTTATATAGAGAACAACATCAACGGTTTTTTGAACATTCTTGAAGGTTGCCGCAAGACAAATATAAAGCATCTGGTCTTTGCATCATCTTCGAGTGTATATGGGCTCAATGGCCAGATTCCGTTTTCTGAGAAACATAGCATAGCTCACCCCGTAAGTCTTTATGCCGCAACAAAAAAGAGCAATGAGCTGATGGCTCATGCCTATTCTTATATTTTTAGGATACCCATAACAGGTCTTCGGTTTTTTACCGTCTATGGTCCCTGGGGACGGCCGGACATGTCTCCTTTCTTATTTATCGACGGCATAATGAACGGCAAGACCATAAAGGTGTTCAATAATGGAGATATGTTGCGAGATTTCACTTATATCGACGATATAACTGAAAGTATTGCGAGAATTGTAAAAGTTATTCCAACGTCAAACAACAATTGGGACTCCATGGCAGCTGATCCATCCTGTTCTTCGGCACCATATAAAATCTACAATGTAGGCAACCAACAGCCCACTAAATTGCTTGACTATATTTCTGCAATAGAAGAAATTATCGGGAAGAAAGCAATCAAAGAGATGCATCCCATGCAGCCCGGCGATGTTTATCAGACCTATGCCGATTCATCTGCATTGGCGCAGGCCACCGGTTTCAGGCCAAGCGTCAGTCTCAGGGATGGAATCAAGAAAACCGTTGAATGGTTTAAGGCATACTATAATTTATAAAAATTATGAATTCTTATTTTTGACAAAAAATAAGTTTTTGATTATATTTGCATTATATAGAGTAACCTCTTAAAAAATACAAAACCATGGTAGATTATAAGAAATTAGGTCTTGTGAACACAAAAGAAATGTTTGCAAAGGCTGTTCACGGCGGTTATGCAATTCCGGCCTTCAATTTTAACAACATGGAGCAGTTGCAGGCAATCATTAAGGCAGCTGCCGACACCAAATCACCCGTTATCCTTCAGGTTTCAAAGGGTGCCCGCAACTATGCAAATCCTATTCTCCTCCGCTATATGGCACAAGGAGCTGTGGAATATGCAAAATCTCTTGGTTGGGAACATCCGCAGATCGTGCTCCATCTTGACCACGGTGATACTTTCGATCTTTGCAAAGATTGTATCGATAATGGTTTCTCTTCAGTAATGATCGACGGCAGCCATCTCCCTTATGAAGAAAATGTCGCTTTGACTAAGAAAGTGGTGGATTACGCTCATAAGTATGATGTCACTGTTGAAGGTGAACTTGGTGTTCTCGCAGGTGTGGAAGACGAAGTAAGTTCTGACCATCACACCTACACCGACCCTGAGGAAGTTGTGGATTTCGTTACTCGCACAGGTGTTGACAGCCTTGCAATCTCTATCGGTACTTCTCATGGTGCTTACAAGTTTACTCCGGCTCAATGCACCCGCGATCCGAAGACCGGTCTTCTCGTTCCCCCTCCTTTGGCATTCGACGTGCTTGAAAAGGTAGAAGAAAAACTTCCTGATTTCCCGATCGTGCTTCATGGATCATCTTCCGTTCCACAGGAATATGTTAAGATTATCGCAGAAAACGGAGGTAAACTTCCCGACGCTATCGGTATTCCTGAAGAGGAACTCCGCAAGGCAGCCAAGATGGACGTATCGAAAATCAATATCGACTCCGACAGCCGTCTTGCAATGACAGCCGCCATCCGCAAAGCTTTCAATGACAATCCTGCCGAATTCGACCCGCGCAAATATCTCGGTCCGGCTCGCGATGAAATGGAAAGACTTTACAAACACAAAATTATCAACGTTCTGGGATCAGACGGTAAAGCTGAATAATTTTACTCTCCATATTCAAAAAGAAGAGGCGGAAATCAAATTTCTGCCTCTTCTTTTTGATATTATGGCTTTGCAGGTTTTTGATCATAGAAAAGCACTACCTATGACCCACCCCTGTTTATTTCAATTCAGATATTATTTCAAACGATTCCTTGCATTTTTCAGTTATCCTGTTCCATTCTCCGGTCTTTATCACATCTGCCGGGAAAAGTTTGCTTCCCATTCCAACGGAAAAAACTCCGGCTTTAAACCAGGACGATAGATTTTCTTCAGTCGGTTCAACACCTCCGGTCACCATAATCTTGCTCCATGGCATTGGAGCAAGCAGGCCTTTAACAAATTTTGGGCCAAGCACATCTCCGGGAAATACCTTGCAAACGTCACAGCCGGATTCCTGGGCAAATCCTATTTCAGAAACAGTTCCGCAACCGGGAATATAAGGAATTAGCCTTCTGTTACAGATTCTTGACACTTCAGGATTGAAGAGAGGACCCACTACAAAACAGGCTCCCAGCTGAATATATAAGGCCGCTGTGGCCGGATCTACAACGGATCCTACACCCATAGCCATTTCAGGACATTCCTGAACCGCATATTTTACAAGAGCTCCGAAAATCTCATGTGCGAAATCCCCCCTGTTAGTAAATTCAAATGCCCTGACACCACCTTCATAGCATGCCTTTAAAACTCTTTTTGCCACTTCTATGTCCTTATGATAGAAAACGGGGACCATAGGAGCACACTCTATTTTAGAAAGAACCTGAAGCTTATTAAAATTTGCCATTTTTAATTCTGTTTATCTTTGTACTCGTCCGCTGGCAGAACCTCCTGCAAGAGCCTCCACCTCTTCGATTGTCACATGGTTGAAATCACCGGGAATTGTCTGCTTGAGGGCCGAAGCCGCTACGGCAAATTCCAAAGCTTCAGCTTGGGTGGGATAAGTGAGCAGCCCATGTATCAGACCTCCTGAGAAAGAATCCCCTCCTCCCACTCTGTCTATTATGGGATTGATATCATATCTTTTGCTGACATAAAACTCCGTCCCGTTGAATATCATGGCTTTCCATCCGTTATGGGTGGCGGAGAATGATTCACGCAATGTGCTGACTACATATTTAAAGCCAAATTCATCCATCATCTGGCGAAAGATATTCTTATAACCTTCTGCATCGGTGTTCCCGGCCTCGATATCGGCGTCCGGTTTGAATCCGAGACAAAGTTCTGCGTCTTCTTCATTACCTATGCATACATCAACATATTGCATCAAAGGACGCATCACCGATTGTGCTTTCTGAGATGTCCATAATTTTTTACGGAAATTCAGATCAACCGACACAGTCACTCCATTCCTGTTGGCCGCTTCACAAGCCAGACGGGTAAGCTCGGCAGCCTTATCAGAGATAGCCGGTGTTATGCCGCTCCAATGAAACCATGTGGCTCCTTCCATTATTTTATCGAAATCAAAGTCGGAAGGATCGGCTTCGGAAATAGAGGAATGGGCTCTGTCATAGATCACTTTTGAGGGGCGCATAGAGGCTCCCGTCTCACAATAATAGATGCCCACACGGTCACCACCTCTGGCTATGAAGTCATCGTGCACTCCATAACGGCGTAAGGCATT
>JAFLTN010000035.1 GCA_022510445.1 Muribaculaceae bacterium | reverse complement strand
TGATTGAAGTAGGAATGGGAGGTCGGCTTGATTCCACTAATATTATTACTCCGATATTATCTGTCATAACAAATATCTCTCATGATCATAACCAATTTTTAGGAAATACATTAGAAGAGATAGCCGGAGAGAAAGCGGGAATAATAAAGCACGGAATACCTGTAATAATTGGAGAAAAGGATCCTGACACATATCAAGTCTTTGAAATAAAAGCTGAAAAAGAGGGGGCACCAATTCGGTTCGCAGAAGAAAGAGGAACAGTTTCTAACATTTCCGGAGACTGGAAAGGCTATTGGAATTGTGAAACCCGATATGGCCCTATACATCTCCCTCTCGGAGGAGAATATCAGAAAAAGAATATACAGACAGTGTTGTCGGCATTAGAAGTTTTGAAGGAAATCGATATAGAAATAACTCCGGAAGCCATCAGATCAGGAATTGAGAAAGTGACGGAACAAACCGGTCTTTTAGGAAGATGGACGATATTGGCAGATGAACCTTTGACCATTGCAGATACGGGTCATAATATAGGAGGCTTAAGCTATAATTTCAGCCAACTAAAAGAGTTGATGAAAGAGAAAAGGAATGGTAAGCTAAGGGTTATAATAGGTTTTGTGGCAGACAAGGCTATAGACAATATTTTGAAAATATTGCCGACAGAAACCGAATATTATGTAACGAATGCTCAGATACCCAGAGCACTCTCTGCACATGATCTGTTCATCAAAATGAAAGAGAGCGGATTCAAAGCAGTACATGAATTTACGAATGTAAAAGAAGCCTATACCGCAGCCCAAAAAGAAGCTTCCACGTCCGACATTATTTATATCGGAGGTTCTACATTCATAGTAGCCGATTTCTTAAGTTAATTTCTTAAACAGTCAAATTCATATATATAACTGGACTTTCTCACGATAGATTTTGAAACACCAATGGCTGACGTTCAAGTGTGTATAGTCGGCATAGTGCTAGTAAGTAATGAAAAGATTGTTGACTGTTTCTTATAAGGAATTAAAAAAGATGTGTCTTATGACACATCTTTTTTAGGTTTTCAGCGTCTCTGCCGGCTGAAATTTTCAGTCTTTTTCTTCTAATATCCTGTTCTTCTGGCGATCATGGCTCTTCGATTGATTGCTGCTGAAATCGCTTTCTTCTTTCAGGTCGATCTCTTTTCCTTCTGAGTCTATGACTTTATATTGAAGGTAAGCAAGCGACTGATCCGGAATAACTTTAAAATTCCGGCCATAATGACAACGCCATTTAGAATAAATTGAAAAAATTCCCTTCTTGATATAAGCATCCACATAGGGATGGATATACATCGTGAATTTCTTTACTTTAAGGTTGTTGACCAGGTAATTCAATTTTTCATCAAGTTTATCAGTAAACAGAAGCGAGGGCTGAATCTCTCCCTTACCAAAACATGAGGGACAGGTTTCGCTTGTAGTGATATCGAGCGCCGGACGTACCCTTTGACGGGTTATCTGCATTAATCCGAATTTACTTAGTGGCAGAATATTATGACGGGCCCTGTCTTTAACCATTATTTCTTTCATATGGTCATAGAGTGCCTGCCTGTGTTCTGCTTTGTTCATATCTATGAAATCAATCACTATGATTCCGCCCATATCCCTTAATCTCAGCTGCCGTGCAATTTCTTCGGCTGCCTTAAGGTTTACATCAAGTGCATTCGTTTCCTGATCATTGCCTGCCTTACTCCGGTTGCCGGAATTAACATCTATGACATGTAAGGCTTCTGTGTGTTCTATAATGATATAAGCTCCGCTTTTGAAAGAAACCGTTTTTCCGAAGGAACTCTTAATCTGTCTGGTTATATTGAAATTATCGAATATAGGGACATCTTTATCATAGAGCTTGACTATATCTTTCTTTTCAGGAGAGATAATTCCAATATAATTCCGTATTTGCTCTAAAGTTTCTTTGTGATTTACATAAATATTCTCAAAATCCGGAGTAAAAAGATCGCGTATCATCCCGACTGCCCTTGATTCTTCTTCATAAATGAGCATAGGGGGCTGACTACGTTGCATTTTAGATATGGCTTCCTCCCAGTTCTTAACCAGCGACCGCATCTCCTGGTTTAAGTCGGTGACTCTTTTATTTTCCGCAGAGGTGCGGATAATTACACTGAATCCTTTGGGCTTTATGCTGCCCACAAGCTGCCGCAGACGTACTTTCTCTTCGGTTGATTTTATTTTCTGAGAAATGGAAATTTTGTCACCGAACGGTATGAGCACCATGTATCTGCCGGTGAAAGATATTTCAGTGGTTAATCTGGGACCCTTTGATGAGATTGGTTCTTTAGCAATCTGAACCAGTAGCAGCTGCCCCGGTTTAAGAACATCCTGAATAGCTCCTTGTTTCGGAATATCCGGTTCTGTCTTGAACTTAGAAATATTGGGAACCTTTTTTTTATCGGCCAAGGCCTCAGTAATAAATGAATTAAATGTATTAAACTGAGGACCGAGATCAAGATAATGAAGAAAAGCGTCTTTTTCAAAGCCAACGTCGACAAATGCCGCGTTGAGGCCCGGCATTATTTTTTTGACTTTGGCCAGATAGAGATCTCCTACTGCATAAGCTAAATTACGGCTTTCTTTTTGCAGAGACACAAGCCTTGACTCCTCAAGCAATGCGATGGATATCTCTTTTTGCTGAACATCTACAAATAATTCGCTTTTCATCTTTGTGAAATTACAAATACCATAAATAGACATAGAGTCTGTTTATGGTCAGTTTTATTTTGCAAACATAACATGGGTGAAGCCTAACTTCACCCATTTTTTGTCTGCCCAGAGAGGATTGGGGCAAGCCCCCTAACCGTCTTATTTCTTCTTATGACGGTTCTTCCTCAATCTTTTTTTACGCTTGTGCGTTGCCATTTTGTGGCCTTTTCTTTTCTTTCCGCTTGGCATAATTATTAAATATTTCTATTGATTATTATGATTTTGGCACAGTTTCCAGATGAAACCATTAGCCTATTTTTTCTTTTGCGCTGCAAATATCGTCATTTTTTTTGACTTAGGGAAATTTGACACTAATTATCCGTTTTACTATTTCCTTTTGATTAAATTTGCATAGAACTTAAAATGGTTTGCATATGCCTGACAATATTTTCAAAAGACCTAACTGGATTTTCTTTGATCTTGACGACACTATCTGGGATTTTAAGAATAATTCAATTAAAAGTCTACGAAAACTTTATGAATCATCCCCTATTTTGAAAAAATATTTCAAGTCTTTTGAAGAGTTGGATAAAGAATATCATGTCCACAATTCTTTTCTGTGGAATGCTTTGGCTGCCGGCCAAATTTCTTCTACTGATCTGAAGACAGAGAGATGGAGAAGAACTTTACAATCAAAAACTTTTGAAGTTCTCACGGCAGTTTGCGAGGAATTGGATACAAGTTATCTCGATATCCTCTCTTCTATGCCAGAAGTGACTGAGGGAACAACAGAAATTTTGAAAAGATTGTCACAAAAATATTTGATAGGGGTTTTGTCAAATGGTTTTCCGGCCACTCAATATAAAAAGTTGAGAAGTTCAGGCCTTCAAAAATATATAACTCGAATGATAGTCAGCGAAGAAATCGGAAAAGCCAAACCGAACAAAGACCTGTTCCAATATGCTATTTCAGAAACGGGGGCCGTTCCCCCTTACCTAATGGTTGGGGATAATCTGGAGGCAGATGTTATTGGGGCGCTTCAAGCCGGATGGTATTCCATCTGGATGACTTCTTCAGATAATGAAATGCCCGACATGATGAAATTGTCGGCCGAAAGAAATTTTAATCCTCAATTATTTTTAGGAAAGGTAAATGGGATGAAAGAGGCTGAATCGGTTATTAATATATTTTTCAATCCGAAAAAGTAACTCCATCTATTCCGGATAGTCTACTTGTAATTCTATCCGCAAAATCTTCTCTGAATTCCAACTTCATACTGCATGAGTTGTCGAAATTTCTTTCTATTACTTCAACATCCTCTGATTTCACAATTTTCATTACATCATTTGATGAAATATAAGGGAAGGTAATATTGACAATTCTTGTTTTATGAACTTCCTTTTTTCCAGAATCTTCCAGAGCCAGACGCGCCGCCTCTCTATATGCAGCTATCAGGCCGGGCGTTCCCAGCTTAATACCTCCAAAATATCTTATGACCACAACGATAACATCGGTCAACCCGAAACTGTTTATCTGACCTAATATAGGTTTTCCAGCTGTCCCGGATGGTTCTCCGCTATCATTTAACTGCCATAATTTCCTATCAGGTCCTATCATGTAGGCCCAACAGACATGCCGGGCGTCATGATAGGAATTCTGATATTCTTTAACAATCGTTTTAGCTGTTTCAGGATCAGTGACTTTACGGGCAAACGAGATAAATTTACTCATTTTCTCCTTAAAAATTCCTTCTCCTTCTCTTTCTATTGTGAAATAAAGATCGCTCATTGCCACATTATTCGGCAAATTATTTTTCAAAATTTACCCTGTTTTTTTAGACACCAATGCTCAAAAAATGTTAAACGTAAGGGCGATTTATTTTCAGCCAAAATAATTTTTTAATCTCTGATCTGAAATAGGGTAATAAAGCATCCCGTCTGCAACTTTTGATGCAGTTTCCTCTCCTAAAGTTTCCTCAACAATTGTCAGAGCCCAAGGCAATGCATTTGCCGGTCCGTTTCCCAATACAAATTTTCCACTCACCACAACTGGAGCATCAACAACTTCAGCACCCTTCAGGTCATGTTCAAAACCAGGATAACAAGTAGCCTTTTCACCTTCAAGAAGTCCCAACTGACCAAGAACAACAGCGGGAGCAGCGCAAATTGCTGCTATTCTGCCCTCCCTTGAATTTTTCTGGCTATGGAGTAACCCTTGAAGCGGCCCGAATTCATATAGATTGCTTGCACCAGGCATTCCTCCCGGTAAAATCAGCCATTCAGGATCTGAAAAAAGTGTATTATCATAAAGCAGATCGGCTGTGACTGTGATTCCATGTGCACCTCTTACCTGAAGGGCAGATGTAATAGATACAGTTTTTACATCGAGGCCGGCTCTTCTCAGAACATCTATAGCGGTAAGTGCTTCTATTTCTTCAAAACCCGCTGCAAGAAAAAGAAAAGATTCTTTCATATGGCATTAATTTTATATATTATAACAAATTTAATAATTTCAATCGAAATAGGTAATTTTGAAATAAATTTTTTTTGAATGAAAAGTATTTTTAACAGACTATTAGGAAAGTTATTCGTTTTATTTATATTTATTGCAATGATGAGCTGTTCCTCTACCCCCTATCGTAGCTGTGAAGGGATGATCTGGAACACATTCTATCATATCACTTATAAAGGGTCGCCGGAATTAGAAGATTCTGTAATGAAAGTGTTGCAGGATGTGGGTAAAAGCCTTAACGTTTTCGACAGCACTTCTCTTGTGGGAAGACTCAATAGGACCAAAAGTATAAAAGCAGACCACCAGTTGCTGGAAGTTTATGAAACTTCCCGTAAAATAAACAGAATCAGCAACGGCCTGTTCGATCCTACCATATCTCCTTTAATCAATGCGTGGGGATTCGGCATCGGACATACACCCACAGCTGACACCATTTCCATTGACAGTATCCTTCAATTTGTAGGAATTCAGAAAACAAGAGCTGAAGGCGATCTGATAATCAAAGACGACATCAGAACTCAATTCAATTTTTCCGCTATTGCAAAAGGTTACGGATGTGACGCTGTTGGAGAAATGTTCAAACGAAACAATGTTTACGATTATATGATTGAAATCGGAGGTGAGTTAACTTTATCAGGTGAAAGCCCCTCATCAGGTTTATGGAAAATTTCTGTTGACGCTCCCGTTGAATCCGATATTCCAGATCACACTTCAGCAGTTATCATTGCCCTGACAGACAAAGGTGTGGCAACTTCCGGAAATTATAGAAACTTCAGGAAGGAAAACGGGAATAAAACTGCTCATACTATATCCCCTCTATCCGGGCGTCCTTATATAAGCGATGTGCTCAGCGCTACTGTAATTGCTGAAACATGTATGGAAGCCGACGGTCTGGCCACTGCCTGCATGGCCTCATCGGTTGTTGAGGCCAAAAGAATCTTGGTTTCTTATGGAGCGGATGGTCTCCTTATATTCTCAGACTCGGTCTGGATGACTCCCGGGTTCAAAAACTATATCAACGAAGAAGTTTCGGCGCCTGAAAAAAAAGACCGAAATTAATGCCGAAATTCCAATTATGTGAAGGAGAAGTCAGGTAATTCGCGTATAGCGACAGGCTGGCAAAGGGGAAATTATAGACTGCTGCCAATTCCCCTATAAACTGAGGTTTGTGAAACCATCCGTCATAACGGGCTATTCCTTCTTTATTCTCTCCGATATTCCTTATGGGACAGTAAAAATAAAAATCACCTCTAAGCTGTGCCCTATTTATTGGACTCCAAACAGGTATTAATCCCACGGCAACATAATTATTGGATCTGAATCCCGGATTAAAATAATTTTTAGTAGACGGGGTGGGAGCAAATGCCGGCATGTGAATTAAAGTTGAAGTATAATCCTGATATAATTTCTCAATACTTCCAAGTATATTACCAAAACCGGCAACCTTAAAATTGTTGTGAATATTGAAATAATGTTGCCACAGGAGTTCTATAGATCCATTATAATGGGTTCTCCATTTTTCTCCTTTAACTGAGTTTTCGTCTCCCGGAATGAATTTATTGTCTTCATGCGTTAAAAGTAAATTAAAAAGCCACTGTTTCCCGGAAGAGGGATAAAGAGGATTATTCAGTGTATTCAATTCAATTCCTGCTTTTAATGCAGCAATATGATAAAGACTCCGGTCGCGGTTTTTAACAGTGAAGGAAGGATCCGACTCAGGATAAAATTTATTCTCCTCTTTCCCATAAGCTATATTGACATACCCTTTAGCCGGCCTCCCTATTGCCCAGCAATAGCCAAGACGTGCGTAAAACTGGCTGTCGGTTATGTAGGCCGGGGTATTTGATTCGTAAAACAAGATCTCGGAATCATAATATTTCTGACGGCTGAAAACACCTTCGATTTCTATATAAGAAGGGATGGATGAGGTAAGCCCAAATTTGGCACTAAGTTGTGCAGCATAGTATGACTGTCCGAACCATCCTCCAAGATCAATATCAAGGCTATTGAAATTAAGGGTATGGTAGCCGGCTGTAAGGTAAAGCATACTGTTGGTTGAAGTTGAAACCCAGCCTCCCGCACCGATACTCCAGGGTTTCCTGATATTAGCTTCGAGCAATAAGGTGTCTTTGCCGTCTTTCCCGAATTTGGCCTGTGGAAGAAGGTCATAGAACTTATTTCCTCCGACAGCACGGTAATATCCCTTTCTTACCTGTTCCAGATTAATTGCTTCTTCAGATTTCTTCCCTTGGAATAGATATTTTATATATCGTGATTGCGATGGATTTGCGCCTGTCACTACTATTTCATCAAACTTAACATCCGGAGTTTTCTGAGCAAAAACTTTCCTCCTGGCATTTACGTCTGCCAGACTTTCTCTGGCAGGCAATCTTTTCTTTATTGAATCGACCATTGAAAGCCCTGTACGGTAGCCTATAGAATATATTTCTTCTGCAGATGACCAGTCAAGCACTCCATAATTTAAGACCGGAACCTGTATTTTCACTCCCTCTTCCGGCGGAAGATTATAATCATTATTTTGAATGATCATATCTTCAAGCTGACTGTAAAGGTCACCTTTTATTGGCTTTCCATCAGGACCTGAAACTGATACTCCGATAATGAAATCAGGATGAAAATCATCGATCATAACATCAACCGGAAAGTTGTCGTAGATACCGCCGTCATAAACCAACACTCCGTCCATTTCGATAGGTTTGAAAACCATCGGAAAACTCATGGAAGCTCTGACCGCATCTCCGAGAGAGCCGGATTTCAATACTATTTTATGTTTATGATACACATCGCTCGTAACACAACGAAAAGGCACGAACAGATCGTTGAAATTACCTTCGCACTGGTCTGTATAGGGTGAATAAAGTTCCAGAAACTCCAGGTTCATCGGTATAGGATTAATTAGCGATGATGGTAGAATATGACTGAAAATATTTGTTGAATCGTTGGGTGTGAAATTTAATGTAAGCCATTTTGAAGACGGTTCCGGAAGTGAGAAATAATATTCCAGGTTTCTGTTGATGGTGCCGGAACTCCAATACTTAAAACTTTCGGATAAAAATAGATTCATCATTTGCTCGGGAGTCCATCCACAACTGTAAAGGCTACCTACAATTGCACCCATCGATGTGCCGGCAACATAATCGAATGGTATGTCGGCATCTTCCAAAGCCTTTATAACGCCGACATGTGCAATACCTTTTGCACCGCCTCCGCTAAGAACAAGTCCTACTTTTTCTCTTGCTGATATCCGGGGCATACAAATAATGCTAAAAAATATAACGACATATATTAGCAGCCCCCCTTTTTTTATTCCTGTCTGTTTCATATTTTCATTCACTTATATAAGAATCCTTGAAACCAAGGAAATAAAGCACACCGTCAATTCCTATTGTAGAGATGCTTTGCCCGGCTTCAGCTTTGACTTTCGGTTTCGCATGGAATGCTATCCCGAGTCCGGCTTCACTAAGCATTGGAAGATCATTCGCACCATCTCCTACTGCTATTGTCTGCCTGATATTTATATTCTCTACCTGGGCAAGTAGTCGTAACAGTTCCTTCTTCCTCTGCCCGTCAACAATATCACCAACATACCTTCCTGTCAATTTTCCATCAGGGCCCACCTCAAGTTCATTGGCATAAACATAATCAAAATTATATTTCTGCTTCAGATAGTTTCCGAAATAAGTGAATCCACCCGAAAGGATAGCGGTTTTATAACCCGATCTTTTTAAAACTTCCATAAGTCTTTCAAGACCTTCCATTATAGGCAAAGATTCTGCAATCTCTTTCATGACGCCTACATCAAGTCCTTTCAGTAGATTCACCCTTTTTGTGAAACTTTCTTTAAAATCTATCTCCCCTCTCATGGCGGATTCCGTGATTGCCCTTACTTCCTCCCCCACTCCTGCCCTGTCGGCAAGTTCATCTATAACTTCTGTCTTAATAAGAGTTGAGTCCATATCAAAACAGATAAGACGTCGGCTCCTTCTATAGATAGTATCTTCCTGAAGAGATATATCGTAATTAAGTTTTCTTGAAAGTGCCATTAGGGAGGCCTGCATTTCTCCAAGGTCTTTTGGGGTACCTCTCACAGAGAATTCAATGCAAGCTTTTGTCTGAGGCTGAATTTTATCATCAAGAGGCATCCGGCCTGTAAGCCGAGTGATGGAATCGATATTCAGACCCTGCACGGATATCACCTTTGCTGTTTCCGCAATCTGCTTTGCTGTGATCTTTTTGCCAAGAATGGTGATTATATATCTGTTTTTGCCTTGACGGTTTACCCATTCGTTATATTCCTCTTCACTGATGATATTAAAGGAAACCTGAATTTTCATGGCATTTGTCTTGAACAGTAACTCTTTCAAGATATCTCCGCTTTTCCGGTTGTCAGTCATGAAAAGAATTCCAAGAGAAAGATTGTGATGGATGTCAGCCTGACCGATATCAAGCACAGAAGCACCATATCGTGCCAATATCTGCATTAATTCTGCCGTGAGACCGGCTCGGTCAGCTCCTGTTATATTTATAAGAATAAGCTCCCTCTGTTCTTTTTCTTTTCTTTCTTTTACTGTCTTTTTAGCCATGTTGTTCTATAATTGCTAAGAACCCTAAAATATAAGACGACACCATCTATTGAGGATGTCGCCTTATCATCAGTTCATGATTCGGAAAGTCTTTGTTTTATCAAGATTCTTTTTCTTGATTATCAAGCAATTTAATCTTCTCTTTGATCTCTTTGATCTCGTCTTTAAGCTTTTGAAGCTTTCTTTCCATCTCCTTGACCATGGTGTTGCCGGCAGAAGACTTTACATTAAAGAAGCCAAGATTATTTTCCACAGTCTTCAACTCTGCAATCCGGGAATCTAAAGCTCTGAGAAGTTTATCCTTCTCTTTAGATAGTTTACCTTCCTCGGCTGCAAATTTCTTGATATCATTTTCATAGCGACGAACACGCTGACGTGATTCCCGAATATCAAAGGCTCCGAAAAGACGGTCAAGTTCAGCCCTATATTCCTTATTGATTCTATCTTTCTCTTTGAAGGGTACAAATCCTGTGCTCTGCCATTCATTCTGAAGTTCCCGGATGGTGTCGATCACATCATTGCGATCCTCCTCTTCAGAGATCTCCTTTAGACGGTCAATAATATCCTGTTTAGCTTTTAAATTGACAGATTCTTCCTCTTTTTTCCCACTGAATAATTTTTTTCGGGCTGCATAGAAAGTGTCGAGAGCGGTGCAGAAACGTTTCCAAACCTCATCACCTTGCTTGCGACGCACCATTCCAATCTCTTTCCATTCTTTTTGAAGAGCCTGCATTTCATCTAATGCACCTTTGCGTTCATAATCGGCAGCGAGTGCTTCAGCCTTTTCGCACAGAGCTTCTTTCTTTGCGAGGTTTTCTTTTGATTCCTCTTTGGTTTTCTTGAAATATTCTGCTTTTGCAGTAAAGAATTTATCACAAGCACTTCTGAAACGAGCAAATAGTGCGTTATTTACTTTCTTTGAGGCGAATCCGAGTTCTTTCCATTCTGACTGAAGACCGAGAATTTCTTTTGTGGCATTATCCCATTCCGAGAAATTTTTCAAAGACTCCGGATCAATTGCTTCAGCCTTCTCACAAAGTTCGGTTTTAGCTGTTTCATTTATCTGTTCTGCAGCTTTTCTTTCCTGGAAAAAGTCTTGGTGACGTTTGTTAATAACTGTTGACGCATCTTTGAATTTATTCCAAATCTCTTCTCTTATTTCTCTTGCCACCGGCCCGGTTTCTCTCCATTGGTCGTGCAAGGTCTGAAGAATTCTGAAAGCTTCTATGGGATCAGGCATTTCTGCAAGGGCTTCAGCTCGCTCTATAAGCTGATTCTTGATTTCCAGATTCTTCTTGAAATCAAGATCCCTTAATTCCTTATTCAGTTTAAGACGATCATAAAACTGTTCTACAGCTACCTGATAGCTTTTCCAGATCTCATTTTCAGAACCGGGAGGCACTTCACCGACAGCCTTGAATTCCTGCTGAAGCTGTTGGAATCGCGGGAATTGCATATTAATAGTGTCAATATCTTCAGAAATATTGCTTAATACCTCGATAATCCTCTTTTTCTCCTCTAAATTCTTTTGTCTTTCCTCCTCTTTGGCAGCAAGGAATTGAGATCTCATTTCCTTGAATTTTGCCAGGAGTTCCTTCATTTCCTCCTCGTCTTCATCAGGAGTGGAAGAGAATGCTGACGGATCATTACCGGCTGCTACAAAAGATTCCAGTTCTTCAAGACGTTTCTTGTTGGTCAGCGCATAATAAGCCTGCTTGATACTTGCTACTTCCTTATGATTTTCTGTTTCATTCTTTTCTACAATTTCACGAAGAAGGCTTATGAGTTCCTCCTTGTTCATTGAATGAATGTTTCTTTCTATCTTTTCCTCAGCTTTTTCTTCATCGTTGGTTAGCTGATCAGCAGCCTCAGCCAAATCGAGTGAGGGAGAACCCTCTATGGCACAAGCTCCCTGAGTGGTTTCTTCATCTTTCATAATTCTGTCGGCTACTTGAGAAATATCTTCTGCCGGCGATGAATCAACCGCACATGTTTCTTCTTTGTTTTCTTTCACTGTCACTGCATTCACAGTTTCTTCATTTACAGAAACTTTCTCTTCTTCCGGGTTGCCAGGCTCAACCGGCTGCTTTTCAAGTTCTTTCATCACGATGATAGGTTTTAGAGCAATTCTTTCGCCTTCTGTTTTAGACGAGTCTGATCTTTAGATTTATTTTCAGAACGACAAATTTAACAATTCTCTCTGAAAATGCAAATAATTAATAATTTTATCAACAAAAATATTTTTATTTTTCAAATTCCTTGATAATATGGGCGGAAATAACTTTAACATCCTCCAGCGGTCGATCGTTACGGTCAGTTTCAACCTTCTGTATCTTTTCCACTATATCCATACCCTTCACCACTTCACCAAAAACTGTATAAGCTCCGTCGAGATGAGGTGCTCCTCCCTGGGTCAAATAATCAGTCTTAAGATTCTCCGGCAACGGTTGGGTGTCAACTGTCGATTCAGTCTCTGAGATCAGTCTTTGTCTCAGTTTTTCAAGTCCCTCCCGATCATTTATCTTTTGCATGGCTTCGATACTGTCTCGGTTTTGTTTCACAAGATCACTGAAGACTTTTTTCAATTCCTCTTCATGTTGCCTCATCTGCATGGCCTCCAACTGATTTTCGGTCACAGGTCTTCCGGTAACTATATAAAATTGCGATCCTGAACTTCTCCGCTCCGGATTGATATTGTCTCCGGTCCTCGCAGCTGCCAGGGCGCCATATTTGTTATAATGGTGAGGATAATTTATCTCTGCCTCGATAGTATAACCCGGGTCGCCGGCACCTAACATTTCGCCGGCAGCCGCATCTTTCGATTTGGGATCACCAGTCTGAATCATAAAACTGTCTATCACTCTGTGGAAAAGGACACCGTCATAAAAACCCTCGCCCACAAGCTTTAAAAAATTATCTCGATGGAGTGGAGTGTCATTATATAATTCCACTACTATATCACCCATGGATGTCTTTAATTCCACAAGTGCATCTTTTTTGTCATTTAATTCCATATCTTGAGGTATATTCTGTGATATTGCAGCAAAGCAACTAAAAAGGAGAAATGCAGCAGATATTATTTGTTTCATTATCATTTTCAAATTAAATGTCCTTTGTTGTCAATCGACTTTTCAGGATAAAGGCGTTTATATATTCTTCTGAAATAGTCATCCTCAGCTTGCAGTTGTGAGGCTCTTGCTTCATAATCTGAGCCCCATAAAGCCTCAAGAAGAGAACCGATATATTTTCTTTCCTTATCTTTCTCGATAGCACATCCCACTAAAGATTCAAGATATGAATCAAAAGTGTCAGGGTCCACAGCATGAAGGAATCGAGCAGTACTTGCGAGGAACTGTCCTGATGAATCTGTTCTTTTCAAATTTTCTATCAATTGAGGCATTATGCCTTCACATGAATCTATATGATTCACAATATATTCATAGGTTGCCATCCCGGTGGCATCCTTTTCGAGATTTTTCAGTATATCTTCCATCTATATCAATTTCTAAAAGCAAAAATAAAACTTTTTCATAAAAAATCGAAAGATAAATTCATTTTTTAATAAATAAGGAGGATTTTATATTAAATTTGCAATAGCAAAAGAAAGGTCTTAAAAATGAAGGATAATTGCATAATAGTCATCGGGCGACAGTTCGGAAGCGGAGGGCGAAGGATTGGTAGGCTCGTTGCGGCCTCTCTCGGATTTGACTATTATGATTCCGAATTATTGTCACAAGCTGCTGAAAGTCTCGGATTTGACAAAGACATCTTTCTCAAACATGACGAAAGGAAACCCTCAACCTTGAGAACTGTCATGCAAGGTCTCTATGGAATCGCTGATAACTTTCATCCCGTTTCTCTCGGTGGAGAAAGAATTTATGCCGAGCAACGAAGAATCATTCAGGAGATCTGCAAAGATAGGTCTTGTGTCATTGTAGGAAGGACAGCCGATTATATTCTTAGAAAGCATCCTGCACTTTTCAGTGTCTTCCTCCATTCGCCGCTGGAGAAAAGAGCACAGGTGGTTTTAAAAAGAGGTGAAGCAGCCACTCTAAAAGAGGCCATGGAATTAGCAAGGACTCGAGATAAGGAACGAGAATCTTATTATAATTATTTCACTGGTGAAGGGAAATGGGGCAAAGCAGCAAATTATCATTTGTCGATTGAAACCTCTGCGCTTGATGATGACACCATCGCGGAGCTGATTCTGACTGCCGTTAAATCCCGATATCCTCACCTTAATAATCGAATCACAATATAATCATGATATAAAATTTGCAGAAACGAGGTCTGTCGCCTGCCAGATGGCAGGAGGAAAGTCCGGGCAACATAGGGCATCATGTTTTCTAACGGAAAGCCGGCGGTGACGTCGGGGATAAGGTGACAGAAAATTACCGCTCTTTAGGAGTAAGGGTGAAAAGGCGGGGTAAGAGCCCACCGGCTCCGATGGTGACACCGGAGGCCGCACTTCCCATGAGTTGCAAGGCCAAATATACCGGCAGTTAAGGATGGCCCGTCCGTTGCCGGGGGGTAGGCTGCTTGAGCCGTCGGGCAACCGACGGCGTAGATAAATGACAGACACCGGCATTCATGCCGGCACAGAACCCGGCTTATATCGTTTCTGCTTTTTCTCTAAGAGGAAATATCAAACAGGTTTTGATATTTCCTCTTTTTTATTCTCATTTATTTTTCTTCTTAAAAAATCAGACAGCATCATGACTTGTGCCCCTTTCCTTTTTTTTAATTATATTTGCATCAGAATTTTATGAGCCGATGTAAGACTCTTCTCAATATTGTCTATGGCAGAAAAAAAACCTTCTTTTATATCACGGCTTTTTACTAAAATCTCCGCTTTCTTCTCATATTGTGCATCCGGAGTTTGGCAAGACACAAGAAACACCTTCAGTGTCAAAGTGATAAAGTCTGCCAATCTTTCCGTAAGGTCATTTTTAGACCGGGACCTGCAGACTAAATCCATGGCCTTGACTTTTTCCACAGTCCTCGCTATTGTTCCCGGTTTCGCACTTCTTTTTGCAATTGGGCGCGGGTTCGGTTTCCAGAAATTACTCGAAGATCAGCTCTTCATGAGTTTTCCCGCACAAAAACATTTCATAACCTTCGCTTTGCAATTCGTTGATTCATATTTGAACGAAGCATCTCAAGGCATTTTTGTCGGTGTGGGACTAATTTTTCTGCTTTACACTCTTGTGTCTTTGTTATCCGACATTGAAACGGCCTTCAATCAGATTTGGGATATAAAACACGACAGATCTATTTATCAGAAAATCACTGATTACATTGCTATTTGCCTAATGGTGCCGGTCCTTATGATCTGCTCTTCCGGAATCAGCATCTTCATGTCGTCTTCATTGCAGTCGTCAATGCATCTCTCATTCCTGACTCCATTAGTAAACATAGGACTTGAGGCATCTCCGTTCCTTCTTGCGTGGATGGCATTCTCCATTTCTTTCAGCCTGATTCCCAACACAAGGGTAAAGTTCAAATATGCGGCTATATCGGGTGCAGTATGTGCCGTTCTTTTCCAGATTCTCCAGATGTTGTTTGTAAGCGGCCAGATTTATGTTTCTAAATATAACGCCATCTATGGTTCTTTTTCTTTCTTGCCGCTATTATTGATCTG
This sequence comes from Muribaculaceae bacterium, assembly GCA_022510445.1. Taxonomy (GTDB): domain Bacteria; phylum Bacteroidota; class Bacteroidia; order Bacteroidales; family Muribaculaceae; genus Lepagella. The sequence goes on along the minus strand of JAFLTN010000035.1, from coordinate 6,510 downwards.
GCTTCAGTTCTCCTGGCTCATACTGCTTTTCGGATGTGTCCTCACCTATTCCCTGCAAAATGTGTTCGCTTTTAATTTCCTTGATAATACAGTGCCACCTTCGGCTAATCTTGAAAGAAAAATCATGCTCATTCTCATGGCAGCGATTGCCAGAAGATTTCACAACGGGGAACCTCCTCTTACCCGCTCTGAACTTAGTTTCACATATGATATTCCGATAAGGATGGTGAATCGTTTCTGCGAAAAATTCTATAAAGCGGGCCTCGTTAATTTTGTTGTAAGAGAATCAGAGGCCGTTGCAGTGGCACCGGCTGTCGATACCGAAGAACTTACAGTAGGGAATGTTTTCAGAAAAATTGATACGGAGGGGAATTCTGATTTTATCCCGAACTTTAAAACAATCTATTCCACAACCATTCTCGATATAGACACGTGGCTAAACAAATGTTATAATGATCTTGATAAAATTCCGCTAAGCAATGTTCCCCTTCCGGATCTCACGGACAAAAAAGCTATAATAAATACTTAGATTAATGTTTTTTAACATGTATCTTGCACATTATAACATTTAGACTTATCTTTGACAACAATTTGACAGAAGAACTCTTATTCAGATTGACAAATTTTTAAAGTTTAATCTCTGTTGCTTGAAATATATGTTCTCAAGACACCATTGCACAAAAAATGTCAAAATGGCAAAGGCTATCTATTTTTGATGCAAATGAGACAAGACAAAGATAAATTTTAAAACAATTGTATAATAAATGAATAAATATCATCTCGTTGACAAAAGATTTATAGTTAGTACAGATTCACATATTTGCACTAACGTTTTTGTGCAATGGGGTCTAAATAATTAACCAACCCACAAAAATAAATATGAGTTACTTAAAATTCGACAAGAGCCTCATGATCAATCTTGAGCAGAGTCTTCCGAAAGAAATGCTCAGGACTAACAAAAGTGGGGCATATCATTGCACCACTCTTGTGGGGTGTAACACCCGTAAACAGCACGGACTGCTGGTGATACCTATCCCGGAGATGGACGACAAGGCACACGTCTTGCTTTCATCACTCGATGAAACTGTCATTCAGCATGGAGCTCCTTTTAATCTTGGATTGCACCAATATGGTGATGGTGTCTTTAGCCCTAACGGTCATAAATACATCCGTCAGTTTGAATGTGAAACGGTGCCAACCCTCACATATCGTGTGGGAGGGGTTGTTCTTACTAAAGAGAAGGTCTTCATTTCACATGAAAACAGAATCCTTATTAAATACACCCTTGTGGAAGCACATTCCCCAACAACTTTGCAATTCCGTCCTTTCCTCGCTTTCAGGAATGCAAACGATCTTGTGATGGAAAACAGTGCTATTAATAAGGAAATTTTACCGGTGAAGAATGGTATTTCTACTTGCCTTTACGATGGATATCCAAACCTTTATATGCAATTTTCCAAAGAACCGGAATGGGTAGAAAACGGACATTGGTATAAAGGTATTGAATATTATAAAGACAAAGACCGCGGAATCCCCTATAAAGAGGATCTCTGGGTGCCCGGATATTTCCAACTCCCCATAAAGAAAGGAGAAAGCATTATTTTCTCTGCTTCTACATTTGAGGCTGATCCTAAAAAATTCGCCGAGACCTACGACCAGGAACTTACAACCCGTACATCTCGCACAAGTTTCTACAATTCGCTCAAGAATTCCGCCAAACAATTCTATCTTAAAAAAGCGACCGGAATGTATATAATGGCCGGTTACCCATGGTATAACGTAAGAGCACGAGATGAACTCATGGCCCTGCCCGGTTGTACGCTTTCTATTGATCACAAGGAAGACTATGAAATAATCATGGATACTTTCCTGAAGGCTCTCCATGCTTTCCTCGATGAAGGAATAAAAGACAAGACCATCGGTGAGATAGATCTTCCGGACATACCACTCTGGACAGTATGGACCATTCAACAATATCGCCGGTCTTATGGAACCCGGGCCTGTCGTGAAAAGTATGGTGAGGATGTGAAATGGATTGTCGATAAGATTAAAGAAGGCAAAGTGCCGGGATTATATCCTCAGCCGGGTGGTCTTGTAACCGCCGACGGCTCTGAAAAACCGGTAACCTGGATGTCCGCGTCTATCAACGGCAGACCGATAATACCCCGTACGGGCTACATCCTGGAGTTCAATGCCCTGTGGTATAATGCTCTTCTATTCTTAAATGCCCTTTATGACGGGGAAGCGGGCATGCAACCTTATCTTGAAGAGAATCTGATTCTGGCTGATAAGGCTAAGGAATCTTTTGTTTCCGTCTTCCTCAACGATTTCGGCTATCTTTATGATTATGTCAACGGCACATACACAGACCTTGAAGTGAGACCGAATCTTGCCATCGCAATCGGCATGGAATATTCTCCACTCGACAGGCGTCAGCGCAAAAAAGTGCTCGACCTTATCACACGTGAGCTTCTCACTCCCAAGGGACTTCGCTCTCTTAGTCCGAAAAGTTATGCCTACAGGCCTACTTATGTAGGTGATCCGATTCAAAGGGAATATGCTGTCCATCAGGGTCCGGCGCGTCCATGGTTATTCGGATTCTATGCTGATGCCTATTTCAAGGTATTCGGTGTCAGCGGATTGAGTTTCATTGAAAGAATGCTCATAGGCTATGAAGATGAAATGACAGAAGGCTGCATCGGATCTCTTTCTGAAATGTATGACGGGAATCCTCCCTACACCGGTCGTGGCGCTGTCAGCACTGCTAAAAACGTTGGTGAAATTCTTCGGACTCTCCGCAATGTAAAAGAACTCAATAAACTACAAACCTTAGAAACCCAAGAATCCAGATGAAAGCCTTAATGTTCGGATGGGAATTCCCTCCACATATCCTCGGAGGTCTCGGAACTGCGAGCTACGGACTCACCAAGGGGATGCATGCCAATGGTAACATGGATATCACTTTTGTGATTCCTAAACCTTGGGGCGACGAAGAAAAAGGGTTCGCTACTATTATTGGCGCCTGCAACACGCCGGTTGCATGGCGAGATGTATCCTGGGATTACGTCAATTCCAGAATCGGAAAATTTATGGACCCACAGCTCTATTTCGACCTGAGAAATAATATTTATGCCGATTTCAATTATATGAGATTAAACGACCTTGGTTGTATTGAATTCTCAGGCCGTTATCCCGATAATCTGATAGAGGAGATTAATAATTATTCAATAGTGGCCGGCGTAATTGCAAGGACGGTTGATTGTGATATTATTCATTCCCATGACTGGCTTACTTATCCTGCCGGCATCCATGCAAAGAATGTAACGGGGAAACCTTTGGTTATACACGTTCACGCCACAGATTTCGACCGGTCAAGAGGAAATGTCAACCCCACTGTATTCGCTATTGAAAAAGACGGGATGGAAAATGCTGACCATATTATAACCGTTTCAAATCTTACCCGAAAGACGGTTATAGAAAAATATGGCATGCCGCCTGAAAAGGTAACAACCGTTCACAATGCTGTAATTCCTCTTGACAAGGAGCTTCTCGACCTTCCGAGAAGAACCCATGGAGAGAAAGTTGTTACATTCCTCGGACGTATTACAATGCAAAAGGGCCCGGAATATTTCGTGGAAGCCGCTGCACAGGTGCTTAAAAAGACCAAAAACGTTCGTTTTGTTATGGCCGGAAGCGGCGACATGATGGACGCAATGATTAAACTTGCAGCCAAAAGAGGAATCGCCGACAAATTCCATTTCCCCGGTTTCCAGAGAGGCAAGGAAGTATATGAAATGTTGAGAGACAGCGATGTCTATATCATGCCCAGTGTGTCGGAACCTTTTGGAATTTCTCCCCTTGAGGCTATGGAGATGGGAGTGCCTTCGATCATTTCCAAACAGAGTGGTTGTGCTGAGATCCTTGACAATGTAATCAAAACTGATTACTGGGACATTGATGCCATGGCTGATGCCATACATTCCATCATAACCAACAAGGCATTATACAATACCTTGCGTGATAAGGGAATAGAAGAAATCCACGGAATCACTTGGGAAAAAGCGGGTAAGAAAGTCATTGATATATATGACAAGGTGATCGCCGCAAGAAAATAATTGCTAATTTTTAACCAGGAATTTAAGACAATCTAATAATATGAAATCAGTTTGTTTCTATTTCAACATTCATCAGCCATTCCGCTTGAAACGTTATCGTTTCTTCGATATTGGTAACGATCATTATTATTATGATGATTTTGCTAATGATGAAATCATCAGCAGAATTGCTGAAAACAGCTATATCCCGATGTGCAACACTATCCTCAAGATGATTGAGGAAAACGGAAAGGATTTCAAATGTGCCATTTCAATTTCCGGCACAGCAATCGAACAGCTCCAGTTATATGTGCCCGAATGTATAGATCTGCTGAAGAAACTTGCAGACACCGGTTGCGTGGAATTCATGGGTGGTCCTTATGCCCACGGCCTCGCTTCTCTTGAAGATGTGGAAGAATTCATCAGGGAGGTAAAGGAACATGATGATATAATCCGTCGCCTTTTTGGTCAGAAGCCCAAAACCTTTGCAAACACTGAACTTATCTATGACGATGACATAGCAGCTGTTGTGGCTTCAATGGATTTCAAAGGTGTTCTTACTGAAGGTGCAAAACACATTCTGGGATGGAAATCACCAAATTATGTCTACTCTGCCGCCACTGCACCCAAGCTGAAAGTTCTTTTCACAAACCGTAAGCTTCAGGAAGATATAACCCAGAACTTCAATAATCCTTCATGGCCTGAATATCCGCTCACAGCTGACAAATATATCGATTGGATCGCTTCTCTTCCGGAAGAAGAACAAGTGGTTAATCTTTTCCTGAGCATGGATACATTCGGCGGATTCCTACCTAAAGAGACCGGTATTTTCGACTTTATGCGTGCTCTTCCCAGATTCGGTAAAGAAAAAGGAATTCGGTTCACTTCTCCTTCGGAAGTTTTAGGCAAACTAAAACCTGTTGGTGAAATGACAATTCCTTCTCCTATTTCTGATATCGATGAGGCCAGAGACGTTTCTGCCTGGAAAGGTAATGAACTTCAGAAGGAAGCCCTTAACAAACTTTATGGTGTGGCTGAAAGAGTAAATCTCTGTCAGGACCGTCGCTTGAAACAAGACTGGAAATATCTGCAGAGCAGTGACCATTTCTACTACATGAGCACTAAGAACAAAGCTGACGGAGCCAATCATGCCGCATTCAGTCCTTACGACTCTCCCTTCTCAGCGTTCACAAACTATATGAACGTTCTTGCAGACTTCCTTGTTAGAGTGGAAGAACAATATCCGGAAAATATTGATAATGAAGAGCTCAATTCTCTTCTTCTCACCATTCGCAACCAGGCCTCGGAAATCAACGAACTTAATAAAGAGGTCAAGGCTCTTAGAAACAATATCCTGAATGCTGATGATTCCACTAATGCGCCCACAGGAGAATTGCTTGAAATCGCTGAAAAATCTGATGTCGAGGCTCCTAAAACAGAAAAGAAGGATGCTCCCAAGAAAGTGAAAACTGTTTCAAAGAAAGAAAAAGCAGAGCCGAAGAAGGAAAAAACTTCTAAATCATCCAAAAAAGCTTCCGACAAAAAGTAAAATCTTTTATTTAATCTAAGACAGATGCTAAAAAAGAGTCTGGGAATATAATGATTTCCAGACCCTTTTTTATTATTCATCTTGCAAATTCAACTCACATGCTTATCTTTCATCACATACATTTTAACAACAATAAAAGATTGGGCTTTTAAAAAACCTTGTATTTATTGTCTTTCGTGTTAATCTATGTTAAATAGATAATTTTTTATGTTTTACAGCATTGTTTTTGAAAATTATTTATTAACTTTGCATTGAGTTTTTCATGGTATTAGATTTTAAGGTTAATTGAAGATTGGTTGTCGGGACGACAATCAATTTTTTTATTCAAAAAAGCCGGGGCGTTTCAGCATATATTCTGAATCGCCCCGATTGTTTTATAATAGATTATAGATTTAAGCTTCTGGTGACGGAATGGTTTCAATAGCCCTTTTTATCCTTCTGATCACTTCCTGTTTCGGCATCAGTTCGGTGATATCAAACATATGCGGACCTCTGCACGCTCCTACTACCGCAAGTCGGAACGCATTCATAACGTTGCCGAGATGATATCCCTTTTCTGCAATCCAGTCAAGAACTATCTTTTCTGCATTAGCTGATGTCATGTCTTCGATTCCCTCAATGACTTTTATCAGCTCTTTCATAATTTCCGGAGTTTCAGCGCTCCATCGTTTCTTAACGTCTTTTTCTGCATAAACTTCAGGTGCCTTGAAGAAGAAATCTGCCTGTGTCCATAAATCAGGTATAAGTTCCGCCCTGCCTTTAACCATTCCTATGGCTTTGGCTACATATTCAGGATCAGCATCTGTCACTCCGTTTTCAATGAGCACTGGCTGCAACAGAGCTGCAAGACGGTCGTTGTCTGCCATC
>JAFLTN010000034.1 GCA_022510445.1 Muribaculaceae bacterium | reverse complement strand
ATTAGTCATATCCTCCGTAAGTACCAAGCGATTAAAATTTAATACCTTGACTAATCAATTTTAATATTACCTTAGTTATATTCACAATAGCAATTCACTTTATAATCAGCTAATTATGAAGAAGATTCCATGTATTATAATTTCAATCATTAAGAAATGAAGTCAATATCCGGGAATTTTGTATTCGAGTATCTTTATCAAAAGCCAAGGTTTTATTGAAACTTAAAAAATAGACAATAATGAAGCCCCTGAGCGTCTTTATGCTAAACAAAGGGAAAAATCCGTTTCTAAAAAAACAATTTGAGGGTTGAAATTGCAGATTGGATTTTTCATACTTATTAAATAACTTAGGGCATCTTTATAATTATTCTACTAAAATTACAGATATGAAAATGTTTTCCTTGGAAGGCAAAATAGCTTTAGTGACCGGGGCCGCGTATGGTATCGGACTGGCAATAGCCAAGGCTTTGGCCGGAGCCGGGGCTCAGATAGTTTTTAATTGTTCAAGGCAGGAAACCTTAAACAGGGGTCTGCAAGCATATAAAGAATTAGGAATCAATGCCAAAGGCTACCTGTGTGACGTCACTGACGAGGTGGCGGTAGCCAATATGGTGGCAGATATTGAAAAATCTGTCGGTGTTATTGACATTCTTGTAAATAATGCGGGGATTATAAAAAGGATTCCTATGCATGAAATGAGTGTGGAAGATTTCCGCAGGGTTGTTGATGTTGATCTTGTGGCTCCTTATATCTGTGCGAAGGCGGTGATTCCCGGTATGATCAAAAAGGGTCATGGAAAAATTATCAATATCTGCTCAATGATGAGTGAACTTGGAAGAGAAACGGTAAGTGCCTATGCCGCAGCCAAGGGAGGGTTAAAAATGCTCACTAAAAACATATGTTCGGAATATGGAGGCGCCAATATTCAATGTAATGGCATAGGCCCTGGATATATAGCCACCGAACAGACAGCTCCGCTGAGAGAGATCCAGCCAGACGGAAGCCGTCATCCTTTTGATCAGTTCATAATATCAAAGACCCCGGCCGGAAGATGGGGTACACCGGAAGATCTTGAGGGACCGGCAGTTTTTCTGGCCTCGGATGCTTCAAATTTTGTGAACGGACATATCCTTTATGTCGACGGCGGAATTCTTGCTTATATAGGCAAACAGCCTAAATAATTTATAGCCAATATAGTGGAACAGGTTTTTTCATATATCATAGGGCTAGGGGCGGCTGTAATGATGCCGGTTATCTTCACGATCTTAGGTCTTTGTATCGGCATCGGGTTCGGCAAAGCTCTTATGGCCGGGCTGAAGGTCGGAGTGGGTTTCGTCGGCCTCTCAATCGTCACAGCGCTCCTTACATCGTCATTAGGGCCGGCTCTTAACGAAATTGTCGAGCTTTATAACCTGCAGCTGAAAGTGTTTGATATGGGCTGGCCTGCGGCTGCGGCAGTGGCTTATAATACTGCGGTCGGTGCTTTTATTATTCCCGTTTGTCTCGGAGTGAATCTCCTGATGATTTTCCTTAAAACCACAAGAACAGTAAATATCGATCTTTGGAATTATTGGCATTTCGCTTTTATAGGAGCAGTTGTTTATTTTGTCACAGACTCTCTTGCCTGGGGCTTTTTTGCAGCTATTGTCTGTTCGGTGATCTCTCTTGTGATTGCCGATATGACGGCGAAAAAGTTTCAGAATTTCTATAAGGATATGGATGGAATTTCAATCCCACAGCCTTTCTGTGCCGGGCTCGCACCATTTGCGTATGCCATAAACCGGGCTTTGGATAAAATTCCCGGAATGCAGAAACTTGAGATTGATGCCGAAGGGCTTAAAAGGAGATTCGGAATTCTGGGAGAACCTCTTTTCTTAGGTGTGCTTGTAGGGATAGGCATCGGTTGTTTCACATGTTCATCATGGAGGGAGATAATAGATAAGATTCCCTATATACTTGGACTGGGAATAAAGATGGGAGCCGTCATGGCGCTTATTCCCCGTGTCACTTCTTTCTTTATTGAAGGGTTGAAGCCTATTTCAGATGCCACTAGAGAGCTCATAGCCAGAAAATTTAAGAATGCTGACGGACTTAACATCGGCATGAGTCCCGCTTTGGTTATCGGACACCCTACAACTCTGGTAGTGTCTTTGCTTCTTATCCCGGTTACTCTGGTTTTGGCGGTGATATTGCCAGGCAACCAGTTTCTTCCATTAGCTTCACTTGCAGGGATGTTCTATGTATTTGTTCTCATTTTGCCATACACAAACGGGAATGTGGTGAAGTCTTTCATCGTTGGGTTGGTCATGATAGTGGCCGGGCTTTATATGGTGACTATTATAGCCCCGGCGTTCACCCTTGCCGCTCATGATGTGTATAGAGTGACAGGCGACGGTGCCGTTGCCATACCTCAAGGTTTTGAGGCAGGTGCCTTGGATTTCTCATCTTCTCCGTTAGGGTTCCTTATTTACCAGTTGTCGGTTCATCTTAAGGAGATTGGAGCCGGAATTCTGATTCTCCTGTCGTGCGGACTTATGTGGTGGAACAGGGTGCTTATCATCAGGAATCAGAAGGCTATGGAGGAAACCGGTTCAACGGTGCTTCAGACAATGGAATAGCTGATCTTACTTTCTAAACATCTAAATTATGAAAAAGATATTTCTTTCAATGGCGGTTTCGGCACTTTCGTTGGCCGGTTTTGCCCAAACAAACTATACCATGCTCACCGCATGCCATCCGGATGATGTGATGGGTTATGACACAGAAAAACTGCGTTCACGCTTCATGATGCCTGTGGTGATGACAGTTGACACCGTGACTGTTACTTATTCCATGTACGACCGTTTGGTGTATGGCGGTGTGGTGCCGGTGAACCGGACCGTAATTCTGGAAACGATTGACCCTCTCAAGTCGAAATTTTTCCTTGAGAGAAGGGAATTAGGAGTAATCAATACAGGAGGCCCCGGTATTGTCAGTGTCGACGGTGAGGATTATCTTCTGAATTTCAAGGATGCACTTTATGTTGGCAAAGGAAAGAAGGAGATAAAATTCAAAAGTATGGATGCATCAAACCCGGCTAAGTTTTATCTTAATTCCACAAGAGCTCATAAGGAATACAAAACCCAGCTGATTACTATTGACGGACGTCCCGGCTCTATAAAGGCCAACAGTTTTGCCGCGGGGTCGATGGAAGAAAGTAATGACCGGGTGATAAACCAGCTCATAGTGAACAATGTGCTTGAGGAGGGTCCCTGTGAATTGCAGATGGGTCTGACCGAATTAAAACCGGGAAGTGTCTGGAACACAATGCCTGCCCATACACATTCAAGAAGAGTAGAGGCATATTATTATTTTAATGTGCCGGAAGGGAATATGATCTGTCATATTATGGGTACACCTCAGGAGAACCGTCTTATCTGGCTGAACAATGAGCAGGCAGTCATTTCTCCGGAATGGTCGATTCATTGCGCAGCCGGCACTTCCAATTATATGTTTATATGGGGAATGGGAGGAGAAAACCTGGATTACGGAGACATGGACAAAATCCCCTACACGGAAATGAAATAACATAAAAACTCGGCAACTCCCCTTTGGTTAAACGCAATGATTAATGTAATTTTGCATCGTAATGAGGCAATCCTGCAAATATATCTAACTAATTTTTAATATGGCAACTACATTAACAAAAACAGATTTTCATTTTCCGGGTCAAACCGCAGTCTATCATGGTAAAGTGCGTGATGTCTACACTATCTCCGATGACTTGATGGTAATGGTGGCCACCGACAGGATTTCAGCTTTTGATGTGATCCTTCCGGAAGGAATTCCTTATAAAGGTCAGGTTCTTAATCAGATAGCAGCCTATTTCCTTGATGCTTCTGCCGACATCGTTCCTAACTGGAAGATGGCCGTTCCTGATCCGATGGCTACCGTGGGTTTAAAAGCAGAAGGTGCGCCTGTAGAAATGATTATCCGCGGTTATCTCACCGGAAGCGCCTGGCGTGAATATAAGAATGGTTGCCGCGAACTTTGCGGAGTGAAACTCCCCGACGGTATGCGTGAAAATGAAAAATTCCCGGAACCTATCATAACACCCACAACCAAGGCCGCTGAAGGTCATGATGAGAATATCTCACGTGAGGAAATTATCCGCCAGGGTCTTGTCAGCGAGGAGCATTATAAAGTGATGGAAGACTATACCAGGAAACTCTTTGCTCTCGGAACAAAAATGGCTGCCGAGAAAGGGCTGATACTTGTGGACACAAAGTATGAGTTTGGAATACGTGACGGAAAAGTTATCCTGATCGATGAGATCCATACTCCTGATTCTTCCCGTTATTTCTATGCAGATGGATATCAGGAACGGTTCGAGAAAGGAGAGGAGCAGCGTCAGCTCAGCAAGGAATTTGTGCGTCAGTGGCTTATTGAACACGGATTCATGGGTAAGGAAGGACAGAAAGTGCCTGAAATGACACCTGAGTTCATCAATAGCGTTTCAGAAAGATATATCGAGCTTTTTGAGCATGTCACAGGTCAGAAATTCGTTAAGGCCGACGAATCTAATCTCGCTGACAGAATCAAGACAAACGTTGAAGCCTGTCTGATATCTCTGAAAGCTAATTTCTGAGAAGATAAAAGATAGTATAAAAAACCTGCAGTTGCCTTTGATGGATAGCTGCAGGTTTATTTTGTTATTATGAATTACTTTGAGGACGGACGGGAAACAACCGGGCTGTCTATGGGGAGGTTGGTTAGTTTCTGGTCTTTGGTGTGGTGACGGAACCAGTGGAGGTGGCTCATCATACGTGAATCGCCTCCCCAAAAATGAGAACAGAGTCTCATAATAATAAAAGAACTGAAGACGGCAAGAATCAGAGCCAGAGCAAAAGAGAGCTCCATACCCATATCAAGGACGATAAAAATCGTCATTAACGGGGCCTCGACACAAGAGGCCATGACAGCCGCCATGCCAAGGAGGGTAAAAGCCGATACCGGCAGCTGGGTGTGAAAAACCGTGTTGGTGAATGTCGAAAACAGGAAGCCGGCAATTGCTCCGGCATACATAGTAGGTGCAAAATCGCTCGACACCCCGCCACTCGCGTTACAAGCTCCGCATGCCCAACATTTTATTATGAGGAGGCAAGCCGCCACTATCATTACCCCCCACACACCTATATGCAAGCCGTTAAATATGTTTCCGTCGGTTATGGAACTGAAATTGGAATGTATCACGTCGGAGACAACCGGATATCCCACACCGTAAAGAGCCGGGAAAAGAAGTAGAGAGACCCCCACTGTCAACCCACCTGCTATATTCATAAGCCATGGATTCTTTATTCTTGAGAAGAGGGCATCGGTCTTGTTTATAACGGCTGAATAATATAAAGAGTAAAGTCCGCAGAACACTCCTAAGGCCAGGATTGACCAATATTGGGATGGGTCGATTACGGAATCCGGCGTAAAAGAAACGGAAGGAACGCAACCGTTGCAGATGAAAACAATGCCATATGCAGTGAGGCATGCCACTGTTATGGCCAATATGGAGAATGTTCCGAATTCCATTTTCAGGAATTCGAGAGCGAAAATGAGACCACCCATCGGTGACATAAAGATTCCTGAAATTCCGGCTGCCCCGCCGGCACCCACAAGAACTTTAATCAATTCAGGACGAAGTTTCAGCCATCGGCCAAGGTTACTTCCGATAGCCGCACCTGAATAGGCGATCGGTCCTTCGGAACCGGCGGAACCTCCTAATCCGAGAGTAATTGTTCCCCCGATAATCGGAGAATAGATTATGTTGGGCTTTATAAAAAAATCGCCTCTATAGACTCTGTGGAGAAGTCGGGTTAGACCATGGGTCAGATTCGTGTGGATAATGTAGCGCGTATAGATACCGGAAAGCAAGATTCCCCCCACAGGAAGAAAGACTAACCACCAGTTGACACGGTCAGACTGAATATGACCGGTAAAAATAGTCGAGACGATAGATATAAGACGGTTGAAGATATGTGCTCCGAAACCTGCAAATAATCCTACAATGAAAGTAAGCCAGACTAAGAAAATCTGGTCAGACATATGAGATGCCCTCCATCTGTTGAAACGTATGAGAAGTGAATGGGATTTCCGGGCCACAGTTTCCCCTTGTTTGTCAAGGTTTTCCACTGCCTGCGGCAACTCTTCCTGAAAAAGCAATTCAGTACGGCTCTCCTTAAAGTGCGGAGAATCGGAGGAACTTGTCACCGGTTTTTTTGTTGACTTTGGTGAATTGTCTGAGGTTTCGGTCATTAAACCTTCTTTATTTTATGCAAAAATAACAAGGAAGAGGGAATATCGAAAGAGGTATTGAGGGAAATTTATTAAATTTGCGTATTTTAGACCCTATTGCACAAAAAAATGATAACTGACGCAAAGATCGATATCATAACATTGACCAATGGCCTAAGGATTGTCTGCAAACAACGGGAAGGACTTGTGAGTTACATAGGTGCCGTCCTGAATGCCGGCAGCAGGGACGAGGCAAGCGACCGGGAAGGACTCGCACATTTTGTGGAGCACACAATTTTCAAAGGCACTGACAAACGCAGAGCATGGCAAATCTCTTCAAGAATGGAAACTGTTGGTGGTGAGCTTAATGCTTACACTTCAAAAGAGGAGACCCTTATCTATACCAATGCTCCAGCAGGTTATGAAGACCGTGCCCTGGAACTTCTTTCGGATCTGATCACTTCGAGCCGATTCCCGGAAAATGAGATCGAGAGGGAAAGAGAGGTTGTGGTAGAGGAAATTTACAGTTATCTTGACACGCCGTCGGAACGAGTGTTTGATGAATTTGAGGAACTGGCATACAAAGGGAGCGGTCTGTCGCATAATATTCTCGGCACTCCGGAAAGCGTAAGGGAACTTAGGGGCAAAGACTGCCGGGAGTTCCTTGATAAATTTTATGTGCCCGGGAATATCGTTATCTATTGCGTAACCCCAATTCCTGACGACAAGATGATCCGTAAGGTGGAAAAATATTTCGGCTCTATGAAGCCAGGACAAGATCTTCATCGACGTGTCACGCCGCCCCCGATGGAATTCTTTGATGAAACACGAGGGTCGGAAAACCATCAGGCAAACACAATTATGGGAGCCCGGATCTTTGGCAGAAATGACGAGCGCAGGTTCGGATTATTCCTTTTGAATAATTATCTTGCGGGTCCGTGCCTCAACTCAAAGCTTAACCATGAACTTCGGGAAAAAAGGGGGCTTGTCTATGCTGTCGACAGTTCGGTCAGCCTTCTGAGCGATGCCGGACTGCTCACCATATATTTCGGATGTGATCCTTCGAATGTGAAAAAATGTAGGAGACTTATCGAAAAAGAGATTGACATATTGTGCCAGCAAAGGCTTTCTCCGCAATCCTTCGAGAAGGTAAAGAAACAATATTGCGGACAATTGCTCGCCACAAGCGATCATATAGAGAGCAGGGCCATGTCGTTAGGGAAAAGCGTTCTCTATTTCGGAAAGATACATGACATTTCAACCACCGCCGAAAGGATTATGGAAGTGACCGCGGAAGAGATGCGCGAGGCGGCAGAGCTTCTCAGCGGAAACCTTTTATCAACTCTCACACTGGCCTGACGAATGAAAATCGGAAGTATAGACCTCGGACACCGTCCTGTGATGCTTGCCCCTATGGAGGATGTGACAGATCCGTCATTTCGTCTCATATGTAAAGAGCAGGGAGCGAGTATGGTCTATACCGAGTTCGTTTCTGCCGAGGCCTTGGTGAGGGATATCCCCTCTACGGTCAGGAAGCTTGAAATAGATGAACGGGAGCGGCCGGTGGCTATACAGATTTACGGACGCGAACCGGAGGCAATGGCAGAAGCTGCCGAAATTGCAGAAAGAGCAAGACCGGATATCATAGACATTAATTTCGGTTGTCCCGTGAAAAAAGTGGCCGGGAAAGGTGCCGGCGCCGGTATGTTGAAAGATATCCCGAAACTGCTTGCCATCACTGAGTCGGTTGTGAAGAGAGTAAGCGTGCCGGTGACAGTGAAGACACGTTTGGGATGGGACTGCGAAAATAAGATTATTACTGACCTTGGACCGAGACTGCAGGATTGCGGCATAGCCGCTCTGACTGTTCATGGAAGGACACGTTCCCAAATGTATACAGGAACGGCCGACTGGACCCTTATCGGTGAGCTGAAGAATGATCCTCGGATGGAGATACCGGTAATCGGCAACGGAGACATAACATGTCCTGAAGAGGCTGCCCGGGCTTTCGATACTTATGGAGTGGATGGTATAATGGTGGGGAGGGGTGCTATTGGAGCGCCATGGATTTTCCATGAGATCATTTCATTCCTTGAAACAGGGAAAACCGATCATGTGGGTCTTGAAACAAAATTTGAACTGATTTTGCGTCAGATCAGGGAAAGCGTCGACAGGAAAGACGAGAAAAGGGGAATATTGCATATACGCCGACATTTGGCAGCAACTCCTCTTTTTAAGGGGATTCCGGATTTTCGACCGACAAGGATCAGGATGCTCAGGGCTGACACCCTGAGTGAACTTGAAGAGGTGCTGGAAGAGATTAAAACGATAATCAGCAAGGGCTAAATGATAATCAGAGGGGCTAAGAGAAAAGGATTATGAGAAACAAATATTTCATCGGTTTAATTGTCTTTGTCGGTATGTTTGCAGTCACGGCACGTGGTGAAAAATATACTTTAGAGACGGGAGCCTTCGAGAAAATAAAAGTGACCACCAATATAAATGTGGTGTATCGCTGTAATCCCGATTCTACAGGGATGGCTTGGTATGACGGCCGACCGGGAATGGATGATATCTTCTATCTTGACATAAAAAAAGACGGAACCTTGAAGATCCAGTTGACCGATGCTTATTGGGGGAAACCGGATCTGCCTACACTTCATGTCTATTCAGATTACCTAAGCAGCGTGGAAAATTCCTCCGACTTAAACCTTACAGTGGAAAACCTTGTGCCCGGAGCTTCATTCAGCGCTAATCAGATTGGCAACGGATCAATAATCGTTGAGGGGATAAAATTCAATAATGTAAGTGCAGCTGTGACCACAGGCAACGGGTCGGTTACTCTTTCAGGAAGTTGTGTGAATGCAAATTTCCGGATGGTGGGGGCAGGCTTGATATCAGCCGACCGTCTTCAGGCTTTAAACGTGAAATGCACAATTCTCGGAACAGGGAGTATAGGCTGTTGGCCTATAGATAACCTCACAGTGAAAGGGCTTGGCTCAACAAAAATTTATTATAAGGGGAAGCCCAATATCAAGAAGACCGGAGGAGGCAAACTTTATGAACTTCCGGCGGAACCTATAGATTACAATCTCGGTAACTCCGAGCCTGTTAAGGTGGGAAGTTTCTTCCCGACGGCTGAAGAAGAAATAAAGACCGAAGAGGACCCGCAAGAAAGTCATGCTGAGGAGGAAATCCAAACTGTGGTGACTGAGGATGAATGAAGGACTGACTGAAACGGGAGGCTCCCTAAAACTGAAAACAGCCCGTACACTTAAATGGAACACAATTGACAGGGTTGCCTCACAAGTGCTTTACGGGGTTGTCGGAATAATACTGGCCAATGTTTTAAGTCAGGAGGATTTCGGCCTTGTAGGTGCACTTATAGTCTTCCAGTCGTTTGCCATTATTTTTGCCGACAGCGGTTTCGGGGCAGCTTTGCTCCAGCAGAAAGAACCCACCGAAAAAGATTATTCCACAGTCTTTTGGTTCAATCTCTTCGTCAGCATTACCATTTATTTTGTCTTATGGTTTGGCGCTCCCGTGATTGCAGATATTTTTCAGGGTGACCGGCGTCTCATTCCTCTGTCGAAAGTAATGTTTCTTACATTTGTCCTGAATGCTCTGGCGATAGTGCAGACCAACCGGCTTATGAAGAGGATGGATGTGAAAATGATCGCAGTTTCAAATGTCATAGCACAAGTGGCCGGTGGGGGGCTGGGCATTGGGCTTGCATTGGGAGGATTCGGAGCCTGGGCTCTTGTGTGGCAATCTGTGTCGTTGGCCGGAATAAAGACCGGAATACTATGGATTACAGGAGGATGGAGACCAACATCCTGGATTTGTCGTGATTCTTTCAAAAAAATATGGAGGATAGGCCTCAGTGTATTTTCATCCTCAATGCTCAATACTTTATTCCTTACCATTTATTCATTTGTAATCGGAGCCTTTTATTCCTTGCGGTCTTTAGGTGTCTACACTCAAGCAGATAAATGGAGCAAGATGGGGAGTGCGTCTCTTTCGCAAATTTTCACTGCAAGTTTTGTGCCTCTCCTTTCCAGAGTGCAGGATAATGCTTCCGATTTTAAGAGATATGTTAAGAAAATAAACCGGTTTACTGCTTTTCTGGCTTTTCCTTTTCTTGCGGGTCTGGCTGCCATTGGTGAACCCTTGTTCCATACATTGTTCGGGAATAAGTGGGATTCTGCCATTTTGCTTTTCCAGATTCTGTGTGTGAGAGGAATTCCTGTGGTTCTTGTGTCTCTTTATGGGAACTATATGCTCGCATTGGGCTATGGAAAAAGGCTTTTCAGCATTGAGGTAATAAAAGACCTGTCGATAGCCATAGCGATTTTAAGCACTGTATGGTTCGGGAGCGTTGACCTATTGGTGTGGGGACAGCTTTGGGCATCTTTATTAACGTTTATTATTGTGATATGTATGGTTTCCCGGGCTTCAGGCTACCGACTCACCGCGATGCTGGGCGATCTTTTACCTTTTGCAGTCGTCACGGTTATCATGTGTTGTGCCTGTTGGCTTATCGGCCGGATAGATGTGAGGCCTTGGCTCAGACTTGGGTTGGAGATAACGGCCGGATTAATGGTCTATCTGTCCATGATGAAGATGTTAAGATTTAGGGAGTTGCCGGAAGCCGCCGGTTATCTTTTCGGTAGATTCAAAAAAATGAAACCGGAAATTTCATAGGTTTTATTTTTATCAAAAACTTTATTTGGAAGAAGAAATATAAAGAGCTAACTTTGTTGATAATTCCAATCTTATATACGGAACATGCGGAGGGTTTCCGGAAATAGAAATAATATTTATAACTTATAATAACCAAAATTTAACATCATGATATTCAGGAAGAAAACAATTTTGATATTGATGTCATTGTTTTTTCTAAATTCCGGTTATGCACAAGGAACCTTAGAAGACTATAACCGAGCTTATTCTTTAGGTAAAAAATATAATTACGGCCGTGTGGAAAATGCCTATATAAATCCACATTGGATAGATGGATCCGATTTTTTGTGGTATGTGATTGAAGGTAACGGCAAAAGAAATTATGAGCTTCTTAACGCCAAAACCCTCAAAACATCCCCTTTATTTAATCAGGCAAAATTCGCCGCAGCCTTGTGTGCAGCGACTTCAAGGGAGATAGATCCAGATAACCTGCGTATAGATCATCTCAGGATTTCTTCAGACTGCAAGACAATGGATTTCGTCTTCGACAGTAAACAATGGAGATATGATATAAAAACAGATAAGCTGGAAGATCTCGGACCTCTTCCGGTTTATCCCCAGCCTCCTCACTGGATGGTTGTAGATGAAGAGAAAGGAGATGAGGAAACCATTTCTCCCGACGGTTGCAAGGCTATTTTTATCCGCGACAATAACGTGTGGCTGAGAGATAAGAACTCGGGGCAGGAGAAACAGCTTACCTACAACGGCACGATAGGAAACTACTATTCCAAATATGCAGTCTGGTCGCCCGACGGAAAGAAACTGGCTCTAAACCGTATCCGGCCTGTGGAGAAACGTTACGTCTATTTCGTTGAATCTTCTCCCTCACAGGGAAGTCAGCCGGTATTGCATAAGCAGGAATATGCAAAACCGGGCGATGAACTGAGGCAGAAAAGACCCTATATCATCGAGGTGGCATCAGGAGAGATGCTTGAACCCGACGACAAGCTTTTCTCAAATCAATATGAGCTCTATGAACCCCAATGGACCGATGATTCAGAGGCAATTCTGTTTGAATTTAATGAAAGGGGACACAAGAACTATAGGCTTCTCGAGATGTCAGCTATAGACGGGAATGTTCGTCCGGTAATTGAAGAATCTCACGATAAATATGTGAACTACTCCAGAATTTTCCGCAGGATTCTCAATGATAATAAAAGAATAATCTGGAGCAGCGAAAGAGATAACTATAACCATCTGTATCTATACGACCGTCTTTCGGGAGAAGTAATAAATCAGATAACTAAAGGTCCCTGGTATGTAAGGGATGTGGTATTTGTCGACGAACCAAACGAAAAGATTTATTTCTCAGCCAATGGAGTGAATAAGGATGAAGATCCTTATTTTATAAGATATTACAGTATAAACTTCGACGGCAGTGATATGACTGACCTTACTCCGGCACCAGGAACCCACAGAGCTTATTTTTCATCTGATTACAAATATCTGGTAGATGTTTATTCCACGGTTTCCGAAGCACCCGTGACCGTATTGAGAGATGCCACCGACGGCAAGGAGTTAAAACAGATAGCCAAGGGTGACATAGAACCCCTTCTGCAAGCCGGTTGGAAAGCTCCGGAGGTTTTCACAGCCCCGGGTCGAGACGGAGTCACTCCTATGTGGGGGGTGATTTATCGTCCGTCGAACTTCGATCCCTCGAAAAAATATCCTGTAGTGGAGTATATCTATCAGGGGCCGGGCGACCAATATGTCCCGAAGGCTTTTTATCCCTATAATGGTGCGATGATGCCTCTTTCAGAGCTCGGATTCATCGTTGTCATGGTAGATGGAATGGGCACCTCATTCCGCTCTCGGGAGTTTGAGAACATATGTTATAAAAATCTTGTAGATGCCGGTTTGCCCGATCATATCGCATGGCTGAAACATGCCGGCGATAAATATCCCTATATGGATCTGGAGAGGGTGGGAATCTTCGGTGCTTCGGCAGGAGGTCAGGAATCGACCACGGCGGTTCTTCATCATCCGGAATTCTATAAGGCCGCCTATTCCGCATGCGGTTGCCATGACAACAGGATGGATAAAATCTGGTGGAACGAACAATGGCTCGGTTATCCTGTCGACGAGTCTTATCTGCAGGCATCAAACGTGGAAAATGCATCACTTTTGTCCAGACCACTTATGCTGGTTGTGGGAGAAGTTGATGACAATGTTGATCCTGCTTCCACAATGCAGGTGGCAGATGCCCTGATAAAGGCGAACAAAGACTTTGAACTGGTGGTTTTGCCGGGAGTCAACCATACTCTTGGAGAGAGTTTCGGAGAACATAAAAGATATGATTTCTTTGTAAAAAATCTTATGGGGGTAAATCCACCGGCATGGGACCTTATCACATATCCTCAATAATTTGTAAAAGAGGCGGATTTTTATTAATTTTGTAGTGGTTTTAAGGGATCTGCAATAAAGATTTTTAAAAGTCTAATTATTTGTTGCATAAATTGATAGACCCTTATTCTTGCAAATAATAAAAACAGAGAAATGGAAGAAGATTTGGAATATAGAGAGGATAGTCAAAGCTCCAATTACGGTGCGGATAACATTCAGGTGCTCGAAGGTCTTGAAGCCGTGAGGAAACGGCCTGCAATGTATATCGGCGATATTTCCGGAAGAGGACTGCATCATCTTGTGTATGAGGTGGTGGATAACTCTATAGACGAGGCACTTGCCGGTTTTGCAGACAATATAGAGGTGACTATTGGAGAGGATAACTCCATCAAGGTTGTGGATAACGGCCGTGGTATCCCGGTGGATATGCACGACAAGATGAATAAATCTGCCCTTGAGGTAGTCTTGACAGTGCTTCATGCCGGAGGAAAATTCGACAAAGGTTCCTATAAGGTATCCGGTGGTCTGCATGGTGTTGGTGTAAGCTGCGTGAATGCCTTGAGCGACTATCTGCGGGCCGAGATACATCGCGACGGCAAGATCCACATGCAGGAATATTCCCTTGGCAAACCCACTTGCGATTTGAAAGTTATCGGAGAGACGGATCACACCGGAACCACAATAATTTTCCATCCCGATTCAGCTATTTTTACCGAGACGATCTATGATTACGAGACTCTTGCCAATCGTCTTCGCGATCTTTCTTATCTGAACGCGGGAATACGTCTTAGCCTTACCGACCTTCGTCAGATGGACGAAAAGGGTAATTATCGCACCGAGGTGTTCCAAAGTAAGGAGGGCCTAAAGGAATTTGTCAAATTCCTTGATCAGGGAAAATCGCCGCTTATCGAAGATATCATTCATCTTAACACGGTGAAAAACGGAGTCCCGGTGGAGGTAGCCATGACCTATAACAACTCCTTCCAGGAGAACATATTCTCTTACGTCAACAATATCAACACCATAGAGGGTGGTACCCATCTTACCGGTTTTCGGAGAGGTTTAACTACCACACTGAAAAAATATGCCGACGACAACCATCTTCTTGACAAGCTTAAGATTGAATTAAGCAAGGAAGACTTCCGCGACGGTCTCACAGCAGTTGTGTCGGTGAAGGTGGCTGAGCCTCAGTTTGAAGGCCAGACCAAAACTAAGCTCGGTAATAATGATGTGGCCGGTGTGGTTCAAACAGCTGTTTCTGAAGCGTTGAGATATTATCTTGAGGAACATCCAAAACAGGCCAAGGCCATAGTGGAGAAGGTGATGCTGGCAGCACAGGCAAGACATGCAGCCTATAATGCCAGAATGAAGGTGCAGAGAAAATCTCCTCTCGGAGGGAGTGGACTGCCCGGTAAACTGGCCGATTGCCAGAGCCATGATGCAGCTGCCTGTGAACTTTTCCTTGTGGAGGGAGACTCGGCAGGAGGTTCAGCAAAACAGGGCCGTAATCCGGATTTCCAGGCGATCCTTCCTCTGCGCGGTAAAATCCTTAATGTGGAGAAGGCACCCGACCATAAGGTGTTCGACAGTGAGGAAATTGTCAATATGTTCAAAGCTTTGGGCGTGACAATCGGCACAGAAGAAGATTCAGAGGAACCCAATATGTCGAAACTCAGGTATCATAAGATTATCATTATGACCGATGCCGACGTTGACGGGGCACACATCGCGACTCTATTAATGACCTTCTTCTATCGTAAGATCCGTCCGATAATCGACAACGGTTATCTTTACATTGCCACACCACCGCTCTATAAATGTACCACCAAAGGACAGAAAAAAATTCAGGAATATGCCTGGGACGAGCAACAGGTGCAACGTTTTGTGGATACACACTGCGACGGTAACCGCGATAAGATGACGCTACAGCGATATAAAGGTCTTGGAGAGATGAATCCGGAACAGCTTTGGGAGACTACCATGGATCCTGAGAACAGAATGTTGAAACAAGTAAATCTGGTAAATGCGGCTGAAGCCGACAGAACTTTCTCAATTCTTATGGGTGAGGAAGTGGGGCCGAGACGTGACTTTATAGAGAGTCACGCCACCTACGCCAATATTGATGCTTAAATAGTAAGTAGCTAATATAATGAAGGTAAAGTGGGTTTGACTGCTAAAATCTGGCAGTCAGACCCTTTCCTTTAAGAATATTTAATTGGTTAAATACTAAATTATTCGCTCTAAAATTAGGCAAAAAGCAATGACAGTTATTAAATTTGCATTGTAAACATGAAGCTTAAATATTTTCAAAGAATAAATCAATAGCTTAGGATTCGCTTGTCATGATGATCAATCATAGACAACCACCCCAAGGTAGTTTTCACCCTGCGGACTATATCCCGACACTGAAAAAGAAAACCTTTTGTTGAGGTTGACCATTGAAAAATATCCTCGAGAAATCTTTTGAAAGATAAAGCTTTAAATACGATAAAATTGAAACAATAATATATAATAGATATGGGAAAGAAGAAAACAGTTGACTCTAAGAAACAGGTGCGCATTAGTGACGCTGACGAAAAAAAGAGAGCGCTCGAAGTGGCCCTTGCTCATCTTGAAAAGGATTTCGGAGCCGGGACATTAATGAGACTCGGGGATAATAACATACAGGACGTTGAAACCATTTCCACCGGTTCCATAGGGATTGACTACGCTTTAGGTGTCGGAGGTGTTCCACGAGGCAGGATCACTGAAATTTTCGGTGCCGAGTCATCCGGTAAAACGACTTTGGCAATTCATATCATTGCTGAGGCTCAGAAGGCCGGAGGTGTATGTGCGATCATAGATGCCGAGCATGCATTCGACAGATATTATGCAGAGTGTCTTGGTGTAGATGTAAATAATCTGTGGATTGCTCAACCCGATAATGGAGAACAGGCACTTGAAATTGCCGAGCAGCTGATTAATTCCGGTGCCATTGATGTGCTCGTAATTGACTCTGTCGCAGCGTTGACTCCTAAAACCGAGATCGAGGGGGAAATGGGAGACAAGAATGTAGGTCTACAGGCCAGACTCATGAGCCAGGCTATGCGAAAGCTCACCGGAGCTATTTCGAGAACGAGGACTTGTTGCATTTTCATCAACCAGACCCGGGAAAAAATCGGCAACATCTATGGTCCGGCCCAGACAACCACCGGTGGTAACGCACTTAAATTCTATTCTTCAGTGAGAATGGAAATAACTCCTTCATCCATGATAAAGGATTCTGACGACAATCCTATAGGGCGGCAGGTTAAGGTGAAAGTTGTGAAAAATAAGGTGGCTCCACCGTTTAAAAAAGCCGAGACTGAGATTATGTTCGGACAGGGCATCTCAAAAGCCGGAGAAATTATTGACTTAGGCGTTGACTATGACATCATTAAGAAAAGCGGAGCCTGGTTCAGTTATAACGGCTCGAAACTCGGTCAGGGCAAAGAGGGAGTGAGGAAATATCTCAATGAGAACCCTGAACTAATGGAGGAACTCGAAGCGAAAGTGAGAGCAGCGATTGATGAGGAAGAGGCAGCCGGAAAAAATAAAAATTTCAACCCTCTTGCAGCAGCCGAGGCTAAGAAAAAGAAAGAGCTGAGGGAAGCCCGTGAAGAGGCTGAAGATAACGATGATTTTATCGTAGCCGACGGTGATGAAGATTTCTTTGAAGAGGATATTGAAATAGAAGAATAAATATATCTTCTTACTTTAAATTCGTCTTAAACGGCAATTTAACTTTTACGGGTTATATTGCCGTTTTATTAATTTTTATCGTTGCGACAGGGATAATTTTCTCAGTAAATGACTCAGGACCGGGATATTTTCGAAATAGGAGATGACTCCTATGTAAAGTACCAAGAGAACTGTTCGAAGACAGTAGGTGACCCAGAGAGGGAAAATCCCTCCCATCAACATGCCGCAAACATAAAAGAAACCGGCTGCCGCAGTGTAAGCTCCTATCCTTTTGATTTCATAAGGCAACGGATAATAATGCCTGCCTATGAAGTAGCTGAGAAGCATGACTATGAAATAGCTTATGAGAGCTGCCCAGGCTGATCCCATATAACCGTCAGGTATTCCGATTAAAGGCACAAGCCAGATATTGAATCCAAGCATCGTGGCAAAACATATGAGAGACAGATACATGCCCCAGCGGGTACGGTCGGTAAGCTTATACCATAAGGAGAGGTTGAAGAAAACTCCGAAGCAAAGTTCGGCTGCCATCATGATTGGCACAACCTGAAGACCTTCCCAATAAGACGGTGCGATAAAATATCTTAATACGGGGAGATAAAACATCACTCCCAGGAATATTAACCAACCGAATATTATGAAGAACTTCATGGCGTCGGCATACATTTTGGCGCTACTCTCTCCGGAATTCCGGGCCTGGGAGAAAATGAATGGCTCATAGGCATAACGGAAAGCTTGAGTGAACATTACCATCACTATTGCTATCTTCATATTGGCTCCGTAAATACCCACCATTGCTCTTGAAGCTTCCTCGTTACTGAAGAGATAGGGTATCAACAATTGACCCATATTTTGGCTCAACATTCCGGCAATTGCCAGGATAAGGAGTGGCCAGCTGTAGCTTAACATCTTTTTCAGCAGGTCGCCTGAAAACTGCCAGCGTCTGCCCATGAGCTGGGGCATTAACAGTATCAGGATGATATATGATGAAAGAATATTGGCGATAAAAATCCATCCAATACCGAAGCTGAAGCCACCCAAAGGTGAATAAAACCAGGAAATAAGGCCGGGATTGGATTTCTCTATCCAGGGGCAAAGCAAAAGAAAGAAAAGGTTAAGACCGATATTAAGAGCTACGTTAATGAGTTTTATGCCGGCAAATCTCCAAGCCCGGTTTTTATAGCGAAGATAGGCGAAAGGTAAATTTGAAAAGGCATCTACAGCCACCGTGGCTCCTATAAGCCAGATAAAAAGCGAATGGTCGGGCAGCTTAAGTCCATTGGAAATCGGTTTAAGAAAAATAGTCAGCAGGATCAGGAATAATAGGGAAGTGGCACCCACAGAGATTAAAGATGTGGTATAGACCCTTTCCGGATTGTCATCTTTATTAGCGAAACGGAAAAAACCTGTTTCCATTCCGTAATTAAGAATGACAAGCATGACAGCCGTCACTCCATAGAGATAGGTCACAATTCCGTATTCCTCTGCCGGGAACAGATAGACATAAAGGGGAACCAAACACCAGTTTAGGAATCTCCCTATTATGCTGCTCAAACCGTAGACTGCTGTGTCTTTCGCCAGTCCCTTAATACTCATGATGGATAAGTTTAACCTTCATCAAAAAGGTTACCGGGGATGTTGGGTTCCTTGCGATGAAGATGTGAATAAGCCAGATGGGTAGCCTCACGGCCACGAGGGGTGCGTTTCAGGAATCCTTCTTTTATAAGGAAAGGTTCATATACTTCCTCCAATGTTCCGGGATCCTCCCCCAGGGCAGTGGCAATTGTCGACAATCCAACCGGTCCACCATGGAACTTGTCGATTATGGTCAATAAGATTCTGTTATCAATCTCATCGAGTCCATACCGGTCGATATTCAGAGCCTCCAGAGAATGTCTTGCTATTCCAAGTTTTATGGAACCGTCTCCCTTCACCATTGCAAAATCTCTTATTCTTCGGAGAAGAGCATTCGCCACGCGAGGCGTACCCCGGCTTCTGAGAGCTATCTCCATAGCCGCCTCCTCTTCTATCTCAACTTTCAGCAATCGCGCAGATCTTTTCACAATTTCTGAAAGGGTCTTATGGTCATAGTATTCCAGATGGCAGTTAATTCCAAAACGAGCACGCAAAGGTGACGTCAGAAGTCCGCTCCGAGTTGTGGCTCCTATGAGTGTGAAGGGAGGGATGGTGAGCTGAACGCTTCGCGCCCCGGGCCCCTTATCGAGCAAAATATCGATACGGTAGTCTTCCATTGCGGAATAGAGGTATTCTTCCACAATTGGATGCAGCCGATGTATCTCATCAATGAAAAGGACATCTTTCTCCTCCAGACTCATAAGTATTCCGGCCAGATCACCCGGTTTGTCAAGCACTGGACCGGATGTGACTTTAAATCCCACTCCCAATTCATTCGCAACTATATTTGACAGAGTGGTTTTCCCTAATCCCGGAGGCCCATGAAGAAGTGTATGGTCAAGTGCCTCTCCCCTCATTCGGGCTGCCTTAAC
Source organism: Muribaculaceae bacterium (assembly GCA_022510445.1). Lineage (GTDB taxonomy): Bacteria > Bacteroidota > Bacteroidia > Bacteroidales > Muribaculaceae > Lepagella. The sequence goes on along the minus strand of JAFLTN010000034.1, from coordinate 2,894 downwards.
AAAAATCCGAAGGTTTTCGATAATATTTTCCTGTCCTCTAAAATCATCAAATTCAAGCGGACGAAGGGCCTTCTCTATATCCTTTTCTGTTTCTTTGATGGTCTGTCGCTGACGTATGTCAAAATCCTCCTCTTGCATCATAATGCAAAGTTAGCAATAAGACCCGATTGAACAAAATTCGGAAATCGTCCTTCTTTTGTTAATGAAATTTACATAGGTTTTAGGTATGCTTTTATAAAAGGCGCAATCCGTAATATTTGAAAATTCTGAGGCGCCCGAGTCCCATGGAAGCCTTGACGTGAAGTGTGGATATAGAAGTGTGGATATAAAGGAATAAGGCCCGAATGAAAAGCCAATTATTTATTTTTTTGTTAAAAAAGCATTTATTCTTTAACTTTGCCTAATGGTCTGTTATTGCAATAAGTAGAGAAGAAATAGTATAACACCGCATATCTTGGGTGATTTCAGTGCTGTATCTCAGTCACCATGGAGCCGTTTGCTCTCCCGAGCTAAAAATCAGAGATATGTGACCTCAGCCTAACAAATATTGTGGAATGGGCCCTAATTTTGAAGTGCATATTGCCAAAAGAATTTTATAAGGATATTTTTTGATTATATGAGACTGCCACTGACATTTTCAGCTCTTTGCATTTCTGTTTTGATGAATGCCGGGAATCTATTTTTTTATTCTCAGCCTGACGGTAACGGAGGGCTTCGTTTTGCTTACGAAGAAGAACCGGGTGTATGGGAGACAATAGGGGAGGATTTCAGCTTCCTTAATTCAGATTTCGGTGCCTGGGGGTCCGGTAAAAAGATGTGGAACCCCAAGCTTTATGAAACCCCTGCAGGATGGATGGCAGTCTTTGAAGTCACTCATGATGGCACTGTCTATGGAGTTGCCGAATCTCCCGATCTTATTAATTGGAAGCCACAGGAATATTATGATAATAAAAATTTCACATCCATCCCATCCATAAATCCTGAATTTCATGATTCTAAGGTTCATCTTAAGGGTAAAAACATAAAGGGAAATATTATTGAGGTGCCCGATGCTCTGATTGAAGATCTGAAATCGTATGCCCAAAAGAAGAATAAGTTGAAAAAACTCTATTCCGAACAATCCAAATTTGACTCCCTGCGTTTTAAGGGTCTTCCTTCCATTAAGGCAACCTTGAAGGTCGACAAGGAGAATAAGGAGATCTCTCCTTTATTATTAGGCATTTTCTTTGAGGATATTAATTATGCGGCCGATGGCGGTCTATATGCTGAGCTTATCCAGAACCGTGATTTCGAATATAAACCGGGTGAGGGTAAAGGTAAGAATTGGGGCCCTCTTTATGCGTGGGAAACCAAACATGTTAAAAGTGAAATTTCCCAGGATAATCCGGTGCATCCTAATAATCCTCATTTCATAAGGTTATCCCTCAACGGTAGCGACAAGGCGGCTTTAATAAACAAGGGATATGACGGAATCAGCCTTAAGGGAAGAGAAGACTATAAGTTCAGTTTAAAAGGACGAAGCGATTCCCGGCTCGAGCTTGATGTAAAACTTGTGACTCCGGAAAAAGAAATTATAGCATCCGCTCAGCTCACAATCGAGCCAACTGGGGAATGGACCGATAGTGAAGTTACACTGACTCCTTCACAAGATGTTTCCGGAGCGGAACTGGTCATAGAACCTAAGGGAAAGGGAATCCTGGATCTTGATATGATCTCTTTATTCCCGGCAAATACTTTTAATAATCGGGAAAACGGTTTGCGTAAGGATCTTGCACAGACTCTTGCCGATCTTAAACCTCAGTTCGTAAGATTCCCGGGAGGATGCGTGGCCCACGGTAATGGGATTGACAATATCTATGATTGGAAAGGCTCCATAGGGAGTCTTGAGGAACGGAAACCGTTATCGAATCTTTGGGGATATCATCAGACTCGCGGGCTCGGTTATTATGAATATTTCCTTTTCTGTGAAGATATAGGTGCTGAGCCACTTCCTGTTCTGGCAGCAGCAGTTCCCTGTCAGAATTCAAGCTGGCCTTCGCGTTTTTCAACCGACGACATTACGCGCTATGGCCAACAAGGTGGAATTCCGATGGATTCTCTGGATAATTACATTCAGGATGTTTTAGACTTGATTGAGTATGCCAACGGACCGGTCACCTCCAAATGGGGCGCAAAGAGGGCAGAAGCCGGACATCCGGAACCTTTTAATCTGAAATATATCGGAATAGGCAATGAAGATATGATCACTGAAGTCTTTAAAGAGAGATTCATCAGGATTAATAAAGCAGTAAAGGAGGCCTATCCTGAAATAACCGTCATCGGAACTGTGGGTCCATTCTACGAAGGACCCGATTATGAAGAGGGCTGGAGGCTGGCGCGCCGGGAGAATATAGATATGGTGGATGAACACTACTATGTCGAACCGGCATGGCTTATTTATAATCAGGACTATTATGATGATTATGACAGGGATGGTACGAAAGTATATCTCGGAGAATGGGCTGCCCATCTCCCCGACAGAGCATCAACTATGGAAACCGCTCTTGCCGAAGCTCTTTATATCACTTCTCTGGAACGCAATGGCGATGTAGTATCGATGAGTTCTTATGCTCCGCTTCTCGCAAAGAAAGGACACACCCAGTGGCGACCCGATCTGATCTATTTCACGAATGATTCTGTGAAACCAACTACTGATTATCATGCAATGCGACTGGCAGGTGAAAACATGGGGAACCGTTATTTTAATTCTCATCTTTCACTAAGCCATAACAATGAAAAGATAACTCCTCGTGTGGCCTCCTCCGTTGTTAAAGACGATATCGCCGGAGAATACATTATTAAACTGGTGAACATCCTTCCTGTGAATGTGGATATGGACGTGGATCTTTCAGCGC